>NZ_JAXCWE010000015.1:0-79970 GCF_034045265.1 Pedobacter sp. CFBP9032 | reverse complement strand
GCGAGCCGGCAGTTTTGTTTCTTTTGCTGTCAAAAGAAAAAAGGCCCGTCCGGCCAGGACACGATAAAATCCTTTAACCCGAAGCGTAAAAGACATTTTTTTAGCATTCATCCATCGGCTGGTGTCATCACTTACCGTAAACTTTTTCCGCTGCGCTTGGCTTGCCTCGGCTGGCCGCCGAAGGGCTCTTACTTTTTTGCTTGATCAAAAAAGTAACAAAAAAATCAAGGCTTGGATCTGATGTTGGATTAGCGCGTCGAAATTTAAATGGCGGTAGCGCAAGGGCTCGATTTGCTATATAATAAGGATTTGTTTTAGGAGCCGTTCGCGCTACCTTGGGGTGGCGGGATTTGAACATCAGTGCAAAAATTTCAACGGCTTCTTCTTCCATCATCTCCTAGGCCAGATAGCAAAGTGGTCATAGCGATGTTGTTATCGTGAGGTACAAAAGAATCCTTTGTTTTTCTCTAATGCTATCAATGAACACCGAACCTTTTTTATACGTCATTCTACGAACGGTGGGTTAAGCGATCGTTATCCTGAACTTGATTCAGGACCTATGGTTTGATGTTTTTAATTGTTAGCTGCGAAAAGTTCTTATTTCACGCTCTTCCTCCTTCAGGGAAAAGGTGCCGCTAAGTAATTAAGTAAACTGCCTTACAATTATCTTTCTTAAAAAAAGTATGAAGTAGAATCTTCAGACTCATTATCATAAACTATTTGCACTTAGAAACTGTTAGCTGTCTATGGATAACCTTCAACGCAGCGTTTACATTATACTTTTCCTTGTACTCTTTTTTGGTGGACTTTACTTTGCCAGTTCATTTCTTATTCCGCTGTCGCTGGCAGCGGTATTTTCAATGCTTTTCATCCGTTTAAGTAGCTTTTTTGAAAGTAAAGGAATCAATAGGGGTTTGGCATCACTTTTTTGCATGTTGATTTTTATCTTCAGTGTGGTCTTAATTGTCGGCCTGTTGTATTGGCAAATGGGTTCATTTACGGAAAACATTGATGAAATGAAATCGCGGTTAGGTGGGATGGTTACAAACATGAGGGCTTGGGTTAACGATAAGGCAGGGATTGATCAGAAGCAACAGCAGGAAATCGTTAAAGGGCAAGGAGAACAAACAGGCTCAATGGTGATGGGTTTTGCCAGTAACCTAGTTTCCATTGGTGTGAGCACGGTTTTAGTATTGGTTTACATGTACCTCTGCCTTTATTATCGATCTCATATTAAGCGTTTTATTCTTAAACTGGTACCGCAAAACGAAAAAGAAAATACGGCAGATATTGTACATGAGTGTGGGCATGTTGCTCAAAAGTATTTAAGCGGACTTGGTGCCATGATTGCGGTATTATGGGTCATGTATGGGATCGGCTTCAGCATTGTAGGCATAGAAAGTGCTATTTTCTTCGCTGTGCTTTGCGGAATTCTGGAAATTATCCCCTTTGTTGGGAACCTGACAGGAACCAGCCTTACTGTTCTTTCCGTAATTGCGCAGGGTGGAGATAGTAAAATGATCATCGGCGTGCTCATCGTGTACGGACTTGTACAATTGATTCAGACTTATATTCTAGAACCATTAATTGTAGGTGAACAGGTAAACATTAATCCGCTTTTTACCATCATGGCTATTGTTTTGGGTGAATTTGTTTGGGGCGTTGCGGGCATGATTTTAGCAATCCCATTGTTGGGAATCGTTAAAATCATTTGTGATAGGGTACCTGCATTAAACGCCTTCGGCTTCCTGATCGGGCCGATTACTCCACCAAAACGCAGAAAGGTATTTGGCCGGAAATAGACTATTGCATGGTTTCCATAACGACTTTCAGGGTTTTCCAGACATTTTTGGCAATAATTTCATACCCCTCTGCAAGCGGATGGATACCATCGAACATATTGAGGTGCGGAATACCCGCCACACCTTCCAGCAGAAACGGAACCAGGTGAATTTGATTTTTATCCGCCAGCCTGGTGTATATATTTCGGTATCCGGCTGCTTTAGCACCTGGAATCCATTCTGGTAATTCCATTCCCAGCAATAAAATCGGTGCTGATGGATGGTCATGTTTTACCAGATCAATCATGTGTTGAAGATTGGCCTCCACATCAGAAGCGGAATGCCCTCGGATCAAATCGTTAGCGCCAAGTTCCAGAACGAAAATATCAGTCTGCATTTTTAACACCGATTTAAGTCGATTCAAAGCAGAAAATGTAGTGTCGCCACTTAACCCAGCATTAATCACATTAAAACCATTACCAACCTCATCTAGCCTTTTTTGAATCAATGCCGGGAAAGCAGCCTTTGCAGGATCCCGCAATCCGTAGCCCTGGGTTAGACTGTCACCAAAGAAAATAATCTGTTTCATCATCATAGGAACAGATTCATTTTAAGTTTGTTTAAAACGCTTCGAAGGAACACTAATTTTAATAAAAGCCATCGAAATTTAATAATAATGATATCGCTGGTGATAATCGTAATAACTTGTTTTTCAGTGGAATAAAAATTACGTAAAACAAATACTACAAAATTTGAATTATAGTCTCATGTATTTAGTGAATTTTAAAAAGCCGCTCTTAAAGTGCTTGATGGTGACGATGTTGTTCGGGCTGACCATTTTACAAAGTTGTAAAAAACAGCAATCAAAAGTTGGTGCACACCTGGTAGAGGCTACAGGGAACAAAATATTTGGAAAGATCGACATGGATGAGTTTGGAAAAAAAATGAAACTGGCTATTTCCGATCGATCAAAGACCTTACAAAATCCTAAGTTTACCAACGCACTTTATGCTGCCAATAACTATGAACCTATTTTGGTTGAAAAATTTATCCCAGATAGCGGACTTATCAGAGCAGCAAATGTAATCGCAATGGCTGAAGACCATGGGGTATCGCCAGAAGCTTTTAAACTATCGAAATTTAAGTCAGTTCTACAGGAAACTTACGATCAAGAGGCTGTTAAAGATCTTGATCTGGCCTATCAAACACTAATCGACCTGGAATTGGCGGCTAGTAACGCCATTACCAGTTATAGTCAGGCAATGGAATTTGGCTTGGTGAGTCCCAGGAAGATTTATGCGCAATACTACACTAAAACCAAAAGGCCGGATTCTTTGAGTTTTAAGAGGCCTTATCAGACAACTAATCTGGTGGCTTTTTTAGATAGCATCCAGCCAAAAAATGCAGATTATAAAATGTTACAGCAGGCGCTGAAACAAAATACTACTGCTCCGGGCCGATCTGCAGAAGAAAGTAAAAGAATAATTCAAGTTAACCTGGAACGACTTCGCTGGCAAAATAGCCCTTCAGAAGAAAAATATGTTTGGGTAAATATTCCGGAATATCAGCTTCATGTAATTGAAAATGGTAAGACTGCAATGACGATGAAAGTTTGTGTAGGTGAGGGTAGGGAACAACCTGCCGGACAATCTTTAGCCGAATATGATGAGGATGACCTGGAAAAAGATCGTCCGTTTAACCGGGAAACACCACAATTAAAGAGTATGATCCACAGTGTGCAGGTTAATCCGGTATGGAACATTCCACAAAGCATTGCGACTAATGAGATTGCCACGCAGGCCGCAAAAGATCGTTATTATTTAAGCAACAATAATATTGATGTTTTTTATAAAGGCAAACTGGTTGAAGATCCCGAAACCATCGATTGGACGGCTGGAAATGTAGGCAAAACCTATGCCTTTAAACAGCGCCCGGGTGATGATAATTCTTTGGGTAAAATTAAGTTCTTATTTAATAACCAAAGTAGTGTTTATTTACACGATACTCCGGCAAAGGCCGCTTTTAACCAAACAGTGAGAGCCGTAAGCCACGGATGTGTAAGAGTAGAACAGCCTTTAGAATTAGCAAGGGCATTATTTGGATCGGGAAAAAAGTTCGATCGAATCAGCACAGGGATGACAAGCACTGATCCAAAAGCAGAGAATATTTCGCTTCCTAAACAAATTCCGGTTTACCTCAGCTATTTTACTTGTTGGAGAGATCCAAATGGTACGCTAAAATTTGCAAAGGATGTATATGGATTGGATGCTGTTTTGTACACCCATCTGGTTAGAATCTAATCCATTGTTGAAAACGTGCCGTATAAAGCTGCTTTATTAATATCAGGCATTGCAGCAAGGTAGGCACTCTTTTCATCTAGGTAAGCCGACGAATATTTTTCAGCTGATCTGTTAATGAACAAGACACTGCCCTCACCGAGAGAAGAAATTAACTGATCGGAAAGTTCAGGGGAAACCGCCGGGCAACCCTGGCTTCTTCCTAATCTGCCCAAAGCTGCAATTGTACCCTCGCTTACATAAGGCGCACCATGAATCACGATAGAACGAAGTCTGGCATTATCATTGAATCCGGGATCCATTCCATCTAATCTTAATGATCGGCCATGTGCGCCATGATATGCTTCACCGGTAACATAAAAGCCAATACTGCTGGTGAACGAATCATTTTTATTTGAAAAGGTTACCGCCTGGTCTTCGCCGCTGCGCTGCCCATGCGCTACCCAGGTATTCAGCACTACATCTTTCTCATCAACATTAACTACATAGAGCCTCTTCTGCGTGCTCGGCTGATCAAAATCGGCAATGGTTAACAAAGCATGATCTGATAAGCGTCCGGCTTTTTTCAAATTGTAGTAACCTGTTAAAGCCTTTTCAAACACAGGGAATGTTAAACCAGAATCTTTTAAATGAGCTGATTGATAAAGTGATTCCGCATGTTGGATATAAGCAGTCTTTACAGGCGCTTCTTTCTCATTTTTCGAAAGCACGATTTCTTTATCGTTATTTTTCCATGAACTAAAAACTGAGCAGGTAGCGACTAATAAAAGACCGGAGATTCCCAAAATATATTTTCTCATAGGATATATTTATATATTGATATGATGAATGATTAGGTAGGTCTTTTTTCTATAGGCTTTTTTCTTGGTGACATAAAGATACAAAAATGTTACAAAAAAGCAAAATTTCAGGCCGATATTTCAAGCGCTAGAAGTTGTTGATTGTTTATTTAAAGACAACTAAAAGCTTTTAATAAAGTAGTGTTCAATTAAAATTGATCGCTTAACATTTTCTAACGAACCTTTTAGGTTCAGTCCTGTTGTTATTACAAAACGTTATAAAATGATTGAGAAAAAAGAACTTTTATCTGAGAACCTGAAAGATTTTATGGATTACGCTATGGATTTACTTAAATCTATGGATGGCACCCCAGAACATACGCCAGCGCAACAGGAACTGGTGAATGCGAAAATTCAAAATCTGAAAATTTACCTGGAACACTTAGAAACATCATATAACGAAAATACGCCGCAAGGCAGTATCAGCGACGAAAACCACGATACGCCTGCCATACCAGACATCGTGTTGTAGTATCCTTAGCAATAGTATCTAAGAGGTGGTAGTTATGACGGGATCGATATTGAATAAATGCTAAACCATCAGCAGGTGACCTGGGTTCTTCTAAAAAGAAATATTATGAAAACAGTCCATAGCATTTTGCTCGCTTTATTACTTATAGTGATCATTTCATCTTGTCAAAATCCATCCGACAGAGCAGTTAAAGGAAACAGTAAACGCGATTACGGCGACACAGCAAAAAAAGATTCCGTACAACAGCCACAGCGCTTAGACTCAGATGATACGGTTAGAAAGTATTAGAAGATTGATAAGTTTCAATGCAAAAACCTTTTAAATAAAAAATAATAACCATGAACGAGCAGGAGAAAAATGAGAATCTTGGAGATACACAGGCTGAAAATTCAGCTGATAAATCCAATATGCCAGAAAATCAGGTGCCGAGGCACCGGAGCAATGACAACAATGAAGAAAACAAAGTGAGAAGTGATGCTGGTTTTCTAAGTCGTGAGGTAGGAGAGGGTGATTTTGGATCAGAAGAAGCCCGTGCTGATGCTGATAAAGGCAATGAAGGTGAGGCTGGGAATATGCCACACTCTAAACCAAAACCTGAAGGCGAAGAATAGCCAATCATGATGGGGTAATCTACGTAACTATCCTGCGTATTTTTACGGGTTTAAGTATTTTTATAAACCTTTGATGCGTGAACAGGCTTCTTCTTATATAATTTGCCAACAATGGTGTTGTGCACGTAAATAAGATCTAAAATGAAAAAACACTTGCTTATCATGACAAGTGCAGTATTATTGATGCTGTCTGCTTGCAATTCAGAAAATAAGAACAATGCTTCAGATTCTGTTGGTTCTGATACTACCATGAGTGATATGAGCGGAACTGCTCCAATGCAGGATAGCTTAACCACAGATACTACACTAACAGATAGTACGGCAACAACTACGGGTACAGGTACAACTCCTACGCCTTAACACCAGCACAGTATTAACCCAAAAATTACAGTAATGGCCGTTGATTTTTTTATTCAGCGGCCATTTCCTATTTGAAATATAATGTAATTACTCTTTGCATAAGGGATAGTTTTTCTTTATCCTTAATTGAGATACCCGTTAGTTACGGCAAAACGAATAAGCGCTGCGGTATTTTTCGAGCCCGTTTTATCAATTAACGATTGGCGATGTCCTTCTACTGTTCGTTTGCTGAGGAAAATTTTATCCGCCATTTCCTGATTGGTGTAACCCTCAGCAATCAGGTGCAGAATCTCAATTTCCCGCATGGAAAGTTCAATTTGCATTTGCGTCTGTTCTGTCTGGGCGGCCACACTGTTTAAAAGCCTGTCTAGCAAGCTTTGAGATAGTTCGCAGCAAAGATACTTTGTGCCTGAGTGAACTATTTTCAAGGCGAACATCATTTCATCTTCGTTTACATTTTTCATCAGGTAACCCCGGCTACCTTCGAGAAAGGCTTGAGCAACGTATTTCTCGTTATCGAGCATAGATAGCACAATTGTTTTAACTTCAGGCCATTTTTTCTTCAGTTCGCGAATAAGGGTTATGCCGTCCATTTCGGGCATGTTGATATCTGTAAGCACGATATCGGGTATGGTACCCGAGGCAATCAGGTCTAAGACTTCCTTACCATTATCTGCTTCTCCAATCACCTGAACGCCTGGTTGTGAATCCAGAATAAGTTTGATGCCGTTCCTCACAATAATATGATCCTCTGCCAGTATAATCTTTAACATCTTTATAATTTTATTATTCCTGAGTCTCCTATGTCTTTAAGTACTTCTTTTAGTCTCTCTATATGAACCTTCAGTTCATCTGATTTTTTCTTTCGGTCGTCACTAACGTGTGCGTCAATTTGCATACGTTTTTCTAAACCGGAGATGAAGTTGCGCCGTTCTTCCATCATTCTGATGGCTACCCACAAAGCATCTTCGGTTTTTTTTGCATACTCGCTCCTTAGTACATCTTCACTATAGACATGACCCGTAAAGCAACGATACCGGTTATTTCCATCTTCCTCAATTTTTGTGAGTACACCGCCACATTCCGGGCAGGTAAAAATGGTTGTTGTGCCAAGGGCACTGGTTTGCTCATAATTGCTACTCATCCTCAATGTAATTTCCGACTCGAGTTTGAGGTTTGCCGGCACTTCGCCCTTAACACAGGTACCCCTGCTGTATAGATCAGAAAGAATATACTGCATATCTATGATTGATACCCGGTAATCAACCTCAATATTATTGATTACATTTTGTGGCATATCTGCATATTCTGCTTCTTCAGGTTCCTGAACAATGCAGGTGCCGCCCGCATTTTTGATCGCAATCATACCCGATGTGCCATCATCCAGCAAACCGGTTAAAATAATACCCGTTACGCAAGTACTATAGGCTGCTGCAGCAGTTCTAAAAAGAACATCGATAGATGGACGCCAATGATTTTCTTTCGCTCCTCTGGTGATCAAGATCGTATCATTACTCAACATCATGTGGTGATCTACAGGCGCGAGGTATACTTTGTTGTTTTGTATTTTTGTTTCGTTTTGCGGAATAACTACTTCCAGCTTCGATTTCTTGTTTAAAAGGCCAAGTATGTTTTTTTCGATGGCAACTTTGCTAATGTGAATAACAATGAAAACGGCTGCATCTAGATCTTCAGGTAGCGATTCCAGCAATTTAGTCACAGCTGATATACCACCTGCGGATGCTCCAATTGTAATTACATTTTTTACTTCTTCAATTTTCATGTTTTGATGTCAATAACTATTACTCATTTGGAAAGGAAATGGTGAAAGTGGCGCCTTGATCATTGCTGATTTCCAAATGCCCCTTTAACAGGGAGACCCGGTTTTTAATTGCCCGTAATCCTGAACCCTCTTTAAGTGCCTGATCAATACTTGTTTGAAAGCCATTTCCTTCATCCTTCACAATAATGATGATTTGTGTTTTATCTATTTTAACGGTTACGTTGGCCTGGCTTGCCCCCGAATGTTTTATACTGTTATTTAAAAGTTCCTGAATGATTCTAAAAATGTAAAGCTGGGTTTCTGCCGACAAGTTATCGGCTTGGCGATCTATCTTGGAATAGACTTTGAAACCAGCATTTTCTAAATGTTGAATCATATCCTTTATTCCTGAGGTAAAACCGAAATCTTTCAGAATAGAAGGGCTTAGTTCTCCAGAAATGGTTCTTAACTCTTTGATGGCCAGATCCAGTAATTGATTGATGTTAGAAAATGATGTTTCGGTAGCTTCGTTTTTTTGCAAATGGTTGAGTTTGAAACGAATTCCATAAAGGATCTGGCAAACGCTATCATGCAGGGAGGCACTGATTTTATACCGTTCTTTCTCCTGCGCCTCTATCGCAGCGCGACGCAGCAAGCGATGCTGATTGCGCTCATATTCTTGTTCCTTTTCTAGTAATTGTTTACGCTCGGAAATGTCGGAAACTATTCCCGTAAACAAGGTAGAACCATCAAGCTGGTTAATTGCTTTTCCTTTAATTAAAATTATTTTTTTGGTTACGGCAGTCTGCAGGCCAACTTCCACATCTACCTCCTGTGTATTACGAAGTTTGTTTACAATGGTAACGAGTTTTTTCCTGTCAGATTCCAGCACCAAAGCAAAAAGTTCTTTTAGCGTTGGCTGGCTTTTATCTTCACTAAGATCAAGAATTTCCTTGGTGTAATTATCCAGAAAAACGGTTCCGTCATTCATTTTTACGCGCCAGGTACCGGTATGTGATGCCTGTAAAGTCTGGCTTAACCTTTCTGTTGTTTCTAAAAGTTTTTGCTCAGAACTTTTTAGTTTAGTAATATCAGTTATGGTGATATAAAAGTTCCGTTTGCCGGAGCCCGGAGTGGTTACGGTAGAGCCGTCTAGCTGTGCAAAAAAAGCGGGTGCGCCTTTTGGATGAATCCGAAGTTCACAGTGTGCTTTTAAATGCAATTTTTGCATGCGGTTAATAAAGGCATAAAACTCATTGCGATCAAAAGGAGAAATAAAGCTTGAAAGATTTTTCCCAATAATATCGCCTGCACCATTTAGCCGCATGTTTTCGCCCACTTCGTTTATTTCAGCAATTTGGCCATTTGACGAAAGAATTAAATAGCCAATAGGGGCAGCATTGAAAAGACTAGCAAATTTGAGTCGTTCGATTTCGAGTGCATAATGAGAGGACTTCAACTCATCATTCTGCATTTCCAGCTCCAACTCATAAACTTCCAGCTCATTCAGCAAAATAGAAACTTCGTTTTCCTCGTGGATATGATGATCAGCATTTTCTCGGCCAAGGAGAGACTCTGCTTTTTTTCGTAAAGCATTTAAAATAAAGTCTTTATTAACTGCGCCTTGCTTTCTCACTATGCTTTTCTAAATTTTAAAATTAATATTGATGGTTCATTGGTATCTGTCTGAATATGTTCAATCGAGATATGGAGCCCAAGCAAACCAATGCCATTAAAGTGGTGCTGCAAATAAAATTCTTCCTCAACAGGAGTGTCTACAAGGAGTTTTTCTAAAAGAAGTTTAAAGTGCCACTTATTATTAACAATTTCTAAAAAGGAAAGTTCAGTAATTTCCAAATCAGTAAAATGAAAGAGCTTAAGAAAATGGCGGTTATAAACCAATACTTTTTTTTCCTCATCAATTACGATGGTAGCATCCTGCAATTGGTTAATAACGGTTTGGGTATATCGAAGCAAGCCCTGTACCTGCGCACTCATCGATTTAATTGGCGTAATTTTGGTAAAAGTAAGTACCGCACCGTTAATGAAGTTATCCATGGTCCGGTATGGCATCATTCTTAAATTATACCATTCATTCATTTTAGTTTTTACCTCCAGCTCTTTTCCAACCAGCGTCTCTATTACCTGGTTAATGGTATTTTCTATTGATGGATATTCGAAATTGGAAACAATATGTGTAATAGAACGGCCAACATCTGTTGCAATAACGTTGAAAAGCTTGGTTACCTGTGGTGTAAAACGTAAGATGTTCAGTTGGTTATCTAAAAAAATAGTTCCAATCTCGATATTGTCCAGCAGGTTTTTCATGTCATTATTCAGCTGGATTAATTCTTCTGCCTTGGTTTGATACTGAAGATTAATGGTCATCAATTCTTCATTAAGCGATTGCATTTCTTCTTTGGTCGTTAATGCTTCCTCGTTGGTACTCTGCAATTCTTCGTTTGTACTTTGCAGCTCTTCATTGGTAGATTTCAATTCTTCCAGCGAAGTTTCCATTTGTTCTATTGTGGTATGGAGTTGTTGCTTGGTGTAAGTAAGTTCTTTTTCCAACTCTTCTACAGCACCTTCGGTAACGGCACTGTTGGCTTTTCTGGTGTTTTTCTTGGTTGGACCCTTTTCATAAAAAGTAACTAGTAACAGGCCGGATAGAGCCAGATCATGCAGATACTCTACATTAAAACTAACCAGGTAAGTTCTATCCTTCTCCTTAATTTTTACTTCTGAAATGTCTACCTTGCTCCGGTTACTAAGGGCCTGATGGATAGCATTTCCGAGAACATATTTTAATTCTTCACGAATCATGTGGTGAATATTCATGAGCGCCTCCCCAGGGTGCAGGTGAATAAACCGGCTGGTATTACCAGCAATAAAAAGGATTTCTCCCTTATCATTAAGCAATAGAGATGGTGGCGTATGGTTATCTAACAGTAATTTGTTGAAGTTTTCAGCCAAAGTGTTTTTTTGTCCGCCTTTCACCGTAAGATCTGTTTTAGAAAGCTTTTCCTGATTAGCAATATGGAATGGGAAATCAAGTAATTTACCTAATGAAGACACCCCTTCCTTTCTTTCGAATAATTTCCATTTGGTATCAATGCTATTGAAAATATCGTGAAAACCCCCTAAAGATTCTGCAGGCCCCAAAAATAATAAGCCGTTTACATTCAATGAATAATGGAAGATCGGGATGATTTTCTTTTGAAGATCTGTGGTCAAATAAATCATCACGTTGCGGCAGCACAGCAGATCTAAACGGGTAAACGGAGCATCTTTAATCAGGTTATGCTGCGCAAAGACAATCATTTCCCTGATTTCTTTTTTCACAGTAAAGCCGTTATTTTTCTTAATGAAGAAACGTTCCATTTGTTCTGCGCTCAGTTCTGAAACGATGTTTGAGAAGTAAAACCCTGTTCTGGCAAGCTCTATTGCATTGGCATCTAAATCAGTTGCAAAAATTTGTGCTTTAGGTTTAAGTTTTATGGGCAAGGTATCCAGGTATTCTGTAATTAAAATGGCAACAGAATAGGCTTCCTCTCCCGTAGAGCAACCCGCAATCCACACCCGAATGGGTTCTTGCGGATTTTTATTTTTCAGTAACGAATAAATATTTTCTTTCAGAATTTCGAAAGCCTGCTTATCCCTGAAAAATTTAGTAACCCCAATTAAAAGCTCATTAAATAAAAGCTCTATTTCTGTTGGATTTTCTCTTAGGTAATTGACGTAGTTTTCGTAATCAGGTAGTTGATGAAAAGCAATTCTACGGTCAATTCTTCGGGAGATGGTATTTTCTTATAGAGGGTAAAATCATGTCCGGTGTGAGAACGCAGTAACATTAATATTTTCTGAATGTGTACTTTGTTCGATTTGTGGGTATTTGATTCATTTTCTAAAGGCAACCTCAAAGCAGGATGATTGAGATAGCTAATCAATCGGTTAGGCATATCCTCGGGTGCGAGTACAAAATCAGTTAAATGCGTTTTAATTGCTGCCATAGGCATACTTGGATATTCGGCATTCTCCGGATCCTGTACCATACACATGCCCAGTTTTTCTTTAATCATCCTGATCCCGGTTTCTCCATCTGCCCCTAAGCCAGAGAAAATTATACCTACAGCAAGGTTCCATTGATCTTCGGCCAGGCTCTGAAAAAAATGGTCGATGCACATGTGCGCGCCTTTTTCCCGAGAGGGATTAAAGAGTAGCAAATGCCCGTCGTGGATACCGATATCGACATTTTTTGGTGCAAGATATACGTGTTCGCGCATTACCTTCATGCCATCTTCTGCCATTACAAGTGGCATGGTAGTATAAGAAGTAATTAGTTTTGCAAAGTCTTCGTCCTCTTTCGAGGCCTGATGAATAACCAGCACAAAAGCCATCCCTGAGTTGGCGGGCATATGCCTGAAAAAGTTTTTAAATGCAATTAAAGAGCCGCTGGCTCCGCCAATACCGATAATTGGAAAGGCGTTCTGATTAGCTTTTGCAGGTTGTTCTTCATCGTGTATTTGAAATCTCGTTGAGATGGGTTGTTCGCTGTTCGTCATTTTACTATGATCAATTCAATACCTTGATCTGGCTAATTTAAACCATTAAAGCCAATAGGTTGTTATTCATTTTATGTTTTTTGCAAAGAGAATGGTCACTGCCTGGGTTTCAAGCTGGTTGAAGCTCGATAAAAAAGGTTGTTCCATTGTTTTCTTCCGATTCAAACCAAATTTTTCCATCATGCCATTCTATGATGGTTTTAATGATAGACATGCCTAACCCAACAGAATGCTCGCCCCTTAAGCCTGTTCGCCCAGCGAGATTAAATTTGTCAAACAACTTCTCATGAAATTGCTTTGGTATGCCAATTCCAGTATCTGCAATAGACAGTTTAACCATGTTTTCTACTAGCTGAAGGCCAATGGTTATGGTGCCATGATCAGGTGTGAATTTAATAGCGTTGGAAATGAGATTGTTTACCGCCTGCATAAACTTTACCTCATCTATGGAAACGTATACTTCGCTTAAGTTACACTGAAATATAAAGGTTAAATTAAGGTGAGGCTCTGAAGACTTATATTCATCAAGCAGTTGCTCTATTTTTTCTACAAGGTTGCGTCTTTTTTTCAAAAGTTCTACCCCAATAGATTCTAGAAATTCCTTTTTGATAAATTCCTGAATCATCTTGATTCCTCTTTTACTGTTTACTTCGATCATATCGATAATCTTTATAATCTGTGGTTCAGTGTTCTCTTTTAAGTATTTTTGAAGCAGTGAGGAGAGCATTTGAATGGAGCCCAATGGCCCTGCAAGATCATGACTAATGATATTCAGGACTGCATTTTTTTTATTAGTGTACTCCATGAGCTTTTCATGGTAGCGTTTATTTTCTGTGATATCCATCATCCGCCCGGCGAGTATTTTCGTATCTTCTTTATCCAGCCAAAAGTTTAGTTGTAAATGGTAAGTGCGTTGTTGCAACAACATCCTGAATTCTATATGATCACTCAAAATGCCTGGCCGCAGATTCTGATAATTGGTTTGCATATGAATGAGGTCATCAGGAAAAATAAGTGAAGTAATGTTTTCTAAATCACCCTCGAAATCAACTTCTTTAAAAAAATCTGCAAAAGCATCATTATGTTCAACGAGCTGCATTTGCTCGCAGTCGAAAGCAAAGTATAACAATTTATCTATGTTAATAAAGCGATTTAGTAATGAGAAGTTACGATCCATATGGCCTGCTTAAGGGACACAAGTTACAAAAATGGGCCTTTGGCGTTATACCCCTTTAATTCGGGTATAACCCGTATTGGGGAGCGTATTTATACGGTTGTAAACCTGGTTGCTGGGGTAGTGGGTTATTCAGGCGTTGCTAAGGAAAGAGAGATATAAAGTTGAAAAATATTGGATAGTATTTAGCAATATTAAAGGCTCCTATCTGCACCTTCTCCAGGAGAAAGTGCAGATAGGAGCCTTTAATATTGAATAATTTAGCTGTTTAAGGAACAGTATTTTGAACCAAAGATGGAGGCAGATGAATGAAAAAATTCCTATTGCGTAGGCAAGATTTCTAAAGTCAAATGCTTAGATGAACAATTATAGACCTGTAATTAGCGGTTTTTATATTGCTTCAGCATTTTCTTTAATCTCAACCGGGCATGGTGAATATACGTTTTAACCGTTCCTAATGGCAAATTAAGTTCATCGGCAATCTCTTGATATTTATAGCCTTCAAAATATCTGATAAATGGCAGCGAATACATTTGAGGAAGATTATTTAATGCTTTCTTGATATCTTCCATAGCGAAGCTTGTTTCGGCAGCATTGGCCGTGGCGCCATATGCCATCTGACTTATGGGAACCTCATCTTCACGTACTACGCGACTTCTATGCTTTACATTTTTATGGTAATTGTTAATGAATGTATTTCGCATGATTACAAAAAGCCAGACTTTAGTATTGGTTTGATAATCACACCTGTAAGCAAATCGAGTAGCTTTAACAAGTGTATCCTGAACGAGGTCGTTTGCATCGTCGAGGTCTTTGGTGAATTTAAACGCATGCGATATCAATGATTTAGCATGTGTTTTCACACTCATAGCAAATTCATTTTCTGTCATAGGTAAATGGTTTAAGGTTTAAGGCGAGGTGCGTTGTTTTTACGATGGAAGAGTTTAATGGTGTCTGATCATTAAATAGTTTTAGATTTTCCGGATTAGTTGCTTACACTATTGCAGTAGAAGTGTTTCTTGGCTATATCAGATTAATTAAATATGCCAGGTGATGTTATCTTTTTGAGGATTTTTAGTTTTTCCTGCTTGGTAATGTCTTGTCGGATTTGTGCAATGGCTGGCCAGGTTAACGACAGCGACACCATGAAAATAATTAACTTTTTCATAAGGATTGATTTAGGTATATGTTGTAAAAACAACACCTAAAATTTTGATAGGGTTTTGAGATCTACCGATAAACGGGCTATTCCATTCAAAATGGGTACAAGTACGCATGGAGGAGAGTACTTATATCAGTATGCAAAATAAAATGACGCAATGGCTTATTTTGTTTACCAATTCCTCCACCCAGGGCATCCCTTTAAAGGAGTATCGTGTATGCAGAATGATATTGATATAGTTTTTTTCCGCTCTTGCCTGCAGCATGAGACTTTGGAGCAATCATTACTCTAAGCGCTTGGTCAATCTGGCAGTGGGCCTGCTTATTAAGAATTTAATGTGGCGAGGTGATGAGTAAGCGTGCACGTTTGCCTCGCAATACCTTTCTGATCGGGATAGTTTCTATTCAGGTATGACCAACAAGCATTTTCAAGAGGTAAACTTACCAACTCGATAATAGTGAATTGCAAAAAACTTCCGTGCATATTCGGTGAGGAGAAAGCAATAAGGAAAAATGACTGGCAGAAATTTTCAATAATGCCCATCAGGCCAATTGATCAGCAATCAGATCCATTTTCTGTAAGCGATTATCTACTGCTTTGTTTCTCATTCTGCTTAAAGTTTCTAAACGCATGACCAAATAACTGGCCAGGTAGCGTTGTGGAATCCGGTTCATTTCAGAATGGTCACTTTCAAATTTTAAGTACCTGCCCATGGCCGTGGGGATTCTGGCTAAAATAGATCTTTCGGATGCTGCATGGTAATTGCTTTCCAATAATTTTCTGGTAATTAATTGCGATTCAGGATATTCTAAATTCAGAAAATCAATGAGTTTGTAGGGAATTCGAATGAGCCTACAATCTTCCAGTGCCTGCAGGTATTCGATGGAATAATCTGAAGTATTGCCAGGATGTTTAATGGCTTCAATAAATTCATTTTCAAAACAAAAGCGTGTACTGATGTCTTTCTTGTCTTCTTTCACAAATGCCCTCACCACTCCCTTTAACAAAAAGTAAGCTGCGTCATTGGTATCTATTGGGGAAAGAATAAATTTATTTTTTTTAACATTCAGAAGATTGCATTCTTTTTTATACTGCATCTTAAAAGATTCTGAAAGTGGATGAAACCGTTCCATAAAATCGAACAATGGTTGCAAAAAGGAAGAATTTTCTGGGCATACTTTCATACTGGAACTGGATTGGAGAGAGGCTTATATTATAGACAACGGTTATACATGAGTTACATTAAGAACCTTATGTATGATGGTTACCCAAAGTTAGCTTAAATGAATTGAGAACCTTTTAAATCTGTTTTATTTCTCTCTAACCATTCAGCCGTTAGACGAAAATGTTTAACCTGGCCCAGTGTCAGACTCCTGAGAAAAGTAGACAGTTGGCATTAGGCCTTTCTCTTTCTTAAAAGCATTATAAAAAGTAGCCTGACTTTTAAAACCAGACTTTTGCGCAATGGCCTCAATCGTTATTTTATCACTTTGAAGTGGATATTGGCGAAGAAAATATGCGATGCGATAACCATTAATCCAATCGCGAAAATTCTTGCCAATGTGATTATTGATGATATGCGAACAATGATGAACCGGGATGTTGATTCTGGTTGCAAGGTCTATAATTTGTAGGCCAGGCTGTAGGTACAACTGCTCTTTCTCCATTACATCTCTAATGAGCATGGCATAATTTGAAGTTTGTTCAGCAGACAGATTAACCTTCTTCTTAGCAGATGTTTTAATAATTGGTTCTTCGCTAATTATTTCCGAAACCTGATCGGGATCCGCTGTTGCCCGAGACGATTCTTTAATTGGCGGTTCTTTTTTATCCCAATCTATGGCAACAAGCAGGTATCCATAAAAAATGCTAGGTCGATGGAGAGCATAAATTAAAATGGCCAAAAGCACAATGCAATTGGAGATGATAAAAAAGGAATGATAAAGGGGGATGTTGAGGCTTTTCAATATAAGTGGAATTAACCCTGCCAGCTGGAAAAAGGTAGCCACCTTAAGCAAAAAGAAAACCCAGTTGTGACCACGATCATCATGGCTAACCTGATTTTTCATTTTAAACTTTAAAATGGCATGCCAGCAAAGCGCCAGGTAGATTATGTTAAGAATGGGCCGGCCAGCATACTGGAAATAAGGGGGAAATAATCCGTTGTCTGCTGTTAAAAAAAGATATCCGTTCTGGTGAAGTTGTGCTGTTATCAAATTCCAATCCAGTGCTTTTAATCCAGGCCATGGAATTACATGAATAATGGCAATTAGCGCGGGTATAAAGTGTAATAAATCTAATTTTGTTAATCGAATCCTATTGTGAATAAAGCCCGTGATATATAAATAAAAACAGGCTGGTGCGGCAAAGTAAAGTGGAGTAGCGGCTTGAAAAATTGCTGACACTGCACTTTCGTAACCCGACTTAATTACCAGTGAGGTAGAAATTTGCGTAAAACGAGAAAAGAATAGAAATGCCAGCAACAGGTTTTGTCTCTTGTTTCCCTTCTTTGCGAAAAATAAATGCATCGAAAATAGAAGAAGAAAAAAACATGTAATGCTAACGAGATAGTTCAACAACTGCATATTAGCTGCCAAGATAGCGCTTTGTTGTTAAATTAAGTCAAGGTGGACGTTATTTTTGATAGTTTATTGTAAGTCTAATTAGTCCTTTTTTCTCTTATTGCTTTTAAATTTAAGCTAAATATAAAAGTTAAGGCATAAAAAAAAAGCCACAGCGTGGCTTTTTATAAATTTATAGGTTTAAAAACTTACCTGATTTCCCGATCTCTTATTTTTACCGCCGGATGGCCTTGATAGATACTGTAAGCGGTAAGATTGCTAATCGCTACGCTACCTAAACTTAAAACCGAATGAGAATGGAGCCTTAGGCCTGGGCCAACTACTGCTTTCGCACCAATCCATACGCCATCTTCTAAAATAATAGGTGAAATTATCAAATCGAAGGTTGTCTTTTTATAATTATGATTTCCAGTGATAAGCATGGCTTGCTGAGAGATGCAACAATTGTCACCCATTTTTATCCAATCCAGGTTTTCGAGGCAGCAATCGGCCAACCAGCAAGAGTTGCCAATCTCTAATTTCCATGGATATTTAACCTGTATGCCTGGCTTAATTCGTACATCCTGACCAATTTTGGCTCCAAATGAGCGCAGTAGGAATACCAATACCGAACTGAAAGGAATCACTTTAGTCCGAAAAAAAAATACGTCAGTAAAATACCATAGTAGTTGTTTCAAACCAGAAGCACCGATTTGAAAATCTCCGGTATCAAAATCTTTCTTTAACTGTGTTTTTATCAAAATTTATTATTTAAAAAGCGAAAAGCAGTAAGTTTAAAGGGGAAAGCTAAAAGCGGAAAGTAAAAAGCCAAAAATAACAACCAAAAACCGGATAACGAATTACTTTTTGTTCCCTGTACTAGCTAACCTTCTAACCCTGTCAAAATAAGAAGAGAACATGGAGCAAAAACGATTAACCTTCTACTTCTTGCATTTTTCTAACCCGCTAACCCTATAACCCCTTCTTTGTATTCTTCCTAATCCATATATAAAGCATCACGAATATAATGATGTAAACAATTACATTGAAAATCTCATGATGATAGTCGAAATAATTTCGCTGACTTTGAAAAAACCCGAATAGTAAGCCAAGTCCGGCAATTCTACAAATATTGAGGATGTAGATGGTGAGCAAGCCAATAATTAACATCTTAATGGTCGATTTCCATGATGCCGGAAAAGCAAGAACGAAAGCGGCCAGAAAACTCATTACGCCTAAACCCAAACAAGAATAGTTAATTCGAAGGTAGGGGCCATTAACCACCAAAACATCCATCTCATTGTGGATGGCATAAAAGCCAAATAACTTGATGATCCATACCGCTGGTTTAATCAATGCGGTTTTTAAACCTTGAATATAATCGAAGTGTTCGGCGATATTGGGATTGTAGAAACGCCCGGTCGGCGTCATTACGCTATACATAAATAAATTGCCCTGACTAAAGAGAATATAGAGAACAAATAATGCCACAATAAACCTAATGGCTTTTTTATCGGCTTGCTTTTTGGCATCTTTAACGGTAGTATCGGTCATATTTGCAGATTATTTATTTTTTTGTTTTCGAAGTTCATAAATTTTGGCATCGATTAAGAACCGGAACCAGAAGCACTGTAAAAAGTGGAAAATTAAACCACGGGTTCCGTCTAAAAATCCTAAGCGGAAAAAATATCTAACAAGAAAGTAGAGCATGGGTCTTACAAATAATGGAAGCCTTTCGTAAAGGTTTTTAAAGTACCTCCGGCGTTGCATTGAGTCTCCTTTTAGCTTACCAGATATGGTTGCTGTTGAGGAATTTGTATTACTAAATTGTTGTATAGATTCCAGTGTAGACCATTTGTTGTGCCGCAAGGTAAAGGTGCTGAGCGATTCGGTAATTAAGTCGATAACATCACCTTTCAGCTTTATCATTTCACCTTCCACCAGGTAATGCTGATCATATAATTTATGTTCACACATGCCTTTGCCTAACCTGAAGGTCATGGAGTGATAGGTAGGGTAGTGGCCGCCATACTTAATCCATTTGCCCATGAACATGGTTTTCCTACTGGCTAAAAAGCCATTGATGTGATTTAGCTTTCCGCTGGTGAGGTGTTGGTGAAGTTCTTTTTTAAATCCTTCCGTTAGCCGCTGGTCTGCATCAAGGTTGATTACCCAGTCTGTTTTTATGGGTAAACTTTCCAGCGCCCAGTTTCGCTGCTGACTATAATTTTCGAAAGGGTGTTGAAAAACCTGCACCGGATATTTCGACAGCATTTCCAGTGTTTGATCTGTTGAGCCAGAATCGACAATGAAAATTTCTGAAGCAAAGTCTTGTACACTTTCTATACAGTCAATAATATTATTTTCTTCGTTAAAAGTTAGGATAATTACGGTAACAGGGCTTTTCAATGGGTAATGTTTTGATATAAGTTTAAATATTTTTGAACGAGATTGCTGTCTTTAAAATCTTTTGCAATAAGCATTGGTGCTTCCCGGTGGATCAGATTTCTCTTTTCCTGATCTTGGTTGGCCTGCAATAGTGATTTTTGAATAGCTGTTGGATTCAGTGCCGTAACCCAGCCCAGTTTTTTTTCCAGAACATAACCAGAAAGGCCAACCTGATCAGAAATTAAAACCGGAGTACCTAGGCTCAGGCTTTCTATCACCACATTTGCAAAGTTTTCATTGTATGAGGTGAGCACAAGTAAATCATGTTGCATCAGGATTTCAAACTTATCCTCGTTGGATACCTGACCGATCCATTTTATCCGGCTATTCACTTTCAGTTCTTCTGTTTTTTGCTTCAGACTGTCTAGATATTTTTTTTCTCCTGATCCGGCAATGGTTAACGTCCATGGTATTCCCAATATGGCCAATGCATCGAAAAGAAGTGTGAGTCCTTTTTTTTCCTCAATTCGGGATAAGAAAATGAGGCGAAAAGGTTTCGGCTGATCCATCGCGACTGAACTATCTTTGCTCAATAGCTTCTCCGAGATCTGCACCAGGTTATGGATCACATCGATGCTTTTTGGTTTCAATATAAATTCAATATCGGTTACTTCCTGCTCGCTGGTTGCATGGATATGGCAATATTGTAAAAGCGTTCTGCCGATTATTTTATGGATCAAGGTTTTGAAAAAGGAATGACGGTTGTTTTGGCTGTAGCTGGTCAGCATTCCCCTGGGCGAAAGCACCACCGGAACCTTATACCACTTCGCGATGAGGCAGCTGAGCACAGAAACCAGATTCCACCAGGCATGAATGTGGACAACGATTTTTTCATTACCCTGTTGCGTTTGCCGAAGAACTTTTCGTAAACTTAACAGCAAGCCTGGCGAGAAATGACTGTGGTCTTTTGTCCATCGTTTAAAATAAGTGACACGAACACCGTCAACTTCTATTTTCTTGTTGATTTCCACATCAAGTTCAGTTTCTCCATTGGCTGTTGTTGTGAAAACTTCCAGATCTATATTTTGGTGTTGTGCCTGTATTGCAATGGCCTCGCAAAGTTTACCTACGCTTTGAATTGGCCCACCATAAATGTATGCGGGTTTATAAGAAGCAGCGATGTGAAGGATTTTCAATGGCCTAATCAACTTTGTATAGGATTCCTCTTGCTTTAAATATCTTTTGAATAATAAACATGGTAATCAGGCTCCAGAATACTGCATTTAAGAGAAACTCCAGGCTATTTCCGCGCCATAAAATCTGAAATAAACCTGCAAAAATTACTGCGGTACCCATAAAATAACCTCCAAACATGCGTTCTGCCAGGGCAGATAGATTTTGAGAAAGGTAACCGTAAAGAAACAAGCCAATCCAAATTCCTATCCCACCATAAGAAAGGTAACAATCTACAATAAATGCAGGTTTGGCCGATACTATACTTTGCCGGTCTACCACATTGGCTGCATAAACCCGATCCATTACCATTTGTTCTACATCTGGTTTCCCGGGCCAGAAAAAGCGGGGAATGATTGTCTGCAAAGCACTTGTGAGCAAGCTGGTTTTATAATAGGGGATAAAATAGGGGGTAGATTCCGTATATTTCATAAACATACTTATCTCCGATAAACGGCCAGTCAGAAATTCCCAGTTATCATCTTGCAAGTCTTCAACCAGGTTATCATTATTTATAATCCGATCTAAACTTTTATTTCTTGCGGTGGCAACATCAGTTCCTTCTGAGGAGAGTTTCCTGAAGTTTCCGATAAAAGTGGGTAAAACGAAAAATAATAAAAGCAATACTGAAAATAAGACAGGTAATACTTTTTTACCATAAATGGGTAAGAGAAAGATTCCCAATAACAAAACGCACATAATAATGGGTTCTTTGAAGCCTGATCCTAATGCGGCAAGCATATTTAGCCCAAATAATCCGGATGCAGCCCAGAGGTTAACACGTTTGTTCTCGCGAATGGCAAATGAGAGGGCAATGGTTCCGGCAACGAAACTTAACCCATTTAACTGGATGCTGAACTGGTTCAGGCTACCCACTTTTGAGAATAGATAACCCAGTGGCAGGCAGATTACCGAGATGCCGAGTAAGAGGTTACTCATAGATGGCGCATATACTCTATATTTTTTTCCCTGAGGATAACTCATGCCTGCAATAATACCATGCGTTAATGCGGCATGCCCCAATACGTAGTAACGCTGGCACAAAGCGATTGATCTATATACATCTCCGGAAATGAAATCCTTATTTCCGATGAAGGTGAGGTATTCATAGCCGAGCGCATTGATATAGTAAAATATGGAGGTACAGGCCATATAACCTGCAAATATGATCTGTAGAAAAAATACCGGACGTAAAAGTTGCTCCAGTAGGGGCAAATCGTCCGGTAGCTTTTTAATGATGCCTTTAAAACAGATAAAGAAAATAAAGAATGAACCAAGCCATGCGATTAAATAGGAACTATGAGGTAAAGACCTAAACACGACACTGATTAGGTAAGGTAAATATAAAAGCAGGTAATAGATATGTTTAGTGCCCTTCATTCAATTCTTTTGCAATGGTTTCCACTTGTTGTTTAAAAGACCAGTTTTCGATTATTTTTTTACTTTCCATTCCCATCTGTAACAATTTTTGGGGATTCGCCAATAAAACCCGAAGCTTAATTGATAGGTCTTCCAAATTTCCTGATTTAAAAATCTCTCCATTTTTCCCTTCCTGAATCAAACTCTCTGCGCAACCTACCTTATCGGATACCAGGATTGCTTTGCTTGAGGCCATTGCCTCATTCACGGCCAATCCCCAGGTTTCTCCCGGCCCTTGCGAAGGTAAACAGAATAAATCGCAAGCTTGATAAATCACGGGCATCTGGGTTTGGTTTTGAAAATCGAGGAAATGAATGTTATTGTGCTGTACACTGGTGTGCATTTTGAGCGTTTCTTCGAGTTCGCCGTTTCCTACAAATAAAAGATGTGTAGTGGTTGTTGTTCGTTGTTCGTTTTTCGTTGTTAGTTTATGGTTGTCAGTTTTTCGATCTGGTGCTGTAAAGGCCTGGAGTAATAACGTAGGGTCCTTTTTTTCTTCGAATTTTCCGGCAAACAGGATTAAAGTATCGTTCGCTGAGATGCCTAGTTTTTGGCGCAAGTGTAGTGCTTCAATTGATCGATCTGTCGAAAATCTTTCATTATCTACAGCATGTGGCGCAAATACCAATTGTTTTTCCTTTACTCCGAATGCTTTGAAATAAGCTTTGTTAGCTTTGCCGACATAAAAAGCGATGTCGATATGTTGATATACCCAGATTAAAAACAGCTTTCTAAAAATCTTCTGCAGTGACCCTGTTTGATCCATTAAGGTTGAATCTCCTCTAAACCAAACCGGAATTTTTCCTTTGAAATGGCGCATTACTGCCAGGTGACTTTTGTAAGCCCAGCCGTAAACTAAAATGGCATCTGGGTTAAAGGCTTTGATTTTTTCAATTAATTCCGGGTTTACGATTCCTTTGTAGTGATGTGATCCCGGATCTTTAGCGCTATTTTCTACAAATTCGAATTCATAGCCATCTAATAGTGGAATATCCCAGGAGATGTTTTTTTGAAAATCAGGATCATATTTCGCATTCGCTCCTTTTTCTCCCCAGGTGTAAAACACTTTTAATTGACAAGGCTTTGCGAGTTGCTGATAAACAGGTACGTAATACTGGATGGGGTGGGTGACGATGATGGCGAGCGACTTCAATGAATTAAATGGAGTGGATTTGATATAATTTTTAAATTACCTGATTTAAAATATTAAATGGTTCACTTAATTGAATTCTTTTTTTAATAAATTCGATATCCCTTACATAAATGGTATTATCCTTACCATAGGTATTAAGTTCCTTTAAAATCCTATTAAAAGGATTATAATCATAAGGTTTAAAATGATGCTTCAAGAGTTTAGCATGAATATCATCATCTTTAAAACCATATCTATTTCCGCTTCCGTTTAACTCAATAATAATTGCTTTTAAAGAAGTATCTGATAAATAACTTTGTGATCCATTTAATACTTCAGTTTCAAAGCCCTCTACATCCACTTTCATTAAAATAGGTTTGTGTTCTGCAAAAAAATCATCAAGTAATATCATTTCAACTTCTGTAGTTTGTTCACCAGAATGTCTGACTACATGATTTGTAGTATCTTGATTATTTGTGAAATTTAAAATACCGTATCTACTGCTTACAGCTTTGTTTACTAAAGTCACATCAGATTGAAGACTATTTAGTTGTATGTTTTTTGTGAGAATATCAAAAGTCTCTGGGATTGGCTCAAATGCTATTGTTTTTGCTTTACGATATGATGCCAACAATGTATAGGAGCCTACATTTGCCCCGACATCAAAGAATACGTCACCCTGTTTTAGCAAATGCAATAAAAATCCCATATCGTTAAATTCGTGCAGGCCGGTATAGATATTTCCTGTTATTCCTGTTAATCTTTTTTTTGCTAAAAAGTTAATAGGACCAATAAAATTAACTGATTGCAAATTTTTATTTAGGATAGAATTTAATTGCCATTTAAAAAATCTGTAGTAAGCCAGTATAAGGTTTTTTTTGGTTAACGGATGATTATTAATAAAATTAATTGTTCGGTAGATTGCCTGCATCCAATACGTTATTAAATAATTCACATTGTTTCTTTGTCAGATTTTTAGCACTGTATTGTTCAAATACAGACCAGTTTATGGTTGTTTTTTTCTTTCCTAAAAGCATTAAATATAATTCATGGATAATTTCATCAATTGCTAAATGTTCATTTTTTAGTGAAAATACCTCTCCAGCTTTACATTCTTTAATGATTTTAGCAGCACTGCTTTCTGGATGGAAAAATGCTAATAGTGGCTTTTCTGCCAAAATATACGGATATACTTTTGAAGCCGTATATTGGGCATCGTTTGAGCCAATCACTATTAAACCATCTGCATTTAAGAGCGTAAAAAGACCCTGAAAATAGGGGATGCGATCGGTTTGCTCTTCCACATATGCCGAAATACCCATGGCATTGGCTATGGGCATGATCGTTTGAATGCCCTTTCCCGCCGGGGCATAGCTGGTTCCGATAAAATGGAACCTGATTTTACTGAAAAGTTCATATTGATTAGCCAGCCCTTTTTTAAAGCCCTTAAATAATAAATTTAATGCCTCCTTCATATCGTTACCACCTCTGCCTACATAAACTAAATGCGTTAGACCATCTGTTTTACGAAATGGCAACTCAAACTGATACTTGTTTTTTTGAACTAGCTCGAAGTCTTTTTGGTAAGCACCAAAGGTAATCACTTGCTGGGGCAATGATTTTAATCGTGGATAACGTTTATTCAATGTATCCAGATAAGCCTGTGAAACACTAATTAAACCATCAACATGGTTCATGGCGATAGGTTCCAGATGTTTATCTAAACGAGATGAAAACCAATATTTTGCAGGCCTTTCTGCTTTTGGCTTATCATCATAATAGGTAGAATACCAAGGGTCTTGCATATCCACAACGTATGGAATACTAAATTTTTTCTTCCAATATGCGCCGAGAATTAATACAGGGAATTGTGTAGTGCTAAAATAGATGAGGTCGAATTTTTCTTTCTTTAGCAATTGATTAACTTTTTTTTTATAGAACCATAAAGCACGTAAAGCAATACTGCCCAAACCCACCTTACTCGTCCATTTTTTTTGTAATGCCTTTACGTGATGAATTTTGATGTTTGTAGGAATCTCTTCATTCAGAAGTATATCAGTAGGCAGGTCTGTATATTTGGGATCTATCATTACTGCAGTAGGCTCCCATCCAAATGCTGAAAAATAGGGGAGGCTCATTCTAATCCGCTGCATATCTGCCGCGTTTATAGGAGGAAAATAAGGAGAGATGATCAAAACCTTTTTCAACTGATCAGTGATTTGATAATGGCTAAAAATTTTTTCTGTTCTATTTCCCAGTTATATTTTGATTGTGCCAATTGGTAAGCATTCTTCCTGTAATTATTTAGCAATTCCCTGTCGTTAAATAGTTTGGTAATTATGCCAGCCAAAGCAGTGACATCTCCTATTGAATAAAGTTCACCAATAAGGGTGTTTGAATTCATAAATTCTTTTTGTGCTTGGGTATCAGAAGCGATAATGGCCAGTCCAGAAATTAAATAGGTAAAAATTTTATTTGATAATGCAATTTTATTATTAGTACAAAAACCAGGCTCAAGAGCTAAACCAATATCAAAAGTGTTTGCTAGTTCAAATATTTGATTAGCAGATATTGGTTTATAGTAGATAATACTAAAGTTGGCTAATCCGTTAAAATAGATAGCATTTTGAACTGATAAATTACCCAATAAATGCAATTCAATTAGTGGATTACTGATTAGATTGATGGCTTCAATAACCTCTTCCAAACCACGGTTCTTACCAATAGTTTGAGAAAACCAGAATAGCTTTAAGCATTTGTTTTTAATTAAATTTAACTTCGGCTGATATTTTAACTCAAATACATTATTAATTATAATAGGATTTAAATCTGGATATAAACTTTTATATGCTTTGCAAATTAAAGGGCTTGCTGCAGTAATATAATCTGTCTGTTCTAAATATTTATCTTCAATAAATGTTTTTAATCTAACATCAGGGTGATTAGGGTCGTTACTGACTTCGTTCCTATGAAAATCTTCAGCATCAAAACCGCACCTAGCTTTATTTTTTTTTGATGCGTTAATAGCCACGGGTAGGGTACCTAAATTATGAGCAATATATAGATCTGCATGACTTTTTATCGCAGTTTTAAGCTGCCAATGATAATTCCTATTAATGAGCAGGTTCGAAATGCGAAGTATAGGACTGATCAATTTGGCTAGTCTCTGAACAATAGCTGATTTTAGCCTTAATGTTTTATGAGTTGGTGTCCACAACAGGTGGTCATAGGTCCATTCCGGATGTGCTTTCAAAATCTTTGTATCTTCATAAACCAGATAATCCATATACTGTGTAAAAATAATATGGATGCTCCATCCTGCATGGTGCAATGCAATGGCTTCTTTAACTAACCTTGGGTTAGAGGAGATATGGCCGGGTGTAATTAGACAGATTTTTTTGATGATCATCTAACCTTTAGTCCGATTGTATTCATATAAAGATTCTACTTTTCGACGAAGTTCTTTTCGATAGTCAGACCATTGCCAAAGATGAGCGCTATTTAGCGCAGCTTTACTTAGTTCATCTAAATTACAGCTATTATTTATAATTTGTTGCATTTGATCAACCAATGCATCTACATTACCTGCCTGGATAATCCAGCCATTTTCTTGGTGTTCAATCAAATCCGGACCAGCACTATTTTCTGTGGTGATTACAGGCGTTCCCTGGGACATTGATTCTGTAATCACCATTCCAAACCCATCAGCTAATGTTGGTAATACAAAAACATCAGCCTCTCGGTATAACATTAAAAGTTCTTCATGTGGAATAGTATCTTTAATCACTACTTTCCCCGGCAAATTATCTCTTAAATGCTGCGGAAGTTCCATTTTTCCAATTAACCACAATTCTGCTTCGGAGGGAATAAAACTGCATCTTTTCCAAGCCTCATACAGTAAATGAGCCCCTTTTCTGAGGGATTGATTTCCTGCATATAAAAATTTTATGGGTTCGCTTATATCCCTTGTTTTATGGTGATCAATTGGTTTTGGAAATGCCAAAGGGATTACTGTTATTTTTTCATCTTTAATTCCGGCCAGTATTAATGTTTTTTTTGTGAATGAAGAATTACATAAAATTGTATCAGCAAGATTAAGTTCCTCATCTCTTCTTCTATTTCTTTTTGAAGCTTTGTCATTAATCAATAAATTAGTGTCTTTGTTTTGAAGTTCAGGGTATTTTAAAAACTGCTGCTGCGCCACACTGGTAAAAAAAGTATGGTGCTGACTCAACTGTTCGTAAATAACGTATATGTCATGTTCTTTAGCCTTTTTTAAAGAGGCTAATGAACAATGTTCATAGGTATGAATGACATCTATTTTTGCGTTAATTTTTCTGGCTACCCATCGGTCAAATGACAGTTCAGCGTAATACCAGATGGCATCTGTTATTCTCGCATTTAATTTTCTGGCAGCGATGCTTCTGATGATCTCCAAAAGGGGTTTACTTTCAAAATATTTTATGGGAATAAGATCAAAAGCTCTTTTTTTTATTTCTTTTTTTAGCGGTGGAAAAGCAGAAAGCCAAACAGAAAAGATATAATCTGGATGAGAAAAAAAGGTGGTATAAAATTTATTTAAATGCTTCCCTTCATAATAAGCTAGCACATTTTGTTTAACATGTGGTGCTACCGTGGGGTTAGCGATGGAAATCTTCATTATGAATAATTTTGTTATAAAGATTTAGATATTGTTGAATAATAACTTCAGAAGAGAATCTTTTTTCTGCATCTTGACGAACCATTTTCCTGTCAATTGATCCTATTGTATGAACAGCCTGAATCATTTCCTCCTGTGTATCACATCTGAATCCATTTATGCCGTTGATAATAACTTCTGGCACTGAACCCTTATTAAAACCAATTACGGGTGTTCCACAAGCCATGGCTTCTGCCATTACAATACCAAAGGGTTCATTCCATTCAATTGGCATTAAGAATGCTAAGGCATTGCCTAAAAGTGTGTTTTTCTGTTCATCATTTACCGGGCCTATGTAGGTGATGCTATCAGATAAATGGGGTTTAATTTCCTCTTCAAAATAATAAGTATATTCTGGAGGAATATTTCCTGCAATGACTAATCTCTTTTTAGCGGCCTGTGCCACCTGGATTGCAATATGCGTTCCTTTGATAGGTTCTATTCTCCCTAAAAAAACAAGTGGGGCATTTTTCTGTATGTTGAGATTAAAATCATAAATCCTCAAATCTACACCATTAAAAATAGGATAGGCAGGAGCAAGGGGTACAATTTGATTGCTGATATAAGCACTACATCCTGTAAAAGTCAATGAATTTACTTTAGCTAATCTTCTTGCCTTCCTAACTTGGCTAATAGTTGGTTCCCTTTGATAACTCATCAGTTTAGGGATGCCTAAAGGCAATTGTGGTAGAATATAAATTAGCCTGCCAAAGCTGTGGATTGCATCATAGCGATGGCTGAACAACTCTTTATTAATTAAAAATGAGTTTCTTAAAACGTCTGATCGCTTTGTACTGGTTTTACCTTTATACGCAAAAAGCTTAGCAGCTGTTACAGAATCTGGATGCGCAAATAAACTTACCTTATGGCCTAAATTTACATAGCCTTCTACAAGCATGGCTACAATGCGTTCAATTCCGCCATAAAATAAGGGAGGAACTGGTAATTCCGGATCGGCTATGATGGCTATTTTAAGCGGCTTGGTTTGGGGCATATTTAATTTTTTTTGAAAACTTGATCGCTGGCTTTTCAAAAATAAGGTAGAAAAAATGTGCAAATAATATTGAAACTGTAAACGCAATTAAAAACAAAAAGTATCGACTTAATTCCGTGTGAAAGAATCTTAAACCCAAATTGATTATTTTGCCTCCAATTGTAACATGTGTTAAATAAAGCGAAAAAGAAATCTTTGATAAGTACCCGATTATTTTATTTTCTGATCTCCAGAAATTAAGAATGAGAAGAGTAAATATACTAACAAGTAAATACTGAGTATTAAAAGAGTAATAAATCTGAATTAATAGGATGGTAGTGAAGACTATATAATGATTACTATTAATCAATTGTGAATTTTGGTAATAGTAAAATAAGATACCTAATCCAAATAGCGAAGCATAAGGTATGATTGTAATGTAGCCAGCTGATAGGTAGGTATTTAAATATGGAACTGCTAATGATAACAGTATAAATATTATAACATGCTTCGTTTTTTTTATCAATGGAAAAAAGAGTGCTATCAATATATAAAATTGAAATTCTATCCCTAAAGTCCAATATACGGGATTCAAATAGGTACCTAAGTTGAAGTTATTCAAATAGGCTAGATGTAAGAAGACGTTGATCCAGCTAATTTTGTTATCTAGGCCGGTTAATTGATGAGACAAATAGTTTAAGGTAAACACCAAGACTATCGAAGCTATGTATGGTGGTTCTATTCTAAGTAACCTTCTTTTTAGAAAAGGGCTAATATCCTCAATATTGAAATTTTTAGGTAACACATAGCAGATGATAAAACCAGATAAGATAAAGAACATTTCTACTCCTAAATATCCGTATGAAAAAGTTTTCTTAAAAAAGTTATTGCTGTCGAATAAACGATTGTTTCCGCAAAATAGGTGAAAAATGCATACTGCGGTGGAAGCTATCGCCCTAATAAGATGAACACTTTTTATCTCTTGCTGCAATCGATCGTCTTAATTAGTGCCATATTTGAAATATTAAAGTTTGTTTTAGCATACAATCATTGTATTGAGATTTAATTAGCCCTATATTTTAGATACTCTTTTTTAAATAATATTTAATAAGGTTAGTCTGCTTCCAGCCTATTAAAACGTTCATAACTTTTGTTATTCCTCCAGCATTCATTTTTACGTCGGGTTTTCCTAGCTTTTTTATTTCGGAAGCACATAGCCTAAAAAGTGGCAGATTAACTGGATAAAGCTGGAACATTAAATATTGAAATTGATTCGCAGCAAGTTTTCTGGTGATGTAACTATCTTCAAATCTTATCAGGGCTTCCATGCCGAGCTTAGTGGAAATATATGCAGAATTTAATGCATCGTCTGTTTTTTTGCCAGAAAGTGAATTTGAAAGTCCTGATCTGTAATATAGAATTGCATTTTCACAAAACAGTATCTTATTTGATGCTAGTAATATCCTTATGAAAAATTCAAAGTCATTTATCAAATTAAGTTTCTCATTCCATAGTCCTGCAATGGATATGATTTTCCTAGGAATTAGCCATAACGCACATTGCATCATATTATGTCCAGAACGTAACGATTCTTTTAACCAATCAATCGGTGCCATATTTCTCCAAACACTTTCCTGATCTAGTTTGAATGTCTCAATATCATCATTGTAGAAACGCCCCCAAGATGCCGAAGCAATTACATCATCTTTCCCTATCAGTAGTTGTAATTGGGACTTCAAAAAATCCTCAGAAAGTAGATCATCTGCATCAAAAAATTTTATATAGTCTCCTTTTGAATATTTGTAAGCTAGGTTAGCTGCTGCACATTGCCCTCTGTTTGCTGTATGAATTATTCTAATTCTTGAATCAATGTAATCAGCTAATATAGATTTGGTATTATCCGTCGATCCATCATTGACGATTATTAATTCAAATTTTTGGTAGGATTGTCGTAATACAGAATCAATAGACTCTTTAATATACTTCCCTGCGTTATATGCGGGCATGCAAATCGAAATTAAAGGTTCTCTAGTACTCGTTTCCATTCCTGAGAAAAGTAAGGCTTTTTAGCTTTGAATATGTAATGACTAACAGTCTTTAATCCGCTGTTTATGTCTTTTCCATAAAAGATATTGTATTCATCTTTAGATAGGGGTTTAGCATATTGATTAAATAGTATATGGCTCATTAACGTTTGTTCAACCTCCGCTGGAATTGCTGTTTTATAGTTTTGAAGGATGACCTTAAGCTTTTCTTCTAAATCTATATAATTTACTTGATCGCCATTATATGCTATGATGCCTCCATTTACCTTTTCTATTGTATCTATATCGAACTTTTCTTTCAACACAACCACTGAATCTACAAAATATGAGTCATCCAACTGCTCAAACATAAAAATCGCTTGTTTTCTTTCAAAAGCTTCTATTAATGCCGATGGATACTTGAAGAATAACATATCACTATCCAAATGAAGATTCCATCCCGGGTTAATATGGATATCTATTAATCTTCTAAAGAATGGATGCCAGGCTCTAACTTGATTCAAATAGGGGAAATCTTTAATTGGGATAATCCTTTGAAGTTTAGTCTCAATTTTTTCATTAGAGACTATTTCTATTTCTTTGCAATAGTTTTTAAAAAGGCTTTCTATCTCATCGTTAATTGTCCCGTCGGAATAAATATTTACACTGAAATTGTTTCCGTAATGTTGTATGAAAGATTCAATGCAAAAGATAGTTTGATGCCAATAATTTTTACCTGTTAAAAAGTTTAACTGAATGTTATCTTTAGAATAATTCGAGAGATAATTTCTAAGTTTAAGAGCCTCTCTTTTCATGTTAGCTTCTCCAGTTGACAATTGATACCAGCCCTTTACTCCGAAATGCGTTAAGTTATACCTAAATTTTAAGGTGGGCTTATAATAAAATTTGTAAATTAAACTACCTAATCCCATTTAAAATAACATTGAATGCATTTTTGAAATAACTCGCTTTTGATAAGTCAACATAATGGTGTAAAATCCCTGCACCGTTCAAAACATCTTCGTTTTCAGGGTTGACTATATAGCTGCGTTCGTTTAAGGCTTTTCTCTTAGATGTTGCAAGCAACATCGTTGTCAAAGCTTGTTCAAGAAAATAGGAGCTCCCTTCTTTAGCTTCTAGTTCCATGCACCATCTTTCTAGTTCAGTCCAAATTATTCGAGAAGAATCCATACCAATTATACCAACATTTACTGAATCTGGGATATCTCTTCCTGTTAGAGATTCCATTATTTCTTTTGAATATCCGTAAGACTCTATGCAATCAATCATGTGTAAACTGCCGTTAGGTCTTTGTAACCAGCTAATAACTTCTTTCGGATTCGACCAAAATAACATATCGGAGTCTAACACCAATTTATATGTGTTGTCTGTAAGGGTATGAATGTCAGTGAGTTTCTTGATGTGAGGATAAACTTCTCGTTTTCTATGAAGATAAGGGAATTCAGCAACTGGTAATTTCAATGATAAATTTGCGTCTATTTGTTGTTTAGTTACAATGACAACGCCCGGCATTTGTTTATTTGCCTGAGTTTTTAATTGTTCGTCGAAGCTGCCATCATCAACTAATATAAATTGAAATGAGGTCTTGGAAACTTTGGTCAGCGAAAAAGCGCAGAATAAAGTTTGATAGAGATAATCACTGCCAGTTAAAAAATAAATTTTATATCCATTCTCGTAAGAAATAATAGGAGGAAGATTTCTGCTGGCTCTTATCATTTCTTTTTTACCCCGCAACATCTGCCTATAGCTAATTATCCCTCCAAAACGTTGAATGGTTTTCCATTTGGAGACTGGAAATCGATATAACTGATTGATCAAACTCTGTATCAATGTAAACTATTTAAATTTCTTGTTTTGAATTTAACATCCCCAATGCCTCATAAAGCCCACAAGCCCCCTCAAAACGAATGTAATCTGATTCGCTTCTCCATGGCTTATAAACTAACCAAGCTTTAATTTTTCTTAATGGGATAGACCATTTTGGAATTTTAATCCATGGATTGATGTTATGTTTTTCGAGCAATAATATCCACGATTTTGTTGAGTCTCTATTTAATTTACTCAAATAATATTTGTCTGTTCGCGCTAATGGAATGATGTGAGTTAACGATAACGCTGGAGCGTAGGCAATCTCCCAACCAGCTTTTAGTATATCAATAACTATATCGTTATCACCTCCGGAACTAAGGGAGGTTCCTTGTCTATCTGTAATATTGTTTTTCTCTAAGCCTATTTTTTTTATGTAATTTGCCAACGCTGCCTTTCTTACGCCCATTCCCGCGCCTATAGGCGCAAATTCAGGATAAATATTTTCCCATTTTCCAATTATTATTTCTTCCCCTAGATTTCTCAGTGCTAAACTGGAATGAAATTGATTTAGCCAAGCTGGTGGTTCAAAATCAAATTGAGGAATAGATTTACCACCTACAGCGCCCAGATTTTTATTATTCTTAAAACAGAGATAGGTATTTAATAAATAATCTGGAAAGAGTACATTATCATCATCAACCATAATTATCAAATCGGCTTGGCTCTCCTGAAAACCTTTAATGCGAGCATATGTTAATCCTGGTTTTGGCTCCTTAACTATTCTTGAATTATTATGCCAGGAGATATCAATTAATTCGATAAATGATGTCTGTGAGTTATTGTCAACTAATATCAGTTCCCACTCTATTAGCGGGAAGTTTTGATTTTTTAACCCCATTAGGGTTTGTTTTAGTCGACCAATGTTGGGATTAAATGTTGGAATAAAAACAGAAATTTTTATCATGGGCGATATCTAATAACTCTTGCAGGATTGCCAACCGCTATTGAATATGCTGGTATGTCTTTATTTACGACGCTTCCCGCACCGATAACAGCACCATTACCTATAGAGACTCCTCCTAAAATTGTACAGTTGGCACCTATCCAAACATCTGATCCAATGTTTACTGGTAGCAGTATATCTGGCTTGTTTCTTATCAATTCAGATCTATCTGGAATAGTATGATTTGAAGACACAATACATGTATGCATCGCAATCAACGTGTTGTTCCCTATTGTAACCCCCCCATGACCATATATGATTGTATGCTCTCCTAAAAATGTGTTTTCATCAAGATTGATTGAACCCCCGTATGTTTTCAATATTACCCCTTCAGATAACTCACATTTTTTTGCAATAGTTATGGACTTTTTACTCTTTTTGTCATTACAAAGTTTACTTGATATTGATATAATACAAGACCTATCAATGTTAATTCCACGAGTCCTTAAAATTATGATTTTTAGGAAAATGATAATCTTTCTCATTATAATTTTAAGTATCGTTTTAGATTTCCCAAGATGCTTCTAATGCTAAATCTCAAAAACCTAAGAAGGTCTTCGTTTTTCGGATTTTGATATAGAGTAAAATGTGTTTTATTGTAGGGGTAATACATTCTTCTCCAAGCGTCTTTATGTCGAATATTATTTATGTTGTCCGCTATTGTGATTAAGTCATTAAACGGTCTACCGTGCAATATTTTTACTTTTTGAATAACGAAATTTGGGTAGGATACAATAAAATTATATGCGGAAGAAAATATTGCAAACTTCACCTCAGATTCATATAATGTCTTTCTTAAATGATATTGATCAGTTATTATATTTGAATTCGTTTCGAAAGACGTTTCCCATGCATCGATTAATTTCTCAACATTCGGGGTTAATTTGTAAGCGATTACGCCAGTATTGAATTCTGGCATTGCATTGCTCAGATTTGGCATTTGAAATTCATAGCCTTCGTCTGCTTGGTGAATTGCAAATTCCCTGAAATCAAGTATTCGAAACAGATCGTCTAATTTGTCGCAGACGTATGTGTCAGTATCCATAAAAATAGTTTGTTCAAAAGGTGAATATCTTATCAGGAGCTTATCTCTGTAGCTATAACTTGCCCGCTTAATTATAAGGTGGTCAAACAGACCATTTGGCAAAAGATATTCATCCGAATCGGTAACTAAAGCAATAGGATAATTGTTGTTTTTTTTACAGGATAAAGCTGAGTGGATAACCTCATCTATATACCTTTGACCAGTAGCAACGTATAAGATTCCCTTACTTTTTTTATACTTTTCCATTATTGAACTTTAGATGTGAAAGTCCTTTAAGCGTTAATTTATGAATTCGAAACAGAATTATCCCCCGAATTTTAAATATTTTTAAGAATTTAAGTATTGGATTCTTATTAATTGGTAAATAAATACCAAATGTTTGTGCTGAATTTATTGCTTTAGACAGACCTTGTTTGTCGCCTAATACGAACAGGTTCCATGCACATTTTGAAATTTCGCTAATTATAATTTGGTGATATTTTGAATGGAGATTGTGGTAGTAGTTAATTAAAAAGATAATTCTACAATTCCAACATTTACTTTGATTTTTACTTATTCCTAAATCGTGCCTAATAGAGTATGCAACAGTCATATTTATTACTGAGAATTTGATATGCTCTGCCGAAAGCCTTATATTTAAATCAGCATCTTCCCAACACCTCTGTGTTTGATCAAATCCTTGAACTAACATGAAGCTAGTTTTTCTATATACTGTATTTATGATGCCTAATGGGTGAGTAAGAAAATATGCTAACGCATCTTTTTGTAATTCATCTAAATTATACTCCCACTTAATTATTGTTTTTTTTGACATCTTATCAATCCAGTCAGCATTACCTAAAATAACATCTGCATTTTCTTTAATTATGTTTTGTTTAAATATTGAAACATAATCTTTTATTAAGATATCATCTACATCATGAAAATGAATATATTGACATGTAGATGCCTCTGCAAGCCTATTTCGAGCATAGCCTGGACCATTGTTTAATTTTGATGCAATGTGGTTAACTTTATGCTTTAATAATACTTCGCATGTAGTATCACTACTTCCATCATCGTAGAAAATAACTTCATCGAAGGGCTCAGTTAGTTTGCGAAGGTTAGAAATAAACTCTTCCAGGTAGCTTTCTGCATTATAGCAAGGAACAAGCAGCGCCAAAGTAATTCCGTTTTTAGCATTTGCAATCATCTTAGGAATAATTCTAATTTTGATAGAAGAAATTTTATTCCCTTTTTACTTCTGCTATTTGAAAAATCTAATACTAAAACAAAATGATTAAGCGAACAAAGTGAAGATATTCGAGAATAACAGGGCTGAAATGACTGTGTTTCTGGGTAAAGTTCCATAACATTAGTGTTTTCTCTACAGATGAAGATATTACTTAGTCCTGCGCCATGAGGACTTATAATGTGCGAAGCATTATTCAACAAATTAACTGTATCTATTATTGAATAATGTTTCAGATCTACAAACTCAATCTTTGGATAATACCTAAGTATTTCTTTTTCCCAAAAAATATTTCGCATTGGTTCAGTATCCCTAGTAATCCATATAATTTTTTTTTGCAATTGTTTTACGTCAGTCTCCAGGGGATTTAGAAAACTCCTAAGCGCTAAAATTGAATATTTCGTAGGCTGTTGGTCATTAATTACGGGACTAGTAAATATCAATTGATCACATTTAAAGTGTGATTGATGATCAATCCATGTCACCTTTTGTAAATCTATCCCAGTCAAAATGAGCCATTTAATTTTCCATTCCGTTGAGGGGCCATTTATAAGAAAATGATCGAACTGGCTTAGTTCTGCTTTCAAAAGATATAATTTTGGCAGCAGTTCATGCAAAAAATGATAAAAGCCTCCATCAGCGCCTAAAGTTGCAATATTTAAAACTACCCCCTTTAAAAACAATACTTTTGTCATTCTAAATCTAAGAACTGATTTGAAATTAATTCTCGAATTTTGCCAAATGCGTAAACTCTCTCCTATATAAGTCCTGTTCTTATAAACTAAACCTTGATTCCCAACAATCGATGCGTCTTCTAACGAGTAGAAATAAATATCTGGATTTTTAAATATTCCTGTCGATCTGTATCTTGGTCTTCGTTTTATCTCTCTTGTGTTTAAGTTCTCGTGAAGTATTGTAGGGTATTTATAAATATTTAGTTCATTACACACATGCTTCTTTGAAATAAAGGTTGCAGACTCAGCGACGTCTACAATGTATTTCTTTTCTTCTATAAAAGTGTTTATGGATTTAAACCTGTAAGGTTTTTTTGTAAATACAAATATTATGATTTGTCTTAATAAAAAATATAATGTCATATTCTAATTGTTCTAATCAACATCGATTTGAATCCATGTACTAGGGATTATATTTTTTGGATACTCTTCTCTTATCCTGAAGCCAAGCCAATATCTGGGGCAGAAAATTTGTTTATTTATTTGATCATTCAAATATGCTCCCCACCATGAGAATGAACTATTAGATAGTATCAAAATATCTGATTTAAGAAGAATTTGAAAGTCATTAATTAAAGAATCTTCAATAAATTGTGCATTATGAAACATCCTAAACTCTCTTTTAACAAAATCGATATCATCACTTATAAATAATAGATTGTATTTATCTAATTCTGGGATTGTATTTAATGTATTCATGTAATAGTTGATAGGTAATGTTAAATTTTCTGATCCTAAATTTATTTTCCACCAGTGTCCTAATTTCTTGTAATCACCACGACGAACGTGAACAGTTATAATCTTTTTTGTTCCATCAAATAGGAAAGCGTATTTTCTCGAAAAACTGATTTTAAACTTTGGTTTGATAATTATCCAGTCTTTAGTGTTTTTCTCCGACTGGATAAAGAATTTTTCTGATTGAAAATAACCGCTATATAGTTTATTGTTGAGATCAAGCTGAGAGTTCAATAATAACTCGCTTTCATCTATTTTAGAGTATTTTCTTGTCTTAAATTTAAGATTTAATTTGCAAAATAGTAATTTGAAGTAATTAGTCTTTGAATTATAATCTTTAAGTATAAAGTATTTTTGAAGTTGAAATTCATCTATTGAATTATTTATAAAAAAACTTACTCTTAGTTTTTTTGCTAAACCCCTTATGAAAAAATATTGAAACAATTGATTTCCAAATCTACCCTGTATATTTATGCCGATCATTTTGCTATTATATCGTAATTAATAAATTTTTTCCAAAAGTATGGTTCATATTTTAACCAAGCATGACACCCGAATGGTAAATCATCCTCTGTTTTGATGAAAGAAGAAGGGTACATTTCAATTGAAAACTTTAATGCGAGTTCTTTTGGGGCTATTTCAAACCATGGAAAATTTCTCCTAGCGATTATACTCCAAAACATGTCTTCATTTTCTTGGAAGTTATTCAAGAGATAATAAGTATTATTTTTAAATGTAACTCCTATGATGACGTCTATTAGTCTTTTTATTGATGGATTACTTTTTAATAGATAGATCAAGTATCCCGGTTTAGTTATAAAGCTAAATGATTTAAGTACTTTTATGTGTGAAGCAACATTTCTTAGCGATAGGCCTCCGTTACCTACCGCATTAAATACTAACTGATTATCTTCCATTTTGTGAAACCATGGCGCACCAATATAATCATAGTTTTTATTGCACCAATGAACAAGGTCGCTTTTAAAGATCCAAACGTCTAGCTGGCATATTAAGATAAATTTATAATCGATAAATTTTTTAAAAAAGTTTATCGAAATCAACAATTGATTATATCCCATTACACTGGAAAAATATTTGTTGTTAAATCTGATAATCTTCAGGCTAACTTTGAATTTCTTTGCAAGTAATTCGTAAAATGCTACATCTAAATGATATGGGCAAACAATGTAAAAGTGGAAATTACTTAATTTTTTGAATGACTGACTTATTGAACTTAGTTCCGCATTTTCTAATATAGCTTTATAAGTAGGGATAACTATCGCACATACGAAACTTGGCTTAGGCATTTATAAAGCGTTTTATATATTTAAAAATACTTCTAAGTGGATTATTCAAATCATTATTGTAAAATTTGCTGTCTTGACGTAATTTTTCCATTTCTTTAATAAATAATGGGAAATATTTATTCACTAGGTACTTCTGGCAATTTAGATATTTGTCATCCTGGAAAATTTCAACAATCATAGAATTCTCGAGAATTCTATATTCAAATAGAGGTTCGTTAATAAATTCAAATTTACAGTTGTTAAAGTAACTACTAATCCAAAAATCCCAATCTTCAAGACCTGCAAATGGCATATTCTCATCGTAGCCATTATTTTGGCTCCATATTTCTTTTTTAAAGATAGAACATGCATCTATATAATTGCCGAATAACAAATCTGTTCCATCAAAGCTCTTTGTCTCGAATTTTCGATATGAGATGTCGTCACCAAAAAAATCTGGTCTAGCATATACTATATCACACTGGTTCGAATCGAGCAAGGGAAGTGCTTTTCTGATATAGTCAGCTTTAATTTTATTGTCAGCATCAAGTGGCAAGATGTATTTTCCCTTTGCTGCGGCAATACCTGCATTTCTGGCTTTTGCTAATCCAGAATTAGGTTGTTGGATGACATGAAAGCCTTGCTTTCGTAATTCTATCATTTTCTCAACAGTAAAATTATCTGTTGATCCATCGTCGACGATAATAATCTCTACAGGTTGATCAGTGTATGTTAGCACACTATCAATTGCCTCTTGTAAGTATTTTCCGTGATTGTAACAAGGAATTATTACCGATAATATCATTTTGTTTTTTTCGCTACAATAACGTAATTCATAGTATTTGAGTAGTCTATGGTTCCTTGATTGTCCATAAATACAAAAAACTTATTTAAAGATTTAATACCACCAATCATTTTTAATATTGTTCTCATTAATTTTCCCTTGAATCCAGAAATCGAATAAATCTGAGGGAAAAGTGCATGGAGTAATGCTTGGCCGGCCACGGACCATTTACCGCCATTTGATTTGATTTCTAAAACTTCAAAGCCTGCTTTCTCTAAGATATATTGAAAACCGTGTTTAGTGAATCTGAAAAAGTCATATGGTTCTTCATGTAGCGGCCAATACAAAGGCCCGCTTAAAATAAATAACCCTTCCGTTTTCAGTAATCTATAAGCTTCATTCACTAAGCCTTGGTGATCTTCAACATGTTCGATTGTTTGAGTAGATATTACGGTGTCAAATGAATTGTTTTCTAAAGGGATATTATTAGCTGGACATAGGTAATCAACTTTATTTTCACTTGACTGAATGATATCTACTCCGGTATAATTTATAATCTTATCTGCTAACTTATCTTGATATGGTTTGTTGCCGCACCCAATATCTAATAAACTACCACATGCATACTTATCAAAGGCACTAAATAAATCCGCATGATAGTATTTATAATGAAGATAATATAAATTATCAATTTTAATATCTGTACTGTTTAAGCGATTAAGGTTTTCGGTTCTCATCAATTATAAATTTACCCAAGAGAAATTTTCTGTATATACACAGACATTTTTCTGCCATCCCCATTCGATTATTTTGTTGGGCATAATCACTTCAAATTCACAGATTCTATGAATTTCTTCAAATTTGGTTCTGCCTTTACTTTCTGCTAAATGCAGAACTAAATAGTACTTATCAGCATAAAGCTTGCAATTTGGAATAGTACAGCGAACTTTGTTAATACCTACTTTACGTAATATGTTGGTTTCTGTATCAAATACGTATGTGTAAATAATAGGTAATTCTTTTGGATTACTAATTTGTAATGATATTGCCATTCCTTCAATAATTTCTGGCATGTTGATTTCAAGATCTATCAGTAAATCTTTACCATTCATATGAAAACCATTGAGCTCTGAAGTTCCTACCTGAGCTCGTGTAATTGAAGGACGATCAACTTTAGGTTCTTTAATATAAATACCAACTTCATTAACATCAGTTTGTAGATAGGTTTGAATAACTGTTTCTGTGTTTGAATAGGATTTTAATTTTCCATTTTTTAAATAGATTGATTTATCTGTAAGCGTAGCAATAGCATCCATATTATGGCTTACAAACAACACCGTCCGTCCTTCGCCTTTACTTACTTCGCCCATTTTGCCCAAACATTTCTTTTGGAATTCTGTATCGCCTACGGCTAAAACCTCATCCACAATTAAGATTTCGGATTCTAAATGTGCAGCAACAGCGAAAGCAAGGCGAACGTACATTCCAGATGAATAGCGTTTAACTGGCGTATCCAGGTATCGCTCGATTCCGGCGAAGTCTACAATTTCTTCCAGTTTACGCTGGATTTCCTTTTTGCGCATGCCAAGAATGGTTCCATTCAGGAATATATTTTCGCGACCGCTTAATTCCGGGTGGAAACCAGTTCCTACTTCCAGTAAACTGGCGATCCGGCCTTTGCCCGAAATCCTGCCGGTAGTAGGGGCGGTAACTTTACTTAATATTTTTAAGAGTGTACTCTTACCAGCACCATTCCGACCAATAATCCCCACGGCATCTCCTTGTTCGATCTCAAAATTGATATCCTTTAAACTCCAGACCACATCACTCGCACTCCGCGTGTTTTGATGATTATTTTCACCAATTCGCAAAAACGGATCTTCTTTTCCCCGCATCCGTGCATACCAACGCTCCAAATCCCGACTGATTGTTCCGGTTCCGATTTGACCTAACTGGTAGGCTTTGCTGAGGTTTTCTACTTTGATGGCTATTTGTGACAAGGAGAAGGAGAGTTGGTAAGTTGGTTTTTGGTGAGTTGAAGCTAAGATGTACGCCCAAATTGAGCCTTATGTAAGCTATTTATTTTATTCGTGATTTCTTCTAACTTAATTCTTAAAGATAAATATTCTTCTTCCTTAATATACATCAGATCATGTGCGCCAATTAAATGATTAATTGTTTCAACAGCACTTGAATAAGCGATAACAAGAAAATGTGCACGATCTTTGGAGGTGATTCTAGCTGAACCTTCAGAAATATTATCTCCAATACTACTTGCCGAACGCTTGAGCTGACTTGTTAAACCAAATAATTCCTCACGAGGAAATTGATTAACCATGGCATAAATTTCTTTTCTAAATTTTCTAGCCAATTGCCAGACTTCTAATTTTTCAAATGGGTAAATATACATATGCTTTAATTTAGGTTACAATAAACTTAAATTAAGGATGATTAATTAAATATATAATTTTTTTAGTCAAAACCCTGACCATCTCTCTAACCACCTAACCATCTCTCCAACTCCCCCTTTTTACACCGTATCTACAAAAGTTCGTTCTACTTTATTAAAAACTACTATTCCTGAAATTAACAAAGCCAATGTTACGCAACCTGCATAACCCAAACTTGCCCAGCTAAAGCTTCCTTCGCCCAGGAATCCGAATCTGAAGGTTTCGATAATTGGTGTCATGGGGTTATATTTGATGATCCACGCATAAGCCGGGTATTTCTTGATGGCTTCCGATAGGGGATAAATTACGGTGGTGGCATACATGAGCAACTGTACGCCGAACGACACTAAGAAGGCCAGGTCACGGTACTTTGTAGTCATGGCGGAGATGATCATTCCCGTGCCTAAGCCAAGTAATGCCATTAAAATCACGATTACAGGGAAGAGAGAAATGGCCCAGGTGAAGTTGAATTGTGCACCAGCAAAATAGTAATAAGCCATCATCAGCATAAACAACAGCATTTGCACGCCAAAGCGAACGAGGTTACTCGCCACAATACTAAGTGGCATGATGAGCCTTGGGAAGTATACCTTTCCGAAAATACCTGCATTATCTTTAAATACCGTTGAGGTTTTGGTTAAACAATCTGCAAAGTAATTCCATGCGGTAATGCCCGCCATGTAGAATAATGGTTTTGGCAATCCATCGGTAGAAATGCCGGCAAGATTTCCAAAAATAAAGGTGAAAATGATGGTGGTAAATAAGGGCTGAATAAAAAACCAAAGCGGCCCTAAAATGGTCTGCTTGTAGAAGGAAACAAAATCACGACGAACAAGGAGCCACAATAGATCCCGATAGGCCCAGATTTCATTCAATTTTAAATCGAATAGGGAAGCCTTTGCCTCAATGGTCCAGTTATATTCTTCTTTATGCTCCATAAATAATTGAAGAATGTGCGGCTGCTTTTATCAAAAAGGAGGGAAGTAAAGCTGATTTTTGTTTAAAAGATGTTTGGTAAGGATACTTCATCTAATTTGATAACAGATTTAGAAAGTTCATTTTATATTGTTCAAAACCGAAGGCATTTAAACATAGATTTTGAAGTTGCAATGCATTAACCTGATCTTTAGGAAGCGCCAGGTGTTTTGCAATTGTGCGGGTAATTTCCGCTATATTATCCGGGTCGACAAAATCTCCTAGTTTTCCATCGAGAAGTGCATCCCGACTTCCATCGGTATGGCCTGCAATGGAAGCAAGGCCACATGCTGCGGCCTCGATAAAGGCTATTCCAAAACCTTCTCCTTTACTTGGCATCACAAATAAATCGGCCAGAAGGAAATGGTTTTGAACTTCATCTTCTGCTAAATAACCGGTCAGGATTACACGATGTGCCAGGTTATGCGTTGCGATCAGGTGCAACACCCTTACCTTTTCTTGTTCATCAGCCTTGCCTGCTAAGATGTAGATGATATCTTTCGGCAAGTTTTTGAGCGCTAAAATGACCTGATCATATCCTTTATATTGTTCTTGCGATGAAAGCCGGGTTAAGGTGAAAAGTACTTTTGTAGCGCTTGAAATCTCATATCTGTGCAGAAGCGTTTCGGGTTTCGCGAAATTTGTAGGAATGGAAAAGAATGGATCCAGACTATTGTTCAGCGTTTTAATTTGCGAGGGAAGCAGATGATGTATTTTTTCGATCTGTTGTGCAGTGTAATGACTTACAGCCCATATTTCGGTATTTCTCCGCAGGAAAATGGTTTTCCATCTTGGGAGTGTTTTCCAGATCTCTATGCCATGGGCTAGCAGAATGATTCGCTTTTTAGGTTGAATCTTTTTCAAGATCCATGCAAACAGTAACAGGTTGATGTGACTTAAAATAAGAATATTCGCACTTAAGCCCGTTTTGATTGCTGTAAATAAGAAGATTAGGCGATTCCCCTGAAAGCCCTTGAAATGTGCAACATCGATGTACTTAAGATCTGGCTGATCATCATAAAGGCTCAGGTGCTGATGGTTAGTATTTGTTGCGCCGTTTAAATCTGAAAGGATTTTACTCACACACCTGCACACTTTTTCTATGCCGCCCGTTAAGCTGAAACTGTGTAAACTTAGAAATAAAATCTTTTCGTTTTTCAATGTTTGGTGGCCGTCCTTCGTTTATTGTCTATTATTGGTCGGCGGGTTAATTTTTTCTGAATACCTGGTAGAGTGCAAAGGCTTTTGACCAATGCATTTTGCCTGCTTTAAACTTTTGTATCTGCTGTATCGCAAATTGATTATCAGCATAAACTTCTTCATTAGAGATTTGACCGCCTTTGATAAACCATTGCTGAAGTGGGAAACTAAATCCCATTTTTGGGCGATTCCAAACAGCTTCGGGAAGTATGTTTTTAAATGCTTCAATTAGTAATCCTTTTTTTTCGGCGGGGAATCTTTGTTGAGGTGCAATACCATCAATGGTTTCCAAAAAGTTTTGATCAAGAAAGGGTACGCGAACTTCTATCCCATGACTCATACTCATGAAATCAGTATCTTTTAGCAATTGGTTTTGCATAAAAATATGAGTCTCGAACCAAGAGGCTCTTTCTGCACCATTTAACTGGCTCACTTTTTTATCAATGGGAAAAGCTTCGAACAGTTCGTCTATTTCTTTGTTGTTAATGTTTAAAATTTTGGCTATCGTTTCCGGGATATAAAATCCACGAAGGAAAAGGTACTCGCCGATGGGATTTTGGTAACTGAGGTAATAAATTCTTTTCAGTTTTTCTGAAGGTAATTTTCCACAGTATTTCAAGATAAAGGCAGGTAGTTTTTTAAGAACCCTGATTATTCCCATTCGGTTAAAAGAGGGATAACCACCTAAAAGTTCATCTGCCCCAATTCCGGATAAAACGGCCTTCAAACCATTCTCTTTCGCATATTTATTTACAAACCAGGAGTTAATGCCATCATTGGTAGGTTGATCCATCGCATTCAAAATCGTTTCGAAGTTTACCTTTAAATCTTGCTCTTCTACTAAATAAGTCTGATGTACGCCACTCGTTTTTGCGGTAATCAATCGCTGGTACTCTTCTTCTGAAAATGCTTTTTCGCCAAAATGGATTGATAAACTATTAAGATGCCGTCCGGTTTTTTTATCGGCCAGGAGGGTGATGATGCTGGAATCTATCCCCCCACTTAAAAATACACCGATTGGTGCATCAGCAACCATGTGGCAATTTACGGCATCTTCAAGTTTTATACGCACCTGGTCTGCTGCCTGTAATGCGGAGCCAACTACTTTTGGTGGTGAAATTGGTTCAAAAGAAGTGATTTGATTGGTTTGATGTTCATGGTTCCAGGTAAGAAAATTCCCTGGTTTTAATGAAAATACATCTTGAAGTGTAGTGAAAGGCTGAGGAATATGGCCGAAAGCCAGAAAATAGATCTTCCATTCTTGTTTTTCAGGAAATTGATAGCTGGTTTTTTCGAAGGCTTTTACCTCGGATGAAAATACCAGGCGATTCTGTTGGGTGGAATAGTATAAAGGCTTGATTCCAGATGGATCGCGAACAAGATAAGTAAGGTTTTTGAAATGATCATGTAGTGCAAAAGCGAACATTCCATTAAATTTCCGAAAGCTTTCGGTTCCCCAAATCTGGTAAGCGGCAAGGATGACTTCAGTGTCACTTTGCGTTTGGAATGGGTAGCCTAGTGCTAACAATTCTGTTTTTAATTCTTTAAAATTATAGATTTCGCCATTAAAAGTGATGACTAACTTTTCTTCCCGGGTCTGCATAGGCTGGTGCCCGAGAGAGGAAAGATCGATCAGGGCTAACCTCCGGTGTCCAAAACTTAAGCCAATGGATTCGTCGGTATAAAAGCCTTCATCATCCGGACCTCCGTGCTGCATGGAATCGCACATTAGTTTAACATCTTTCTCCAATTGTTTTAAGGGAGCACTTTTGTCTATAATTCCAGCTATTCTACACATGATTAAACTGGGCAATAGCCCTGAACAACAGTCTTGCTGATACCTTGTTTTCTAAATATTTTGGATTTTGATTACAAATTTGCATGGAGTCTGGGCACAGCTTCGCCCCTTCAGTCACATTTTTATTTTAAAAAAATGAACTGATTAATGACTTCGATTTGTTCGTTTTCCTAGCGAAAACTTAACCTATTTTATTGTTAACAAAGCTAAATGGTTTAATGTAACTGTTCAACTTGTGCATTTTAACAATATGTTTTGCTCAAAGGCTTCTTTTCTTTGAGTTGTTCTTTTACTATGATGATCTTCCTTCCTTGGCTTATGTGCCGAATCAAATCGGCTCTACAAATGCAAGCGAAGTATTGATGTCGATCGAATAACCTATATTTTCAAGGCGCAATATAATGCGTTCCTTATTTTGTACGGATACCATTTCTGCTATCATATCTTTAAAAGGACCTGCTTTTACAAGTACTTTTTGTCCGGGTTTAATGTCGTAATCAAAAATGGTCAGCTCTTGCTCTGTGGCCAATAATAATTTTAACTGTTCAATCTGTTGCTCCGGCATTGATGCGATCTTTCCTGAAAAATATAAAAATCTGGCAATGCCGTTTGTCATGAGTACTTCTGCATATTCTTTGGTGGAAATATACACAAAGAGATAGGATTTAAGGAGTGGTTCTTCGATAAATTTCTTGCGGTCGCTCCACTGTTTGAGGGTTTTATGCAGGGGAAGATAAGTGGTGATCCCTTTCCTGTTTAGTTCATCAAAAGCCTTTTTCTCTGCCCGCGAGCGTGTATAAACGGGATACCAACGATAACTACTGTCGATCATATGCTCAAATTAATTTTCCAGGAGTTGATTCAGGGACTGTTATATTAATTATCTTATCGATCTCTTGAGCAAAATAAAGGGCATAGCTTTTAAGGCAAGTCATCTTAATAATATAGTTAGCAGCTTCGGGTACCCCCAAAAATACTTAATTATCGTTGTTGTGGTATATTTTTATGTAGTTTTTTGTTGCGATAAATCAATAGCCAGGGTTGTTAGGCCCTAATCCGCCTATCGTCACCTTTCCCAGGAAGGAGAATAAGTGTGTAATAAGGATTTCTCTATGCAAGTAGATTAAAAAAAAGGAAAATTTATGGCAAATGATAAAACAATCCTATTGGATTTCTTTTGACTAAAGACTAAAGACTAAAGACTAAAGACTAAAGACTAAAGAGCAGCACCTTATTTTTTCTTCCAAAACATCCACCATTTTCTGTTTTCATCCTCGTAATAACCAGATCCTGAGTAACCGCTGTAATCAGAATAGTAATAAGTGCTATTGCCACCTCCTCGTGAATAATCTGTGGTGTAATAATTAGCATGCAATGCATCATCGCCGAATGCATTTAAAATAATGGCCATATTACTCAAGCTGTATTCTCTGGATAAACGTTCCGGGATGTTGGCAGATCTGTGTTGCGAAACACCAGATCGGATAACAAATAAGTTGATGTCTGCAGATCTGATTAGTGGAATCGCATCTGAAACCAGTCCTACCGGCGCGGTATCAATTAAAACATAATCATACTCCAGTTCGAGTTTCGCTAACAAACTTTTCATTGCTTGTGTGTGAAGTAATTCTGATGGGTTAGGTGGTATTGGGCCTGAGGGGATAAAATCGAGGTGGTGAACATCATCATGAATCATTACTTCTTCTAAAGTGGCTTGGCCGGAAAGTAATGAACTAAGGCCTTTTTTATTGTCGTTGCCAAAAGCCTTATGTAATTTAGACCTTCTTAAATCTGCCGCTATTAATATTATTTTCTTTTCGATCAAAGCCAGGGTGCTGGCCAGATTAATCGTTACAAATGATTTTCCTTCGCCAGATACTTCAGAAGTTATACAGATGACTTTACTTTCCTTATGACTGGCCAGGAAGCTTAGGTTTGTTCGCACGGAACGTACAGATTCGGCGAAAACAGATTTTGGCTTCGATAATGAAAGTGCTTGTTTGCTATCCTGATCAATAAAATCAGGGAATTTCCGGATCACGCCGATAATTGGGGTGTGGGTTAAACCTTCAACAGTTTCCTTGTCGTAGATGTATGGATTTAGAAAACGAACCAGTAAAATCAGGCCAAAGCCAGATGCTAAACCCAACATTAAGGCCGTACTGTATGCTTTGCTTCCATTGGGAGAAATGGCATAATAAGATGGATAAGCCGGGTTAACAATAGCGGCGCCAGGTACAATAGCGGCAGCATTCATTTCTGCTTCGAGCTTTTTCTCCGATAGGTAGGAGCGGACCTTATTATTGACTTCGAAATTGGTTTGTAACTTCACAAAGTTTTGTTCCTTCTGTGGAATTGAACTCATGCGCTGTGTAACGCCTGCAATTTGGCTATCAATATAACGAATGGTTTGCTCATTTTTTCTGAGCATGCCTGCTACGGCATTTCTAATACTGGCTTTGACGTTAGAAATTTGTTGCTCAATTTGTTTTATGGGTTGCGAATCGCTGTTGAACTGGCCAAGCTTGGCTTCTCTGTTTGCCAGCAGGTTATTGAGTTGAGTAACCAACGCGCCGATTCCGGAATTGATATCTCCATCCAGATCCAGGCCAATTTCTACTTTCGCCTTATTGCTATTTGCTTGTTCCTGAAGCTGTTTTATGCCCAGTTGTTTCAGGTTAAGCTCAGTTTTTTGTTTTTCAAAATCAGAAAGCTTGCCAACAGTCATGGAGGTAGAAGAACTTATGTCTACCATATTATTGCGGGTTTTATAATTGGCTAATGTACTGCCTGATTTCCCTGCTTCAGTATCAATAAATCCCAGCTGGTTGTTAATAAAGTCTACCGTTTGATTGGCTGACCGCCTTCTTTGAATCACATCATATTTTACATATTCTTTCATGATGGCATTCAGAATGTCTGCAGCGAAAACGGCGTTTCCATCCGTTTGGCTAAGCCCCATTACGTTGGTAAACCTTGCGGCTTCACCAATGCTTAAACCGCCCATTGCTCTGCCGATAAAATCGTCCTGACTGTTAAATTTAAATTGATAAGTAGTGCCTACCGGAATTTTATTTTTAATCCGGAACGACATATTGCCGGCATTAATTACCTGTCCGTATTGATAAGTAACTTTTTCACCTTCGTTATCAGCGGGCGCGAGTGCAAAATGTTTTTCATCTTTTCCGGTTACAGCGTAGAGCGAACGGCCGAAGTTAACACTGTCTTGCTTAATAATTTCGATTACAAAAGGTATATTAGGGTAAAGCTCGGTTGTGCGGACACGGCCTTTTAAATAGTAGCTAATTTTGTAATCCAGCGTTTTTACTGCATTGGCAATCACCTCATTGCTGCGGATGGTGAAACTTTCTGCCTGAATTTTATCTGTGTAGTTATAGTTTTGCATAGCCACCTGGCTACCGCCGGTTCCGATAGCGGGATTACTTTCCTCTAATTTGAGTGAAGCTCCTGTTTGATAAATCGGTGGGGTGTACCAAAGGTAAAGCCAGGCTCCACAAAGCGCAATGGCTACCGTAGCTGCTACCCAGTACCATCGGCTTAAGAATACCCTGAATATTTTATAAAAATCAATACTCTGGCTAACGGCCTTTTTCTCTTGCACAAGCTCTGTCAATGTGTGATGTTTTGAATTTGGGGGAACAATCAGTTAAAAACATAAAGATAAAGGCAATTTTTTAAAAGCAATTATTTTATTCCAATTGTTTTATACTTAGTGAGATTAGTCAATAGAAAAAGGAAATGGGGAAAAGGAAATGGGAATGAAAATAGTTTTTTAAGCAGGGTGATGAAAACAGTGATTTAAGATAAAATAGTGAAACATTCAGTTTGAAAATTGGTTTCCGTAAAGACTAAAGACTAAAGACTAAAGACTAAAGACTAAAGACTAAAGACTAAAGACTAAAGACTAAAGACTAAAGACTAACCAAACTACCTCGTTACCGTAAAAATCAGCACCGCTAAATTGACCACGACCAATAAAGGCTGCAAAATGTTATTCAGGCTTTGCAGTTTATCACTTGTTGCAGCGCTTTTGGTGGGTTGCAGGACGATAATATCATGGTTCTGGAGGATTAGTTTTTTACTGGCTAAACTATTGATGTCATTCAGGTTAACATAAATTAATTCAGGATTGGTACGATCTCCGCGAATAATTTTTAGCGTTTTTGGATCTGCAGTTTTACTAATGCCGCCAGCTTCTCCGATAATGTCTATCAAAGTGGTATTGTCGCGTTCCAGAAGGAAGTTACCCTGTTTCCCAAACTCGCCCAGTAAGGTAACTTTTAAATTAACCACACTAAGTTCGATGATCGGTTCTTTTAATAACCTTGTTTTATAAATTTCCTGAATTTTAATGGCTGCTTCCCTTCGGCTTAAACCCACTACCTCTACTTTTCCAATAGCAGGGAGATTTACTTTTCCGTCAAGATCTACCGGATAAGAGAGTATATTCTGGATACTACCGCTTGCTGCATTTTGTGCGATGTTAGTTGAGCTACCTGCATTTCCCGTTGCGCCAAATTCGAAATTTTGAACATTGCGAATGGCTAACTGATCGTTCACCTTAATTTTGTAATAGGCATCACTAATGCCCTGATCGTTTACCACATAAACCTGCTTAATAGTATCGGTTACCATATCTGATGGGGCATTAAACAGCGTACGTTCTTTGCGTACGCCACAACCAAAAATAGAGGTGATAACGATACTTAATAATAAAAATTTAAAAAATGCTTTCTGATGTGGCATGTCTCTAACTGGGGGCGTTTAGTGTGGGGTAAAGTATTGTACTGCAAAAATACAATTTAAAATTTCTTTAGCGCAAGTGGTAAGTTAACTTATCTCACTTAGTGTAATTATATTTACAATGGTAAAGTGAATTATTAAACACTCTTTTTTTAAAAGACAATAGCCATCTTAAAACTGATGAAACATGTTTTTGTTGAAAATTTAATCTTTAATTAGCTGATTGTATGGGTAGTATTCTTGTTTTTAGCTTCTTATTGCTTCCGTGTAATATTTCAGAAATGGCATAAGCATTGGCCCTTGTTAACTGTTCTTTGTTTAGTTCTACAATTGGATAGGTTTGCCGTCACTGGATTATGGTTGTAATTTAATTCGATTGACATTTATCAAAGCCTCATTTTATTGTAGTATATATCAGTCTTTAATTCGTTTATTTGGTCTTTAATTTTAAATGGATGTTGCCAATCTGTCTTTGCTGTATCTAAAATATAGGCCGCTAATACTTTGTGGAAGCCTATAAATTTGGCTAATAAGTAAAGGTTAAGTACAACAGCATATATCTTAAAATTAAATTTTGCCGAAGTCGGCTAGTTCAATGCGCTAGAAGGCTTTGGATCATCCCTAATTACTTATTAGTTTCTGTCGAACGGTTTGTTATGAATAATAACTGTATCGGCAATCCACAGGTGTTTGTTTAATCAACGCTTGTTTTCTAACTGAGGTAATAAGTAAACCCCGATTTATTTTTTTAAAGGATTCTTTGTGTACTGCTCATCCGGCAGGTTTCGCAATTAATCAGTTTACTAATGCGCAATGTTTTTACTGAGTCAAACAAAAAAACTCATTTTCAGCACACTCGTTTGTTTGTGTGCAATCATTTTAATCAATGAAACAGCTGCAGCTGCACCTGGTTGCCAATACATGGGGCGGGTTTATTATAACCGGATGGGCAATCCTCCCAACAGTAATTATGAATATTATACAAATGAGTATTGGATTCAGTTTAGTTCAAAAACAAGTTGTAATGCTCCGGCTAATGCGAGTGCTACCTATGTGCTATCTGGTGAAATATCTTCCAGATCGGCTACAGGTGGCAGGTGTTACGTAGACTACGCCAATGCTAATACCCGAGGTACGGCAGTAAATTTCACCAGAACCTATCAATGCCCGATAGATGATTATCTTCCTTTTGTTTTGCTCTTAATGCTGCCGATTTCATTTGCATTTTCAAGGCGAAGAATTACATCTGCATAATTAATGTTGATATAAGCTATCATTGAAACCTAATTTTTAAAGGTTGGTGTCTCCATAATATCTTAAGTTTTATCTCGTAATTCCACTAATTTGGAATTATGGGGATTGGCTTCAGTCGGTAAGCCACCAGACCGATAAATGAAGGGCATACTTAAAACTAAAATGGTGTTTAGCAATCTGCTTAAATTATACTTGAAATTTTTACTAAGCTAAAGCCTTTTAGCAACAAATCAAATCAGGTAAATCCAGAAGTATTGTTAAAATTCATATGAGGTTTGTTCCTGAATGAAATAAGTATGATAAATTGTTTGTAAGAATAATGTGATTGACTTATGTCAATCTTCTAATAAGCGAAAGTTATTCTTAAAATTCTGATAGAGCTTGTCTAAAGTCATTTAAAGCAGGTTTTTTTAAAAGTTGCGGTCTCTTTTTGAAATCGCTTTTTGCCACTTGTGCTGATTGTTCATTTTGTTCATGATCCAAATTTTGATAATTTTGTAGCGTAAATAATACATTAAGCTCCTCTCATAACTTATAATCATTCATGAATTCCTTTTTCAAGATTTTATTATTATTCGCTATTACCACGGCTTTTAATAATGTCTACGCTCGAACATCTGGATTTGGTTGCCGTGATGGCAATCGAATTTATGTAAATTATTTAGGAACATCTGAATGGTATGGTACCACCTTCAAAGTTTATGATATTAATGGTCCCAGTTATGAAATTTATTATAACAGTGATCCGGCAAATAACTATGATTGCCACAAAATTAATAGTAACCAAGCGTACAATCAAGTCAACAATGCAACATACGTTACTTCAAATAACGCTAATCAAGGTACTTGTTGGATTGATAATATTGCTAATAAATCAAACACTTCGCAGGGTGGGTATGCAACCTATGTTTCTTATACCATAGATTGTCCTGCTAACAAAACTGCAAATTTGCCTTTAGATGATTATACACCTTTCTTAATAATTCCTTTTGGAATATTCGCCATCTTTTTTATCCAAAACGGCCTACATCCTGGTATCAAAATTTTTAAACAAATGACGTTAGTATCCTAAATACCAGGTTCTAGAAAAGAAAATAGTATTAACGGCTGCTGTTCATTGTATAGTATTCGTAAACAGGTAGATGTTGAATGAAATGAATGTAGGTTAAGGGGCTGTATACCTGTAGTTTAGTGTCAAATCTAAAATTGATGCTAATCAGGCCGGCTTTCACTCTTTTATTTCTGCTATTCTCAATAGCTTCTGAAGCTGCTGTTGGCTGTAGGATCGGAAATGTCGTTTATACAAGTCAATATCAGGGTGCAAATGCAACAGTTATAATAACTGCTATTACATACGGTAACTTCTATAATACGACAACCCTGTCTACACAGGCTCCCGCATGTCCGAGAGCAGGTAATGTCAGTCCCTCAACTGGTTTAATCAATCTTTGCGTTTTAAATGGATCACTGCTTAGTGCCGGTACGCTAGTAAACTATGATCGATTAGATCCACCTGTTCAATGCGACCTTGACGATTATACCTTACCATTTGCGGCTGCGGCAGGCACTTTGGGTTTATTAGTCATCAGGAGGCGAAGACATAATTGAATTTTTTATTGAACGGCCTTCAGTTTAATCCGCAAATAGCAAACCTTTTGAATTAATTTTATTAAGCATCAAAGCAATTTTTTCCTGTAAAAAAAATAAATGTTGAGGTTCGATTTTATAATCATCATCATAACGGGCACCAACATAAGCCTGTTGCAGTAATTCGATCCATTTTGATTCTTTATTTTCCTTTGCATCGAAAATATTTTTAATTTCCGGGTAATAGAAACCTGCGTTTCTTTGGAGCAAAGGCAATTGATGGCTTTTAAAATCTGTTCCATTAAACAATTTAATAATTAGCTTCAATACCTGTTCGCAGGTTTGATGGAGCATGAAAGCTGAAAGGTGAAATTTTCCCATCCCAAGATATGCTGTTGCACCATCGAAAAAGTTACCGACTTTTTCCAAACCAGTTTTTAAAATTGCAGTTGAAGATGATTTCATTGCTGCCAAGGTAATTTCTGAGGATTCGATAAATCCGTAATCTGGCGTATATTGATAAACACAATTAACACGCCTGCAATAGGTGGCAAAGAATAGATTGCCACGTTGAAGACTATCATTTAATGTTCCATACGAATAATAAATCAGTTCTACGTTAATTTGACTTAATGCTAGAAATTCCATTATATTTTTAGTCTCCTCGCTGCGCTGAAATCGATATTGATCAAGGATAATGATTAACCTGGTGCTTGTTTCGTTTGAGGAACATTGAAAAATGTAGGCAATTGGAATAATGCCCGTAATAAGTTCTATGAATGGTTTCAGCGGTTTCCTGGTGGTATAAGATGCTGTGCTTATGGCTTGTGTTGCGTTTAGATTCATTTCCGTGGCGGTTATAAATTCGTACTCCATTTAAAGTTGGTGAAAATGGCAAGTCTGCGCACCAGCCGGGCTAAGAATTTCGCGTTTCGATTCATTAATGCTAACTTGAGTTAGCTACCGAGTTACGGAATAAGAAATTATTTGGTGTGATAAATTAGTAATATTGCACTGGTTTAATTTGCAATTGATTACCTGATTAATCACTAATATTATATTAAATTTGATCAGCTCATTTAGGCTGACAAATTGTATATTTAGTTTATTTCATTACGTTTCAGAACCAAGCTTATTTTATTACCTTGCCGCCTACCATTCAAATTTACATTAATTTTTACGGAAATCTTAATTTAATTAGCAAACTTACTAACATTATATATGACTGAACTAGATCGTTTAAAATCGTTAATGAATATATTAGGTTTTAGAACTCAACGAGACTTTGCGGCGGCATTAAATATCAAAGATGGTTCGCTTTCTGATATTTTTAGAGGGCGGGTTGGAATTTCTAATGGTTTTAAAGACAGGCTTAGCTTTAAGTTTGATGTTAATTTGGCTTGGCTGGGTAATGGAGTAGGAGAACCGCTACTGAACAAAGGACCTGTAATTTCTGAAATTAAAGAAGGTGTGCCATATTATGATGTTAGCTTATCAGACGCGGATACTTTTATTTTAATGGAAGAAAAGGCGGAGTATTTTGTAAACTATAAACCCTTTAATGATTGTACTGCCTATCTTCCCGTATATGGTGACAGTATGTATCCACGTTATGCCGCCGGTGAAATTATAGCTGTTCGGGAAGTGACCAATTTTGAAGTATTGCAATGGGGCGAGGCTTATGTGATCATGGCAAATGAAAAGGCAAATCACTTACGTAGTATCAAAATGATTTATGAGCATGCTGATCGGAATAAATTGATCCTGCGTTCATCTAACCCAAATTTTAAAGGTGATACCATTATGGATAAATCAAATATTACTGCGCTTTATATTATTAAAGGAAAAATTACCAGGAATTTGATTTAGAGGCCAGTAGATAAATTCGCAAATCATTTTACAATATAATTTTTAACGGAAGCACTTGAAATAGATATCTTTACTATGGTAAGCTATTACTTGATGTCGTGATATAATAGACCAAAATGTATTATAATCACTATGTTTATAGTAATTAGAGTTGTTGCTCATGGGCGTGGATATAATTGATTTTTTCAAAATGAACCTTGCCTTGTTGCAAAACCAGCCGTTATCTGGCGGTATTGTAGCAAAAAATCTGCGCATTAGCGATGACGGAAGCGGGGAACTTACTTTATATGGCGATTTCACCATCACCCTAAAAGTGCTGGATCTTACCACCGATGTTGCGCCCAATTTAAACAGCCTGATGACTTTTACCCAGCAGGTGATAACTTCAAACTGGAACATTTAGAGCATCCAGAATGGACACTTTAAGCGATTGTGAAATAAAAAGTGCAATTAGGTATATAAGAGATGCAGGAAGAAGCATTGCTATTCCCAGCCAATAATTTTATGGTTTCAAATACAATAAAGCTAAGTTTAGGTAGTTTGCTGTTCTTTTTATTTGTTGCCTGCCTAAATAAGAATAAAATTGATATAAAGGTTTCTAAAAAAAGTAGCTTACCAGATTCATGTAAGTATTATGCTGAGGATGCGAGACAGTTCGTGTCTAATCTCAGTTGCTATTCTTGCCATATTAAGGGAGGTGAAAGATTGAATGATATCCCATCTTTTGATGAGCTTGCGGCTATGGATAGTTTAAAACTTGTCAATTTTGTTTTTGTTAAAAAACATAATGGTAACTATAATATGAAAGGAGCATTCAAAACATCCAGAATGGACACTTTATGTGATTGTGAATTAAAAAGTGCGATTAGGTATATAAAAGATGCAGGAAGATACATTGCTATTCCCAGCCAATAATAAAACTTAACCTCTCATCGCTTTCTTAATATAAAGTCTACGCTAATTCAGCAAACGATTTCTTCTTTGCTGTTCATTATTTTATTCTCTATTTCCTGTTAGCTATTCCCCCATTTCCCGCTAATCCATTCCTTATTTCTTCCAATTTTCCAAAAAAACAAAAATAATTACTACATTAGTGTATGATTAATCTATTAGCTTATGAAAAAGTTATGCTTAATCATCCCGATCTGTCTTATCCCAATTTTTGCTTTTGCAGAGTATGGTTGCCTGGTAGCTGGATACCCGGAACTACTTACCTATCAAACAAATCCTCCCGGTGGTACTTTTTCAAACACGCCTGGCGATCTTTACCCGGCCGATGGTTGCGCCTGGATATTAGATAGATCATTCGCCAGTAGTGGCTGTATTGGACATGGAAAAACAGGGACTAAAGGCACCTATTACCAGGAATGCCCTATTGATGATTTTATCCCGCTATTATTTATCTTTACCACGGGCGTAGCGGTTTCCACGTTAAATAGAAGGCTATCGCGATTAGAAAATGAAGATATCCATCATCACGGTAATTTATAATGGCGAAGCTTATTTAAGGGAATGTATCTTATCAATCATTAACCAGTCGTATCAAAATATCGAGTATATCATCATTGATGGTGGCTCTACAGATGGCACACTGCTGATTATTGATGAATATAGAAAGCATATCCATCATTTAATTTCTGAACGCGATCAGGGTTTGTATGATGCCATAAATAAAGGGATTGCCTTGGCATCGGGTGAAATTCTTGGTATTTTAAACGCCGATGACATGCTTGCTGATAAATATGTAATTGAGGAGATTGCAAAAGGATTTATGGAACATCCTGCAGTTGATGCTGTTTATGGAGATTTAAATTACATCAGTCCAGTCAATCATAAAGTTTTAAGAAACTGGAGATCAAAACAAGCAAGCGAAAAAGATATTAAGCAAGGATGGATGCCCGCTCACCCCACGCTCTATCTCAGAAAACCATTATTTAGTAAGTATGGTAATTATGCGCTTGATCTAGGTACAGCTGCAGATTACGATCTTATTTTAAGGTACTTTTATATCCATAAGCTAAAGGCCATTTATTTGCCACTCCTAGTAGTAAAAATGAGAACTGGTGGCGTCAGCAATAAAGACTTGGCTAGTCTGCTGGGCGCTTTTAGAAATGATTATAAAGCCCTAAAGCTTAATGGTATTCCGTATCCGGTTTTTGTACTCCTGAGAAAAAAGCTATCAAAATTAACGCAGTATTGGTAGCTGGTATTATTTCTTAATGGACGGGTGAGCCCATAGCTCATTTTGTTCATTTGGGTTAAAAAACGGCTTAATTTCATTTGTAATTATTTTTCATCGGGGTATGCCGTAGTATTTATAATGCCTTTAAACCTGATAGGAGTAAATCGAAATTGATATTTATCATGGTAAAGAATAAAAAGAACAGAGAAAACGGCGCTGCATTAGCTATCTTTGCAGAAATAGTTCCCCCGTTTTGTTCGAAAATTTGCTAAAAACTACTCCAGAAGTGTTCTATGGGGCGATATTTATATTGTCACTTACACTTGTGATCTTTAGTATTCCTTCGGTAATTCATGCATCATTGAAATACAAGCTTTTTGATGTTAATGATTTGCACAGAAAAAACCATGCAGCAAACATATCCAGATTAGGTGGCTTATCCATTGTGGCAAGTTTTACCATTTGTATCCTGCTATTTTCTACATTAATTAGTTTCAAAGAGGCAAATTTTTTAATCGTTTCCTGTATCATTCTCGCTGGCCTGGGTTTAAAAGATGATGTTTATGGCACCAACACCAGCACTAAATTTTTATTACAACTCATTGTTGCGGCCATACTCGTTTTTTTTGGAGGCTTTCGCCTCACCAGTCTTTATGGCGTGCTGGGCATTAACGATATTAATTACCTTGGCGGAGGTATATTCTCTATTATTCTTATTATTTTTTTAAATAATGCCTTCAATTTAATTGATGGGATAGACGGCCTTGCAGGTACCATTGGCATTTTGGCCAGCCTATGTTTTGGAATCTGTTTCGCCCTGATGGGGCAGGTGCCATATGCTTTTATTGCGTTTGCACTTACTGGTGCAATTGCTGGATTCTTAAAATACAACTGGTTCCCGGCGAATATTTTTATGGGTGATACTGGTGCTTTAATTATCGGTTTAACTACGGCAGCTCTCGCCATCAAGTTTATCGAACTCAATAAATTTACCGGCGCTAACACTCCTGCTTTTTATTCCGCACCTGCTATTGCGGTTTCTATCCTGATCGTGCCCATATTCGACTCCCTCCGTATATTTACCGTCAGGATCTTGACCAGAAAATCTCCCTTTCTGGGCGATAGAAACCATATTCACCATCGATTAGAAATAATTGGATACAAACCGAATAAAATTGTATTTATAACCGTAATCTTAAATTTTATCATTATTCTTGCTACCATAACCTTGCAAACATTTGGTAATTTTCTTCTTATTTTCCTGCTGATTGGGATCTGTATGATATTCAACCTTCTGATCTCCTGGCAGCTTTCAAAACAATCTCGTAAGTAAGATGTAAATAAATGCATACAGAATTTACGATAAAGCTATAATCTGGAAATAAACATTAATTTTGCGCTCTAATTTTAACATCATGAGGCTGGCGATTAATGGTTTCGGTAGAATAGGCAGAACTTTTTTGCGCTTAGCATTAGCTGAGGGTTTTGAAGTGGTTGCAATTAATGATCTAGCTGATGCAAGCGCCATGGCCCATCTTTTTAAATACGATTCTGTACATGGTGTTTTTAAAGGTGAGGTTGCCGCTAAGCCCGATGCCCTGGTAATTGATAAACTTTCTATTCCGGTTTTTTCTATTAAAGAGGCAGACGAATTACCATGGTCTGCTTTAAGGGTTGATTTAGTGATTGATTGTACCGGGAAAAACCTAACGGTTGATACTGCCGGGAAACACATTACCGCAGGAGCAAAACAGGTATTAATTTCGGCACCTGCTGCAGATGATATTCCAATGGTTGTGCTGGGCGTTAATGATAATCGAATAGATTTGAACAGTGAAATCCTATCTAACGCAAGTTGCACAACGAATAATATCGCCCCAATGATTAAGATTTTAAACGATAATTGGGGAGTTGAAGAGGGGTATATTACCACTATTCACTCTATGACAGGTGATCAAAATCTACATGATTCAAACCATAAAGATTTACGCAGGGCAAGGGCTGCATCGTCATCAATTATTCCAACAACCACAGGCGCTGCAAAAGCCATTACCCATATCTTTCCAGAATTAGATGGCCGCCTGGGTGGTGCAGGAATCAGGGTGCCGGTGTTGAATGGATCATTAACGGATTTTACCTGCCTTCTGAAAAAGAGAACCACTATTTCAGAAATTAACGAAGCGTTTAAAGTTGCCGCCGCCACAGATTTGGCTGGCATTATTGAGTATACCGAAGATCCTATTGTATCAGTAGATATTATTGATAATCCACATTCATGTATTTTTGATTCGCTGCTTACCTCAATTGTTTGTGATATGGTAAAGGTTGTGGGTTGGTATGACAATGAATTTGGATATAGCTCAAGGCTAATTGATATCATAAAAAAAATAGATACAGGAAGAATAGCAGATCAAACAATATAGTAGCACAATACTTGCTCGATGTATTATTTAGTATCTGCTTTACCAGTTTAGCCCACTCAACGCGATTTTATATTTTTCTTCATCAAATTTATATAAGTTAGGTGCTTTATAAGCTCCACCTTTTCGTTGCTCATCCAGCTTAATCAGGATATCGTAGCGCATCATTTTTCTATAAAAATTTCCCCTGTTGAGCTTTTCTCCAAGAATAGCCTCATAGAGACCCTGTAACTCTGGAAGTGTAAATGTTTCAGGGAGTAAGTTATAACCAATTGGCTTGTGGCTAATGTGCTCGCGTAAGGTGTCTAGCGCTTTTTTAAGAATAATTTCGTGATCCATCACCATTTTAGGATTAGATTCTACAGGTACCCATTCACAGCAATCTGAAAACATATCCGTTACCGGATTCACCCGGGTTTGATCAACCAATGCATAATACCCAATGGTAATAAAACGCTGTTTATGCCATAAATCATCCGGGTAATCTGCAAAGAAGCTTTCTGAACGATTAAGGTTACCGAATACGCCAAAATTATTCAGAAATATTTTGTCTGCCCCGCTTCTTTCAAACAAAATCCGTTTTGCAGCATCATCAATTGCCTCATCCTTTTGTAAATATCCACCAGGTAAAATCCAATCTTCTTCATTCTTTATTTTCAATAAAAGCACGTTTAACTGGTTGTTTGCAAAGCCAAAAACCACGCTATCTATCGAAATATGGGGGATTGAACTCTGCCAAAATTTTACACTTGCATCTTTTATATCCTGATTGATCATAGGTTGAAGATAGTTTATTTAAGGACTTCTAAAATTAATAATTTGTTTTTCTTAATTAAACATATTAATATTGCTTCATAAAGAAGCAATGAGAAATCGCCTTCTTATATACTAACCAATCTACCGTACTTCTGAAATTTGTTGCGGAGAATATATAATAAAATTACATACTTAATCCTAGTTGGCTATGAGCACCCTTAAGAGCATTTTACTGTTGATGTTGTCTGCGTTTTGTATTTCATCCTATGCGCAGGAGAAAATAAAAAGAGATTCTATTCCCCAAAAAAAAGTAGCAGAAAAAAAAGAAGAAGATAATAGAAACGTGATGCTGAATGCGGCAAATAATACAGGCCCGCGTGATGTAAATATTGGTTTGCCAACAACCGTTGGTGGCATTACCATTCAGGAAAACAATTTGCCCGTGGTGTATTTCTTCTGGCCGGAATTGCCAAATAGAACTTGGCGGCAGAGTGTAAGTTTACAGAAGACCGGGTTATTAAAAATTGGCGAATCGGTAATTACTACCGGCGATCTGGGTTTTGCTGTTAATTCATATACTAAGCTCGGAACGCCCAAATTCGAATTAGTCGGTAATTTATCTGGCAGTCATTTCGGATGGCTAAAAGGTGATGTAAATGTTTCGGGACCAATTTCCAATGGATGGTCTTACGTGGCTGGCATTTACCAGAACTATGATCCCAATTCCTTCGATGTTCAGTTTTCAGATTACTCTGACAAAACACAGATTTATCGTGCGGGCTTAACCAAACGCTTCAAGCGAGATAAAGGCGAAATCAGTTTCCTGTATAAATATGCCAATTCCATTTCGCTCACCAATTACGCCGTTTTTAAATATAAAGAAAATGGACAGGTACAGGAACTGGATAATTTTAGAATTGGTAGAGATTCTTACATCATCAATGATGGAATAATGAAATTTAAAGATATTCGTACAGGCGAATTTTCTTTTAAAAATGAGGGTGGAAATGATGCTGCCTCCAGTTCACATAGTTTTGATGTACTGGGGAATTACAAGCTTAAAAACGGATGGAACTTTAATTTTAATACCCGCTTAAGATTTGCAAAGGCAACTACGTTAACCAATATTCCATTAGGTATTCTTCAGGCAGGATCAAATGATGGTTTCTCTTATGTAAGCAACGGACAGGCCTACACCGGAAACGTTAATTCAATGCTGGGTTTATCTACCCCTAAAACACCTACACAAACCGTATTATCCAGGTTTGAAGTTACAAAAAAAGTAAACAACCACGATCTTCGATTGGGTTTAACGGAGTATTATTATAATGTTGATCAATATACTTCGAGCAGGGCCTTTTACTATCAAACCGTTGCTGCCAACCCCGAAAAGTTGATCAGGAATGTACCCGGGGGAAGTTCTAATACCGATGCTGATGGGTTTTACAATTACAATTTAGGCGGAGAATATCATGATGGTTATGAAAACAAACTTTCAACTTATTTTTCTGATCACTGGAACGTTTCTGACAAGTTCTCTCTGAATTATGGAATCAATTTAAGGTACCATAGAATAGATGGAAATTACGATCAAACCCCACGGACGGTAGGTTTTGTTTTTGATCCAAACCAAAGAACCGCCATTACCAATAACTGGTTCCACCTCGGTGGATCGGTTAATGCAGTTTACAAAATTACCAATCGGTTGGGCTTGCTGGCCGATTTCACTTATGCAGAAAATAACGGCAGGTTAGAAAGCTATTCTGGTGCAGTAGTACCAAATATGTCGAAAACAAAAAGTCCGCTTGGTGCTTTTGGCGTGTACTATAATCATGATAAATTCAGTGTGGTTTCACAGGCAACTTACTTAACCAGAAACAATTATTTCTCTCGTTTAAACCTGGTTAATCCGGCTAACGCCAGCGATTCTCAGGTGGCTACCGTTAATTACGATATTCAAACTTTGGGTTGGACGACTGATATTGTTGCAAATCCTTTCAAAGGCTTTAATATTCATTATCTCATTACTTTCCAGGATCCGATTTATAAAAACTACAACTTCTCTGCATTTGGCAACAGTTATTCTTACGACAATAAAAATGTACTGGAAATTTCTAAAATGCTCATGGAAATTGATCCGAGTTACACCTATAAAGATTTTAAAATTTGGGCCAGCTTTCGGTATTTCAGCAAGCAATTTGCTAATTTAACCAATGCACTTTACTTCGCCGCCCGATGGGAAACTTTTGGTGGCGTAAACTATAAGGTGAATAAACATTTCGATTTCGGTGTAACTGCTGTTAACTTCTTAAACCAGACTGGTGCAAAAGGTACCATTAATGGTGCAGAGTTAATTACAGATGCATCTGCTTATTATAACCAGCTGCTGGTTGGTTCATATATCCGTCCGTTTACCGTTGAGGCGTCACTAAATTTCAGATTCTAACCAAATGAAAAAAAATACCGTAACTTTTATCATCGCACTGATGGGGAGTTTATCCTTAAGTGCCCAACAATTTTTCATTGTTAAAAACAACAATGGAGCCACCCTTGGATATTCGGCAAATTCGGGAGTGAAAATTTTATCCGCGGGCGGTTTAAAGTTTAAAGATCTTAACCGTAACGGCAAGCTTGATCGATATGAAGATTGGCGTTTATCTGTAGAGGAGCGGGCAAAAGATCTGGCCTCGAAAATGACGGTTGAGCAGATTGCTGGCTTAATGCTATATAGCAGGCATCAGGCCTTACCAGCTGGTGTGGCAGGTTACAATATGGGTACCTACAATGGTAAAGTGTTTCCAGATAGTAAAGCGAAAGCATCAGATTTAAATGATCAGCAAAAACTTTTCTTAAAGGATGATAACCTGCGTCATGTGCTGCTTACAAGTGTTCAATCGCCAGAAATTGCAGCCATCTGGAATAATAACGCACAGGCTTTTGTGGAAGGTATTGGTTTAGGCATCCCAGCTAATAATAGTTCAGATCCACGGCACACGGCTTTAGCCACGAGCGAATTTAACGCAGGTGCCGGAGGAAAAATTTCCATGTGGCCTGATGGCTTGGGTATGGCTGCTACCTTTGATCCTAAAATTGTAGAACAGTTTGGACAGATTGCAGCTCAGGAATACCGGGCTTTAGGAATTGCTACCGCACTCTCTCCACAAATAGATTTAGGAACCGAACCGCGATGGTACCGCATCTCAATGACTTTTGGTGAAAGTCCGCTTTTAACAACCGACATGGGACGTGCTTATATTGATGGTTTTCAAACTTCTTATGGCAATGCGGAAATTAAAGATGGCTGGGGCTATAAAAGTGTAAATGCCATGGTTAAACATTGGCCAAGTGGCGGTGCAGAAGAAGGTGGGCGGGATGGGCATTGGGCCTATGGAAAATTTACGGTTTACCCAGGCAACAATCTTCAGCAACACATAGACCCTTTTGTAAACGGCGCTTTTAAACTGAATGGAAAAACCAGTAAAGCATCGGCTGTAATGCCTTATTATACCATCACTTTTAACCAGGATAAAAAATATAAAGAAAACGTAGCCAATGGGTTTAGTAAATATATTATTACTGATTTATTGCGGGATAAATATGGTTATGATGGCGTGGTGTGTACTGACTGGCTGGTGACTGGCGATGAAGGAAAAACACCCAATCTATTTGCAGGTAAGCCATGGGGAGCAGAGGCTTTAAGCATTGCAGAAAGACACTACAAGGTTTTAATGGCAGGTGTAGACCAGTTTGGCGGAAATAATGATAAAAAACCAGTACTCGAAGCCTACCAAATGGGCGTAAAAGAATATGGCGAGAAATTTATGAGGGCTCGTTTTGAAAGATCTGCAGTTCGTTTACTAAAGAATATTTTCCGTGTTGGTTTGTTCGAAAACCCTTATTTAAATGTTGATGAAACGAAAGCCATTGTTGGCAATGCCGAATTTATGAAAGCTGGTTACGATGCACAGCTGAAATCTATTGTATTGCTTAAAAACAAAGGAAATGTTCTCCCACAGAAAGAGAGACAAACTGTTTATATCCCTAAAATTTATACTGCACCTACTAAAGACTGGTGGGGGATTTATACTGCGGCAAAGCTGGATTATCCGGTGAATATGGATTTGGTTAAAAAATATTACAACGTAACTGATGTGCCAGAGCAAGCAGATTTTGCGATTGTGTTTGTTTCAAGTCCGCAAAGTGCAGAAGGTGGGTACGATATTAACGATCGCAATGGCGGAAGCAATGGCTATGTTCCAATTTCTTTACAGTATGGTACTTACACCGCTGAATATGCCCGATCGAAAAGTATTGCTGCAGGCGATCCGGTAATAGACCCCTCCATAAAAGACAGGGCTTATAAAGGCAAAACGGTTACGGCATCAAACGTGATGGATTTAAGAACCATTTTGGATACCAAAGAAATGATGAAAGGTAAGCCCGTTATTGTTTCCATTACCGCATCTAAACCGATGATTTTTAGTGAGTTTGAGAAAGAAGTGAATGGCATAGTGCTCAATTTCGGTGTTTCTACACAAGCTGTATTGGATATTATTTCCGGTAAAACTGAACCCTCTGGTTTATTGCCTGTGCAAATGCCTGCAAATATGAAAACGGTAGAAGAGCAAAAAGAAGATGTTCCTTTTGATTTGATTCCGCATAAAGATACCGAAGGTAATCGTTACGATTTTGCTTATGGCTTAAACTGGAAAGGTGTAATTAAAGATGTGAGAACCGAAAGATATCATAAATAACGGTGTAAGTCTATTCCAGCTATAGGGTATTCCCTGAGCATAATTCATTTTAAATGGATCTACGAAAACGTCAATAAATAATAAAATAAAATCCCATGAAATATAAAATTCCCTTACTCATGTTAACTGCGCTCAGCTGCTCTTTTTCATTGCAAGCGCAGGAAATCATTAAATTATATAAAGGCAAAGCGCCAGGATCTGAAAACTGGAAGCAAAAGGAAGCGCAGGTTTATGCTGAACTGTTTAAAACAGAAGTGGTGTACAACGTAACCGACCCATCCGTTTTGGTTTATAAAGTTCCTGAAGGAGTAGAAAACACGGGTACAGCCATTGTGATTGCGCCGGGTGGTGGCTTCCAGAGTTTATCCATCAATAGAGAAGGTATTGATTTAGCCCAGCGGTTAAGTAAAAAAGGAATAACTGCCTTTGTGCTTAAATACCGCTTGCTGGAAACCATTTCCAATGATCCTGCAACAGAAATGATGGAGAAGTTAAAAGACCGTGCGGCATTTGAAAAAAGTACGGTGCCAATAATCGAAATGGCAGCTCAGGATGGTAGAAAAGCCCTTCAGTTCGTTTATGAAAATGCTGCTAAATATGGGGTAAAAACCAATCAGATTGGCATCATTGGGTTTTCTGCTGGTAGTACAGTCGCCATGCAAACGGTATTGAATAATGGTAGCGCTTTTACGCCAGGTTTCGTAGCCGCTATTTACGGAGGAGTCTCAGCAGCACTTTTGCAAAAGCCATTGCCGAAACAAGTTACGCCCCTGTTCATCTGTGCTGCAAGTGATGATCAGCTAAAGTTGGCGCCACGAAGTATTCAGGTATATAATAAATGGCTCGAAGGCGGATATCCTGTCGAGTTGCATATGTACGAAAAAGGCGGTCATGGTTTTGGTATGGGTAAACAAAACCTGCCGGTAGATAGCTGGGCTGATCGGTTTGAAGATTGGTTGCAAAACCACAAATTAATGAATTAAGATAACTAAATAAATAACGATATGAAAAAGTACAATGTAAATCAAGCCTTAAAGCTTTCGCTAATGGCTGCATTGGTATGTTCCAATATTTCCTGGAAAAACCCAACCATAAATAGAATTAAAAAACCAACTAAAATCACGATCAATGGTTTTACTTTCGATGATTTAAATGGAAATGGAAAATTGGATAAATACGAAGATTACAGATTGAAAATAGAAGAGCGGATTGATGACCTGATCAGTAAAATGACCGATGAAGAAAAGGCTTCGATGTTAATCGGAACAGGCATGCCTGGTTTTGACGGTCTAACACCAGTGGTTGGTGCTATTGAAGGTCGCGTTCCGGGTGCTGCGGGAGGTACCTACGCTATTAAACGTTTAGGTATTCCAGAGATCATTGTCGCTGATGGTCCCGCAGGATTGCGCATCAAACCCATTCGTGAGAACAACAAAAATACATATTACTGCACTGCATTTCCTGTTGGAACGGCATTGGCCTCTACCTGGAATCCGGAACTGATTCAAAGTGTGGGTAAAGCCATGGGGAATGAGGTTAAAGAATATGGTGTGGATGTACTTTTAGCACCAGCATTGAATATTCATAGAAATCCATTAAACGGCCGTAACTTTGAATACTATTCTGAAGACCCTTTGGTTTCTGGAAAAATTGCTGCAGCTATGGTAAATGGCATTCAATCTAATGGTGTGGGTACGTCAGTAAAACACTTCGCCGCCAATAACCAGGAAACCAATCGACTTTCGATTAATGAACACATTACCGAAAGAACCATGCGTGAGCTCTACCTGAAAGGCTTTGAGATTACGGTGAAAGAATCTAACCCATGGACGGTTATGTCGTCTTACAATCTGATTAACGGAACTTATACTTCAGCAAGAAAAGACTTGCTTACCGATATCCTTCGGGAGGAGTGGGGTTTTAAAGGGATTGTAATGACCGATTGGTTTGGTGGTTATGCAGGCTTTAGCTCTTTACAAGGCGGTACGAGTAATGTGGTGGCTCAGTTGGAAGCTGGTAATGACTTGCTTATGCCTGGTCTTCCTGCGCAGAAAAAAGCAATTTTGGAAAACATGAAAAATGGCAAGCTTTCCAAAGCGGTGGTAGATACCAACATCAAAAGGATTTTAGAACTGGTATTTAAATCGCCAACCATGGCAAAATACAAGTATACCGATAAGCCAAACTTAAAGGGGAATGCCGAGGTTACGCGAAATGCAGCCGCAGAAGGCATGATCTTGTTAAAGAATAATGATAATTTGTTGCCTTATCAAGCCAAAGAAAAGCAAATTTCAGCTTTCGGCGTAACCTCTTATGATTTTATTGCTGGTGGAACAGGAAGCGGAGATGTGAATGAAGCTTATACGGTTTCCTTAATTGAAGGACTGGAAAAAGGCGGATATAAATTGGATACAGAACTTAAAACTTTATACACACCGTTTGCCGCAAAAGAAAAGGCTGCAGAGCTGGAAAGTCGTAAGAAACGAGGCATTCTGGCCTTGCCAGAAAGATTGCCTGAACTTGATTTAAGTAAAGAATTGATTGCGAAAAAGGCAGCATCAACGGAATTGGCGGTAATTACCATCGGAAGAAATTCTGGTGAAGGAGGCGACAGAACCGTAGACAACGATTTTAATTTAGCTGCGGATGAAGTAAGCTTGATTAATAACGTAACGGAAGCCTTCCATGCAAAGGGTAAAAAAGTTGTGGTGATTTTGAATATTGGCGGCGTGATTGAAACGGCAAGTTGGAAAGATAAAGTGGATGCGATTTTACTCTCCTGGCAGCCAGGCCAGGAAGGTGGTAACTCTGTAGCAGATATTTTTAGTGGAAAAGTTACGCCTTCAGGAAAATTAACCATGACTTTTCCCGTAAAATATGAAGATACGCCTTCAGCGAAAAACTGGTTAGGTACGCCAGCTGCAAACCCTGAAAATGTAACCTATGAAGAAGGAATTTATGTAGGTTACCGTTATTTTAATACCTTCAAAGTGAAACCATCTTTCGAATTTGGCTACGGATTATCTTATACCCACTTCGAATATTCAGATCTAAAACTGAGTGGAAAAACCTTTAACGGGAAGTTAACCGCATCGGTAACCGTAAAAAATACAGGAAAAGTAGCCGGGAAAGAAATTGTTCAGCTGTATCTTTCTGCCCCTCACCAGAATATTGATAAACCTGTTGCAGAACTAAAGGCGTTTGCAAAAACAAAATTGTTAAAACCTGGTCAGTCAGAAACGGTGCAACTCACCTTATCTCCTAAAGATTTGGCCTCATTTATAGAAAGTAAAAGTGCCTGGGTTGCGGAAGCAGGAAACTACAAAGTAGCCATTGGCGCTTCATCATTAGCGATCAAACAATCTGCAGAATTTTCTTTAGCCAAAGAACTGGAAGTAGAAAAAGTGCATAAAGCCTTTGCCTTAACTGCTCCGGTAAACGAGCTCAAAAGCAAATAATTTTATAAGCAGCCATAGAATCGGAATAAGTGTGATTCTATGGTTGCCTTTTTTTTGAGAATATAGAATGGCTTCCCTTCTGCGCAAAGGTTTAGGTTAGTTCTCCATTCTTAATTACCACCTTTAGCGTAATCAGACTTTAGCCAAACTTAAATGCTTTAGCCATCAGTTCTATTTCACTTCGTTTAATTTTAATGGAATTTGCTACTGCTCTCCATGATTGAACAGCATCTTTTACCTGAGAAAGTATTTCTTCCATTTCTTTTTTATTCAGTCTGAAATATTCGCCAACGCTGAAAGCGATCTCAAAATTCAGCTCTCCGGTATTGCTATCAATGGTAATTGCCAATGCATCTTTATCAATAGATGGATTTAAATCGTATGCTGGTGAAAGTCGCCAGCCTTTATCGGTGAGTAGAAATCCATGGTTTCTAAGGTGATCATCTGTGTTAGAAATCGCAATATTGAAAATAATCCGCCGCCATAACTGATGCAGGTCGTTATCTACAGCGGCACCATTCGATTGAATAAATTCGGCAATATCCAGATATCCGGTTTCCTCCTCCACATTTCCATCAACATTTCCTGTCATGGTCATCGCAGAAGAAAAATGTATCCGATGGTTTTTATCTCTATCGAAACGTTTAGTTAAAAAAGTGCTGTATTCTCCTGAAATATGTTTCAAAATACAATCAGACATTTCTACTCCAGCCTTTAATGCTAATTTATAAGCCAGGTACTCCCATGCAGCCTTATCTATTGTATCATTTTTTGAGGGAAATTTTGCAATCCATAGCTGCATTTTTTCATCTATTATATTTGCTTTTGGCCTGGCGCCGCCTAAGGAAGATCCTGGCGCCATTAGCATTTTTATATCCTCCCGAACGTCATCGCTATCTTCGTTTTTCTCAAACTTGTCTGCACTATTTTGCAAATCAATAAGGTGTGCCCATGGTGGGGTGGGGTGATTTTGATCATTGTTTAGAAATGGGCCATTCCTATCTAATTTAAACCGTAAAGCCCCCATTCTGCTCTCATCATTCACACCAAGCAAATAGTCGATATCATAGAGCGTTGGTACAAGCGTTCCTTGTCTTTTTGCATGGTCTGTAGCATGCCTTTTTAATAGTGTTCTACCCCATGTGTCAGGCATGGAGTCCATAAATATGCCAAAGTTTTCTTTTCCTCTTGGGTATTGAGGGCCACTAAAGCGCTCCAAATCCGGATCCAGTAAAAAGAAATTGGGATGTTTAATCCAGGCTTTATTGTATTCAAAGCTGAATGTTTTTTTTCCTTTTCCCTGCGAAGCAGCTAATTTCCCAATCTCTATTGGCCCATCAATTCCTTTCCAGTCTGCATAGATGTAAATCTCCGTCTTGCCAGTCATTTTATTTAGTTAATAGATCTAAATCCTGGAGCTTTCGGCCAAATTCATCATCTGCTGCAATTTTAATGAAATCGTCTTGTAAGTTCAACGTCCGAAGCACATTAAAATAAGCCCCTATAGAGATATTGGGGCTACCTTTTTCGATACCGGTAATTGTATTTCGGCTTAATCCTGCCCGTTCAGCTACTTGAAGAATAGTTAAAGCTCGCCGCTTCCTGGCTAATTTAATATTCTCTCCAAATGCTTCTAATATTTTTTTATGCTTCGGAAACAGTATTGGCCTCTTAATCTTCATCACCTATTATTTTTTGATTACAAAGATGCACAAAATACGGTGCATAGCAAAACCCCAATATCAATTATGCATCTTATTATGTGCATTTTATTAATAAATGCACATAATAAGGTGCATTTTTATAAATCCTGGCTTTTTTATTTAATGTGATAGATTACTTATTGCCATTAATCCGGCAAAATTCTTATCTCAATTTTAATTAGGTTTCAAATGCTTTGTTAACTTTGCCAAAGCGCTCGCAAAACATCCTTATCTCTCTCTTGTTAGTAGGTATAAAACTTTTTAAAAAGTAATATATGGTTAAATTCATTCTTCCAGAAGAAGTTCTTCCGCTCAGAAGCCTGATGCTTAGGAATGGTAAACCTTTTGAAGCGTGTATTTTCGAGGGAGATAACTCTTACGATACTTTCCATCTGGGCTATTTAGCAGATAACAGAATCAGATCTGTCGCTACTTTTATGCGAAACGATTTTTTCCCTGAAGATGGTGAAGGTTATCAGCTTCGTGGCATGGCCACGCATCCCGATTTCGGCGGTAGGGGTTATGGCGCAGCATTAATTAACTTCGCAATTGATTACCTGAAAGAATATAACACCGATTACCTTTGGTGCAATGCTCGATCTACGGCCGCCCCCTTTTACAAAAAAATTGGATTTATCAGTGAATCACCGGAGTTTGATATTCCTGGCATTGGTTTCCATTACGAAATGCGACTAAAACTAAAATAATATATAAACATGAAAACAATTGATCAGTTAAATTTTAAAGATAAAAAAGCACTTATCCGGGTAGATTTTAATGTGCCTTTGGATGATGAATTTAAAATTACCGATGATAAAAGAATGCGTGCTGCGCTTCCTACCATTACTAAAATTTTAAACGATGGTGGTTCTGTAGTCTTAATGTCTCACTTAGGTAGACCAAAAGATGGTCCGACTGATAAATATTCTTTAAAACATATTTTAGGTGATTTATCGAGAATGCTCGATCTTGAAGTAAAATTTGCGGATGATTGTATTGGTGAAGATGCTGTTAAACAGGCAAAAAATCTTTTCCCAGGCGAAGTTCTATTGTTAGAAAACCTTCGTTTTTATAAAGAAGAAGAAAAAGGTGACGTGGCTTTCGCTGAGAAATTAGCAAAATTAGGCGATGTTTATGTGAATGATGCCTTTGGTACGGCGCACCGTGCACACGCTTCTACCTCAATTATTGCTCAGTTTTTTCCAGATGCAAAATACTTCGGTTATTTAATGGCTTCAGAAGTAGAGAATGCAGAGAAAATCCTGAATCATGCTGAGCGTCCTTTCACTGCGATTATGGGAGGAGCAAAAGTTTCTGATAAAATCTTACTGATTGAAAAGTTATTAGACAAGGTTGATAACCTGATTATTGGCGGTGGTATGGCTTATACTTTTGCGAAAGCACAAGGTGGTGAAATCGGTACTTCGCTTTTAGAAGCAGATAAACAAGCCCTTTCATTAGAATTAATTGAAAAAGCAAAAGCAAAAGGTGTAAATCTAATTTTACCTGTTGATACAGTGATTGCAGATAAATTTGCAAATGATGCTGATAAAAAAGATGTAGATTCAGGACAGATCCCAGCAGATTGGATGGGATTGGATATCGGTCCGAAATCCGTTGATTTATTCCAAGAGGTAATTAAAAACTCAAAAACTTTATTGTGGAATGGTCCGATGGGTGTTTTCGAGATGGAAAATTTCCAGGTTGGAACAAAGGCAGTTGCTGAGGCTGTTGTGGCTGCAACTACTGAAAACGGTGCCTTCTCCCTAATTGGTGGTGGAGATTCTGCTGCTGCAATTGCGAAATTTGGTATGGAAGATAAAGTGAGCTACGTATCTACAGGTGGTGGCGCTTTATTAGAATATATGGAAGGTAAAGAATTGCCTGGCGTTAAAGCGATTAATGGGTAATAGTTCGCCAACGGATGAATAATAGGCAACATGCTGATGTTCATCCGATGGCTTCTTGATTTCATTTTTAGTCATCGGATGAATAATAGGCTATAGTTTATATTCATCCGATGACTATTTTTTTGCTTTTTATTCAAATACGCAAACCAGTTCGATACTGTTGCCGATAAATCCACTTTTTACGACAAAATTTCTGCTGATAATGTTGCCATCATAAGAAAAGCCAACACCAGAGCCCCAACTTGAGGTAAGAATATACTTATTCTGACTATCTGAAGCATATAAGTTTATGCCGTACTTTCCATTTCTTAGCATATTGAGATCAACTACAATTTTTTCTACAACAGGGATCTCAACGGTTTCGGATAGGTTACTTTTTAATGCCTTCGGAGCAGATTGATAAATGATTTCTCCTAAATAATCATTATTAGCGAAAGCCGGGAACTTATCAGCATCAATTTTTTTAATAACAGCCTCCACATTAGCTATTTTCTGATCAGGCCAGTTTGGAGACTTATCAAAATTAGAATTAAAATTAAGCCGTGTTATTTTAACTTGTTTCAGCACCCGGTCTAGCACCATAAATTTCTTCGACCGCTGAATCAGTTGCCCATTTGCAGCAGTTGCAGTGAGTGTTACATTATATTCCCCAGATTTTGGATAGGATAATAAAGGCGATTCTTCCTTTGACGTCGTTCCATCACCCAGATCCCACCTAAAATCTGATGCGTTATCAGATAAGTTTTTTAATGAAATTTGATCGTAAGTGCCAATTGTAATGACAGCAGAGGTGTCTAAACCTATCTTGTTCTGTACATTGATTACGGTTTGTGCGCCAAAATTAAGTGTTTGCTGAATAGATTGCTTTTCATCTTTTTTGCAGGCAAAGAGTCCGAGCGCCAGCATGATTGAAGTTGTTAGATAGATTTTTCTCATAAGGTTCATAGGTATTTTAACTAAAGTAGTCAAATCAATAAGATTCTGAATAAGAGTATGATAAAAAGCTTTTGGCATCGGGTAAAAAGTTTGTTACTCTTTTTTGGTTTGACCGTAGAATGAATAACAGACGACAGCCCATGGTTATCCGTCGGCTATTTACTGTTGACTACCTTTTAGTCATCGGATGAATAATAGGCAATAGTTTATATTCATCCGATGACTATTTAAGAAGCATTTCGTTTAAAATCTAACATCGCTTCACGCTCTAGCGATTTAGTCATCGGATGAATAATAGGCTATAGTTTATATTCATCCGATGACTATTTAAGAAAGCCAGCCCTGACTGGATTTAAGTATTATTTCCTCTGTTGTAAATAAAGCGATTAGGTCTCTTTAGTCATCGGATGAATAATAGTTTATATTCATCCGATGACTATTTAAGAAACATTTCGTTTAAAATCTAACATCGCTTCACTCTCTTTGATAAACTCATCTTTTCTTATTTCGCTTAGCATAAAAAATAATTCCTTATTACATAAAGTCCCATTTCTCAGGCCGGCTAAATCCAGGTAAGATGAAAATCGCCATTGGTTTAAGTGCTGTGCCAGGCCAGCCTTGACTGGATTTAAATGAATGTAATGAGCGCAAGTTGCCAAGTAATTTACAGCATTATTATTGTTTTTATCGATCAGCTCTTTTGCTTTTGTTTTTTGCTGAAACAAGGAACCACTTCTACCTTCCTGAAGATTAATTGCCCGTGTATAAGACCTGAGCAAAATTCCAATGGCATTATTTAAATCATTAGATTTGAAATCTTTAGGAGTTAGGATCATTAAATGAAAATGGTTGGGCATTAAGCAATAACACAGTATATCACCATGTGGAATTAATTCTTTCCTGATCTTGTCTAGAAAAAACAAATAATTTGCTTCTGTGAAGAATATTTTTTGGCTATTATTTCCTCTATTATAAATATGATAAACAGAATGGGTGTCGAATTTCATTTCTAAATATAATAATTTTGACACTGGAGGTGGAGTATAGCTATAATTTAGTAATGACCTCCAATTTAAATTCCATTTTAAAAAATTTGTGCAATTAACTCACTATTGATCAGGATTGTGGAGCCAGTTTGTGGCTTTTGTAATGCAATTACCTGAAAATTGGCTTAGATTTACGAATGCTTATGGATTTTGGGCTAGTCTCCCACTTTTCTATTTTATCATCCATAAGTAACTGATTTTTAAATGTAATTGAATTTATTTGTTATTTGGTTAAACGCCGAAAGATGGCTTCAAGCCACATTATTGTAACAAAAAAGATGTTGAAAACTTTTTTGTGGTAAAAAGTGGTAAAAAGTGGTAGAACTATTTACTTTTACACTAGATAAAAAGTGTAGATACCACTATGACCCAACTTTTAGGAGAATTCGATTGTAAACTTGACGCAAAGGGACGCCTTATGGTACCTGCTGCGCTTAAGAAACAATTGCCTAATGCTGAAAATGAGGGGCTCATTATTAACCGTGGTTTTGAGAAAAACCTGGTTATTTATCCTAAAAATGTTTGGGATGCAGTGGTAGCCGATCTGGCCAAGCTGAATATCTATGATCAGGAAAACCGTGCATTTGTAAGGGCTTTCACCCGTGGCGCAACTGAGCTTTCGCTTGATGCTGCTGGTCGTGTATTGCTTCCCAAATCTTTGGTTGAGTATGCTGGGATCGGAAGCGATTTAGTTTTGGCTTGTCAGTTAGACCGGATTGAGGTTTGGGATAAAAAATCTTACGAGGATATTTTTGATGATGTGCCTGCAAACTTTGCAGATCTCGCCCAAAAGGTAATGGGTAATAAGAAAGGAGGCGTTGATGGAGAATAGTTACCATGTTCCGGTAATGTTGCAGCCATGTATTGATGGACTCAATATTAATCCTGATGGGGTTTATGTTGATGTAACCTTCGGTGGTGGCGGGCATTCGAGAGAAATTTTAAAACACTTAAGTGCTAAAGGTAAGTTGATCGCTTTTGATCAGGATCCTGATGCGCAACAAAATATTCTGGATGACAACAGGCTGGTTTTCATCGACCAGAATTTCGGGTTTTTGAAAAATAACCTTCGTTTAAACGGTGTTAGAGAAGTTGATGGGATTCTGGCCGATTTAGGCGTTTCTTCTCATCAGTTTGATGTTCCGCAACGTGGCTTTTCTATCCGTCATAATGCAGATTTAGATATGCGGATGGATCAGCACCGCAATTTAACCGCTGCAGAAGTGCTGAATACCTATTCGGAAGATAAATTACATAAGCTTTTTGGTATATATGGTGAGGTAAAAAACGCGAAATCACTTGCCCGTGCAATTGCTACTTCGCGTTTGGAAACACCTTTTACAGATATCGATAGTTTGAAAATTGCTATCGCATCTTACATCCCGAAAGGTAAAGAGAATAAATACCTGGCTCAGGTTTTTCAAGCTTTGCGTATTGAGGTAAATGCTGAAATACAAGTATTGGAAGATTTTTTACAGCAGGCAGCTGATGTGCTAAAACCTGGAGGCCGTTTGGTGGTAATGTCTTATCACTCATTGGAAGACAGGCCGGTTAAAAATTTCCTGGCTAAGGGGAAATTTCAGGGTGAGGTAGAAAAAGACTTTTTTGGCAATCAACAAAAGCCTTTTAATGTAATTACCAGAAAAGCCATTGTGGCTGATGAAAATGAAATTGCTCAAAATAATCGTGCCCGTAGTGCGAAATTAAGAATTGCGGAGAAGATATGAACAAGTTCAGGGAAGATATAGAAGAGGAGGAGATTGGTCCTGAACCAGAGTTAAAGGCTGCACCGAAAAAGCCAAAAACTGCTGAAGAGAAAATGGATAGTAATTCATTTATCAGTAAGCTTTTTAATGATGGATTAGTATCGAAAGAGGCGGCAACAGATGCTTTGCCTTATTTGTGTTTTTTGGCCTTTTTGGGGATGATATATATTGCCAATAGCCACTTTGCGGTAAACAATGTTCGCCGGATTGATAAATTAAATAAAGAAGTAAAAGAATTAAGATGGGAGTATAAATCTTTAAAAGCCGACCTGATGTTCAAAAGTAAATTGACAGAAGTAGCCAAAAAGGTAGATACCCTTGGAATAAAAGAACTCATTGAACCACCAAAAAAAATAATTGTTAAAAGCGATGAATATTAGGGCAAACATCTTGCTTCGTGTATATCTGGCATTTGGCTTAATTGTGCTTTTTGCTTTCGCGGTGTTTTTGCGCCTCGGTCAGGTACAGTTTGTGCAAGGAAAAAAATGGAAAGCAATGGCAGATAGCCTGTCAACACGTTACGTGAGTGTAGAAGCTACCCGTGGGAATATTTATTCTAACGACGGGAGTTTACTTGCTACCTCAGTTCCTGAGTATGAGTTGCGGATGGATATGTTTGCGGGAGGTATTGCAGAAGATAAAGTATTCAATTTAAAGGTAGATTCTCTGGGAATTAAATTATCACAGATTTTTAATGATAAAACCGCTAAAGAATACGCCAGGATGTTGCGTAAGGGCCGGCAGGATAGTGCCCGGTATCTGTTAATTCACCGGAAGGTAGGTTATGCAGATCTGAAAACCATCCGGACTTTCCCGCTTTATAACATTGGTAAATTTAGTGGTGGTTTAATCGCTGTTCAACAGAACAAGCGAATTCTTCCGTTTCAAGCCCTTGCTGCGCGTACCATTGGTTATAAAAATGAAAATGTAGCAAATGGTGTAGGCTTGGAAGGTGCTTATAATGAATATATTAACGGCGAAACAGGCAAGCGGTTAATGCAGCGTATTGCCGGGGGTGTTTATATTCCGGTGAATGAGGAAGCCGAAATTGCCCCGAAAGATGGTGCCGATATTATTTCAACCATCGATGTGAACATGCAGGATTTAGCACAAAGTGCGCTAGAGAAACAATTAATCAAGTATGATGCCGATCATGGAGCGGTTATCGTGATGGAGGTAGCCACTGGCGAGATTAGAGCAGTAGCCAATTTTTCAAAAGTAGAGGAAGGCATTTACAAAGAAAAATTCAACTATGCTATTGCCGGTAATCAGGATCCTGGATCTACCTTCAAGCTGGCCTCTTATATGGCTTTGCTAGAAGATAAATTAGTAGATACGAGTATGATGGTAGGGACAGGGAATTACAAAATTCCTGGTCACATGATTAAGGATTCGCACGGAAGTATCGGGGTAGTTACGGTTAAAAAAGCTTTTGAGCAGTCATCCAATGCGGCAATTGCTTATTTAATTAATAGCAAGTACGGAGACAATCCTAAAAAATTTACAGATCATTTATACGATTGGCATCTAAATGAGAAGCTCCAATTGCAAATTCCTGGAGAAGCGAAACCCGTGATCAAAAATCCATCTAACAAAAGTTGGGGAAAAATGACTTTACCACAGATGGCTTACGGTTATGAGATGCAGTTAACACCACTTAAAATGTTGTCGTTTTATAATGCGGTTGCGAACGATGGAAAATACGTGGCGCCCATATTTGTTAAGGAAATCAGAAGATTAGGTAATCCGGTTGAGCAATTTAAAGCCAGGGTAATTAATGATAAAATCTGTTCTGATGTAACGCTGAGTAAAATTAAAAGCATGCTGGAAGGTGTGGTTACAGAAGGTAGCGGAAGGCAGTATGTTCATAATCCTCTTTATAAAATAGCCGGTAAAACAGGGACAGCCCAGGTAGCTGATGCGAATAAAGGATATAAAGCCAAGAAACAGTATCAGGCATCTTTTGTGGGCTATTTTCCTGCTGATAAGCCTAAATATTCTATGATCGTGGTAATCAACGATCCAAAGGGAGGTTATTATGGTGCTTTGGTTTCAGGGCCGGTTTTCAGAGAGGTTGCCGATCGGATTTATGCGAGCGATATGCAAATGTATAATGATATGCCAACCAGATTGGTAGGCAATACAGGCAATCCGCCCACAAAAGCTGGTCAGAGCAAGGCTACTCAAAAAGTATATAAAGCATTTGGTTACAAGCCACTTTTCGCTTCCAAATCTGAATACTATAACATTATAGATACCAGTGCGGGTGCCGTTTTCCAGGAAAATACGGAGCGAAGAGGAGTAATGCCAAATGTGGCCGGAATGGGCCTGAAAGATGCGCTTTACCTTTTAGGAAATGCAGGATTAAAAACAAAGGTGTATGGATCGGGTAAGGTGATCGCGCAATCCATAGCCGCTGGTACCAAAGTTGGAAAAGGTTTGGGTGTACAAATAGAATTGAATTAAATAAAATGATAAAGTGAGAGAATTTTGAATGAGTGAATGTTAGAGGCGATAGCCACATTCTTTAATTCAATCCTTCTCTAATTAAATAAAATGATAAAGTGAGAGAATTTTGAGTGAATGAATGCTAAAGACGATAGCCACACTCTTTAATTCACTCCTTCTCTAATTAAATAAAATGATAAAGTGAGAGAATTTTGAGTGAGTGAATGTTAAAGGCGATTGTTTCATTCTCTAATTCAATCCTTCTCTAATTAAATAAAATGATAAAGTGAGGAGAATTTTGAGTGAGTGAATGTTAGAGGCGATAGCCACATTCTTTAATTCAATCCTTCTCTAATTAAATAAAATGATAAAGTGAGAGAATTTTGAGTGAGTGAATGTTAAAGGCGATTGTTTCATTCTCTAATTCAATCCTTCTCTAATTAAATAAAATGATAAAGTGAGAGAATTTTGAATGAGTGAATGTTAGAGGCGATAGCCACATTCTCTAATTCAATCCTTCTCTAATTAAATAAAATGATAAAGTGAGAGAATTTTGAGTGAGTGAATGTTAAAGGCGATTGTTTCATTCTCTAATTC
>NZ_JAXCWE010000014.1:0-111138 GCF_034045265.1 Pedobacter sp. CFBP9032 | reverse complement strand
CCTTGCGCTACCGCCATTTAAATTTCGACGCGCTAATCCGACATCAGATCCAAGCCTTGAGTTTTGCTTCTTTTTGTCAAGAAAAAGAAGAAAGCCCTTCGGCGGCTAGCCGTGGCAAGACTGCGTAGCGGGAAAAGTTTCGGTAGGTGCTGGCACCAGCCGATAGAGGAATGTTACAAAAAAATGTCTTTTATGCTTCGGGTTAAAAAGATCTTATCGTGTCCTGGCCGGACGGGCCTTTTTTATTTTGACAGCAAAAGAAACAAAACTGCCGGCTCGCAATTTTTTTATCCAAGTTAGTAGATAGGGCTAGGTCAGTGCCATCCCAAAAAATTGACCATGCCGGTCTAAGAGCAGAACGAAGAAACGGTGGTTTGGCCTTGTGGGGTGGCCATAGCGATCGTATTTCTTGTTGTTATAAATATAAGTCTGCATCCTAATTCTCGTCGTGCTATTGCCACCCTGCTATCCGGCCTAGGAAATGATGGAAGGAGAAAACGTTAAAGCTTCAACCACTTATAAATCTAAGTCCGCATCCTAATTCTCATCATGCTATTGCCACCCTGCTATCCGGCATAGGAAATGATGGAAGGAGAAAACGTTGAAATTTTTGCACTCACATTTAAATTCCTCCAGCCCAAGGTAGCGCGAACGGCTCCCGTAATAAATCTTTATTACAAGGCAAATCGAGCCCTTGCGCTACCGCCATTTAAATTTCGACGTGCTAATCCAACATCAGATCCAAGCCTTGATTTTTGTTTCTTTTCATCAAGGAAAAGAAAATAGCCCTTCGGCGGCCAGCCGAGGCAAGACTGCGTAGCGGGAAAAGTTTTTAGCAGGTGATGACACCAGCCGATAGATGAATGCTACAAAAAAATGTCTTTTAGGCTTCAAGTTAAAAAAGATCTCATCGTGTCCTAGCCGGACGGGCCTTTTTTCTTTTGACAGCAAAAGAAACAAAACTGCCGGCTCGCAATTTTTCTGTTAAAGTTAGTGAGTAGGCTAGGTCAGTGCCATCCCAAAAAATTGACCACGCCGGTCTAAGAGCAGAACGAAGAAACAGTGGTTTGGCCTTACTAGGTGGTCATAGCGATAGTATCTCTTCCTCCTTTTTCAAAAAGAAGGCCCACTCGCTATTACCACCCTGCTATCCGGCCTAGGAAATGATGGAAGGAGAAAACGTTAAAGCTTCAATCACAATCTTTCATACCCTCCACAACCCAAGGCAGCGCGTCCGCTCCCGATCCTTCATCGGGTGCTTGTGCTGCCGAAATAAAGCTTTAACGAATTTATCCGACATCAGATCCAAGCCTTGATTTTTGGCTACCTTTTTATCAAGAAAAAGGTAGAAGCCCTTCGGCGGCTAGCCGAGGCAAGACCAAGCGATAGCAAGACACCACAACCAGATTTTAACATTAAGTCAAAGCGCAAAGATCCTGCGCTGTAATTAAAGTTTGAGAACGAAAAATTGCAATCCAAAGATCCTAGATCAAGCTAATAATGGCACTAAACTTTCAATTGACGGCTAACCTAAAGCTTGCTCCAAGTCCGCAATAATATCATCCGCATGTTCCAAACCCACTGATATTCTTAATAAATTTTTCGGCGTTTTACTATCAGGACCTTCCACAGAATAACGGTGTTCGATCAGACTTTCTACACCACCCAAGCTAGTTGCTTGTGCAAAAAGTTGCACTTTATTTACCACTTTGCTGGTTTCCTCCACACCTCCTTTAACCAGAAATGACATCATTCCACCAAAATCTTTCATTTGCTTTTTGGCTATCTCGTGTTGAGGATGTGTTTCCAAGCCTGGATAAAAAACAGCCTCCACATGTGGATGTTTAGACAGGTAATCAGCCACTATTTTACCATTTTCACAATGGCCTTTCATGCGGTAAGCTAACGTTTTAATACTTCTGCATAATAAATAGCAATCAAAAGGAGAGGGCACTGCGCCGCCGGTTTGCTGAATATTTCTAATTTTCTCCCAAAAGGAATCTTTTTTTGCAGTAACTACTATTCCCCCAAGCACATCGCTATGGCCGCCTAAATATTTGGTGCTGCTGTGCATCACAATATCTGCACCCAATAAAATAGGATTTTGTAAAACAGGTGTACCGAAGGTACTATCGCAAACCAAGATCGCTTCATTTGATTTCGCAATTTTTGCTATTTCTTCAATATCTGTAACCTTCAGCAAAGGATTGGATGGGGTCTCTATCCAAATCATTTTAGTGTTTGGTCTGATAGATTTTTTAATCAGCTCCAGGTCGGTCTGATCTACAAAATCAAACTCCAGGGAGTCATTAAAAATGGTTAGTAATTGCTTTTTAATTCCCCAATACATATCATCAGGTGCAATAATATGGCTTCCAGGTTTTAGCGCCTGGAACAAAGACATCCCGCAATTATTTCCCGATGCGAAGGCGGCAGCATCTTCACCATACTCTAATTTGGCTACAGTGTTTTCTAAAGCAGACCGGTTTGGATTACTTACTCGACTATACATGTGACCACCCGGATAGCCACCATCTTCATCACGAAAAAAAGTTGTAGATAAATTTATTGGAGGCGTAACATCACCTGTAGTATTTTTTACAAGATTAGAGGCGTGAATAGCAAGGGTTTCTGGTTTCATGATTTTTTAGTTGGAAGAGTTTAACAGCACGCAATTTAATAATTTAGTACAAATTTAATCTTCATAATTGTTTTGGCAAGATTTATGTAATCAGTTCAGCGAAATAAAAAAAACTAAAATGAAAAGATTATTTATAGCTATTGCAATAGCATGTTCTACTTTGGTAATGTTACAAAGTTGTTCCACTACTAAAAACGCTTCAACGGGTATAAACGGTGGGAGAGGTACAGTAACTGGCACCTGGGTACTAAACAATATCGCTTTAGAAGGTCTTCCAGACCAGGCTGTACAAGGTTTATTTGGAGAGAAATCTTACAAATGTTTTCAGGGAAGTACCTGGAAGCTTACTAATAGTGGAAATGGTTCTTATACTTTACCAGCCTCAAGCACCTGTGGTGAGGTAATGCAAACCATTTTCTGGTCAGCAACACCGGCAGAAGAAACTTTTCAGTTTAAGAAAATCTTTGAAGGTGATAAAGCTAAAAATGTAACAGAAGGTTATCGCCTCGTGTTAACACAATTATCAAAAGGTAACATGGTAATGAAATCTCCAATTGAGTTTGGTGGAAAAACAGCGAACATTGTATTAACGTTCTCTCCGGCAACAAATTAATAATTCACCTACAAAATACCACATGAAAGCACTTCTGAAAAGGGGTGCTTTTTTTGTTTTAAGAAGAGGAAGTAGCTGCCGATTATTTTCTTTGCCACGGAAGCACAGATGTACACGGAATTTTAATTTTCCGTGATTTCAGTGTTTCCGTGGCAATTATTTTATTCAAACTCTGTAGCAGAACAGCAGCATTTTGACATTTTTCTTGGAGCAGTATTGTTTTTTTTGTTTTAGGAAGAGGAAGCAGCTGCTAATTATTTTGTTTGCCACGGAAGCACAGACGTACACGGAATTTTTAATTTTCCGTGATTTCAGTGTTTCCGCGGCTATTATATTTTTTAAACTCTGTGGCAAACAGCATCATGTTAACATTTTTTCCGGCAGCAGTACTGTTTTTTTGTTTTAGGAAGGAAGTAGATGCCGATTATTTCTTGCCACGGAAGCACAGATGTACACGGAATTGGAATTTTCCGTGATTTCAGTGTTTCCGTGGCAATTATTTGATTTTAAACTCTGTGGCAAACAGCGGCATCTTAACATTTGTTCCGGCAGCCGTATCGTTTTTTTTGTTCTGGTAGTTGAAGTAGATGCCGATTATTTTCTTTGCCACGGAAACACAGACGTACACGGAATTTTTAATTTTCCGTGATTTCAATGTTTACGCGGCAATTATACTTTTTAAACTCTATGGCAAACAGCATCATGTTAACATTTTTTATTGCAGCAATATTTTTTTAGTTCTGGTTGTTGAAAAAGCTGCCGATTATCCCTTGCCACGGAAGCACAGATGTACACGGAATTTTTAATTTTCCGTGATTTCAGTGTTTCCGTGGCAATTATATCTTTTTAAACTCTGTGGCAAAACAGCATTTTTAATTTTATGAAGTGAAAGTAGCTGCTGATTATTCTGTGCCACGGAAGCACAGATGTACACGGAATAATAATTCAATGACATTAGTGAAATTATAAACTATTGAACCCATTATGTCCGTTTGTTACAAGAAAATGATTTTCAAATCGCCTCAATATTGTATTTTTGTTCGAAATGAAATCAGGAATGACAACAACTGCAGAAGTTGAGAAAATATTAGCTGATACTAACTTATCAACTGAATTACAAAACATAGCATCCAAAATACTTCGTGGCGAGCGAATTACTTTTAACGAGGGCGTTTATCTATACGAACATGCAGAATTGGGCTATCTGGGTATTTTAGCAAATTACATCAGGGAGAAAAAACATGGCGATAAAACCTATTTTAATCGTAATTTTCATTTAGAACCAACCAATCTTTGTGTATACGATTGCAAGTTCTGCTCGTATTCCCGCCTCATTAAACAAAAAGAAGAAGGTTGGGCTTTAACGATGGAGCAAATGCTCGACATCGTAAAAAAATACGATAACGAACCTGTAACCGAAGTGCATATCGTTGGCGGAGTTTTACCTCAATACGATGTAGCTTTTTATTCAGCTCTATTTACGGCAATCAAAACACACCGTCCCGATTTACATGTAAAAGCATTAACACCTGTTGAATATCATTATATTTTCAAGAAGGCTAAAATTGATTATGCTACGGGCATGAAGTTAATGAAAGATGCTGGCTTACAATCCATGCCTGGTGGCGGTGCAGAGATCTTTGATCCTGAAATTCGCGAGCAGATTGCGAAAGATAAATGTACAGGCGAGCAATGGTTAGCGATTCATGAAGAATGGCACAAACTTGGAATGAGAAGTAATGCGACGATGCTTTATGGACATATCGAAAGATTCGAACATCGTGTGGATCATATGGAAAAACTTCGCGAATTACAAGATCGTACAGGTGGTTTCCAGACCTTTATCCCTTTGAAATTCAGGAACCAGAATAATCAGATGAGCAATACGCCTGAAGTTTCGGTAATCGAAGATCTAAGAAACTACGCAATTGCGAGAATCTATATGGATAATTTTGATCACATTAAAGCTTACTGGGCAATGATCAGTAGAGAAACTGCCCAATTATCGCTGAATTATGGTGTAGATGACATTGATGGTACCTTAGATGATACCACCAAAATCTACTCTATGGCTGGCGCAGAAGAACAAACGCCCGCTATGAGTACAAAAGAGTTGGTCAATTTAATTAAACAGGTGGGTAGAATTGCTGTAGAACGTGATACATTGTATAACGTAGTTACGGATTTCGAACACGTTGTTTTCGAGGAGGATAAGAAGCCTCAATATTATAAGCTGCCAGTAGTCAATTAATTTTGAATGTATAAGTTTAGAATGATTGAATATTTGTACAGTCGAAAATTCAATCATTCACTCTGTTTAAATTCACTTCCTCTCTAACTTCATTAATTCTCTAATTCAAACCATTAAATGAAAAACATCTATATCATCCGTCACGGCGAAACAGAATTAAATAAACAGGGAATTGTGCAGGGCAGGGGAATCAACTCTGATTTGAACGACACTGGAAGGGCACAGGCTGAAGCCTTTTATCAGCAGTATAAAGGTATTTCGTTTGATAAGATTTATACTTCAGATTTAAAAAGAACCTGGCAAACTGTTCAAAAATTTATTGATTCTGGATTACCATGGGAAAAACTATCTGGATTAGATGAGTTGGCCTGGGGTGTTTGGGAAGGTCAGCCAAATAGCGAGGAAGCAAGGGATGCTTTCCGCGAAATGCTTCAAACCTGGGAAGATGGCAACTATACCGCGCATTTTGAAGGCGGTGAAAGTGTACAGGATGTATACGAACGCTTAAAGTACCCAATGGAGGTTTTATCAATCAGGCCTGAAGAAAAAAATGTTTTGCTTTGCATGCACGGACGAGCGATGAGGGTTTTTCTTTGCTTGTTGCTTGGGAAGCCACTAAGTGAAATGACAGGCTTTCCACACCAAAATACCGTTTTATACAAGATAGGTTTTGAAAATGGAAAGTTTAGCGTTCTCGAATTTAATAATGCTGTTCATTTGGATGGTTTGGTGATAGAATAATCTGCCAAAACCTCAAAGCCAGGCACAATAACTTTAATATAACACCTTGAATAAAATTAAAATATCGGCAGTAGCCTACACTAATACTAAAGCTTTCATTTACGGATTAGAACATTCGGACATCATCAATAAAATAGATTTAAGTTTAGATATTCCTTCAGACTGTGCTGCAAAAGTAATAAATGGTGAGGTAGATCTGGGTTTAATGCCTGTGGCTGCTATTCCATTGGTGCCTAATGCTAATATTGTGGCCGATTACTGTATTGGAAGTGATGGTGCAGTAAATTCCGTATTCATATTTAGCAATGTTCCCATCAAGGAATTAAAAACGTTAAAGCTCGATGCACATTCCAGAACCTCAAATAATTTAGCAAAAGTACTGTTGAAATTTCATTGGAAACAAGAAGTTGCATTCACCACAGATCAGCATGAGAAAACCGATGCGATTGTGTTAATTGGCGACAGAACTTTCGGTAAAAAAGATGATTATGCTTTTGCTTACGACATGGGTGAGGAATGGAAGAATTTTACCGGCTTGCCATTTATGTACGCAACGTGGGTGGCAAATAAGGAAATACCACAATCTTTTAAAACAGAATTTAATGCGGCACTAAAATACGGATTGGATCATCGAACTGAAGTATTAGCGGATTTACCGGAAACACCCAACTTCGATCTGGTAGATTATCTGAATAACAAACTTCAATTTGAAGTGACCGAAGACCGTAAAAAGGCAATGAATTTGTTTTTGGGTTATATTGAGGAGCTATAAAAATAGCTTTTAATAAGAACTATCTTTAATTTAGTACAAAAACAACCAGCGATTATATGTTTGATGAACTGAAAATCATACCTGTTAAATTACTTGATGATTATTGCTCACAAGTTAACGATGATTTGCAGGCGAGGTTTGATAATCTACAGGATGCAGAAATTTCAACAAACGAATTTAGCTTTTATACTTCTGTTTCTTCCGTTTATTCGAGCAAAATAGAAGGAGAAGATATTGAACTTGATTCTTATATCAAACATAAAAAGTTTGGAATTGAGCTTTTACCTGATTATACAAAGAAAATTGATGATTTATACTCGGCTTATGATTATGCAAAAAGGAATTTCTTAAATCAAGAAAACATTTCTGCCGCTCATCAATTATTAAGCAAGCATATTGTTGCCAGAAACTATCAAGGTAAGTTAAGAAATAGCAATATGTATGTTTCGACACCTGATGGGCGTATAGAATATTTCGCAATTTCTCCTTTCAAACTTCAGGAAGAAATGGTTAAATTTTATGATGATTTAGCCATATTGTTATCCCAGGAGCTAAATATCAAAGAAGTTTTCTTTTTTGCCGCTATGATTCATTTGGTCTTTGTTAAAATTCACCCATTTAATGATGGTAATGGACGGACAGGAAGACTACTTGAAAAATGGTTTCTGGCTCAAAAATTAGGGGAGAAGTCATGGTTTATGCAATCTGAAAAAATGTACTATAAAAACCACCAAACTTACTATAAAAATTTAAGAGCTTTAGGTCTGGAATACGAAGAACTTGATTATAATAAAGCAATGCCATTCGCTTTAATGTTACCAACAAGTATTTAGCAAACGATAAATTAAAAGTTATCGTTATAAAACCAAAATTTCATGTCGGGCTTGTCGAAGGATAGAAAAGTCCTTTATATTTTTCGACAAGCTCAACATGACAAATCTAAATTAATAATTAGACTATATCTATTATTCTTTTTCTAATGCGCCTTCAATTTTCCGGCAATTGTTTCCAATTTACTTTTCAATTTAGAAATCGCGCCAGTTAATGCTAAATCATAGTTATTTCCGAGATTAGTAACGGCAATAGGTTCCTTGCCTACAATTTTTGCTTCCAGTAAACAACGCTTATCATCTAATCCTTCTTTGCTGCCGTTCTCATCAGACAAGTGTACTTCAATCCTGCTGATTAAATCATCAAATCTGCCGATACCATCGGTAATCATCCCTTTAATTTTGTCTTCGTATTCCTGGTGTATCGTTAAGTTTTTGTCTGTATTTAGTTGAATCGTCATAATGATGTTATTAAGTTAAAACTATACTAAGCTAACAGTTTTATCGAGAAAACGTTTTAAATGGCTATGGTTAAGTTTTAATCCGTTGATTTTCAGACTAACATTGTTTTGTAATTTATATTTTTCTTATTAGAAGATGTTATTTTCATCTTGCGCTATAAATTAGCACTAGGCGAGGCCATGTTCAACCGTAAATAATCATTCAATTTTTCAACAAAACAGTCATAAAAAGCAGAATCCTATTATCTTTATAGCTTTTGCAAATTAATTTCAGTTTTGGCTAAAGACACGAATAAAGAAACCCCATTAATGCAACAGTACAACGCAATTAAAGCGAAGTATCCGGGTGCATTACTACTTTTCAGGGTAGGCGATTTTTACGAAACTTTTGGAGAGGATGCTATTAAAACATCACAAATCTTAGGTATTGTTTTAACAAGAAGAGGTACAGGGCCAAATGGTGGTGCTTTAGAACTTGCGGGTTTTCCGCACCATTCTTTAGATAATTATTTATCCAAATTGGTTAGGGCAGGGCAACGTGTGGCCATCTGCGATCAGTTGGAAGATCCAAAAGCTACAAAATCGATTGTTAAACGCGGGGTTACAGAACTCATTACGCCTGGTGTGGCTTATGGAGATAACATCGTAAATCAAAAATCCAATAATTTTTTAGCTTGTGTTTTCTTCGATAAAACACAAATGGGTGTTTCTTTCCTGGATATTTCTACAGGTGAATTTTTGATCGCTCAGGGAAATAGTGACTATATAGACAAATTACTTCAAGGTTTTAAACCGACTGAAGTGATTTTTCAAAAATCTAAAAGACAAACTTTTACAGAAAATTTTGGTGACCGTTTCTATACTTTTGGCTTAGATGACTGGCCCTTCACTTCCGACTATGGAAATGAAACATTGATGAAACATTTTGATGTAACTTCTTTAAAAGGCTTTGGGATAGATCGGTTACAAAGTGGAATTGTTGCTGCAGGTGTAGTTTTACACTATTTGGGTGAAACGGAACACAAAAACCTGCAACACATCACCTCAATCAGCAGAATTGAAGAAGATCGTTACATGTGGCTGGATCGTTTTACCATTCGGAACCTCGAACTGGTCAATTCTCCCAATGATAATGCGGTTACCTTATTTGATATTTTAGACCATACCTGTACGCCAATGGGCGCTCGTTTGTTGCAGAAATGGATTATTATGCCTTTGAAAGAGCTAAAGCCTATTCAGGAGCGATTGGGAATGGTGGAATATTTTGTAGTAAATAATGAATTACAGGAACAATTTTTAATCCATATTAAACAAATTGGTGATTTAGAAAGATTAATCTCTAAGGTAGGTCTGCAGCGAGTTGGTCCGCGGGAGTTGGTTGCCTTAAAACGAGCACTTTATCATATTGAATCTATTAAAAAGCTGGCAGCTGATTCGAAAAACCCATATTTAATTAAAATTGCCGATCAGTTAAATCCTTGTTTTGCCATTCGGGACCGGATTGAAAAAGAAATTCAACCAGAGCCTCCTGCCGTACTGATTAAAGGAAATGTGATTGCTGATGGCATTGATGAGGAGTTGGATCGTTTGAGAAAGATCGCCTTTGGCGGTAAAGATTACCTGGTTCAGATTCAAAAGCGTGAGGCGGAAGCCACCGGAATTCCGTCTTTAAAAATTGCTTTTAATAATGTTTTTGGGTACTATTTAGAAGTTACCCATACCCATAAAGATAAAGTACCTGAAGGTTGGATTCGGAAACAAACCTTGGTAAACGCAGAGCGATATATCACGCCTGAACTGAAAGAGTACGAAGATCAGATTTTAGGTGCTGAAGAAAAAATTCAGGCCATTGAGATTCGATTATACAATGAACTGATGTATGAAACAGCAGGTTACATTAAACCAATCCAGCTAGACTCCTTTCTGATTGCACAACTGGATTGTTTGCTTTGCTTTGCACAGCTCGCTGAAAAAAATCATTACAATAAACCGAAAGTAACTACTAAAAAGGTGCTTGATATTAAAGGTGGTCGCCATCCGGTAATTGAGAAACAACTACCTGTAGGACAAGAATACATTACCAACGACGTTTATTTAGATACAGATTCGCAACAGATCATCATGATTACTGGCCCCAATATGGCAGGTAAATCTGCAATTTTGCGACAAACTGCATTAATCGTGCTCATGGCTCAAATGGGTTCGTTTGTGCCAGCCAAGGATGCTGAAGTTGGAATTGTAGACAAAATTTTTACTCGTGTAGGGGCATCTGATAATATTTCTTCTGGTGAAAGTACGTTCATGGTAGAGATGAACGAAACCGCCAGTATCCTGAATAATATTTCAGATGATAGTTTAATTTTATTAGATGAAATAGGACGTGGAACAAGTACGTATGATGGCATTTCTATAGCATGGGCAATTGCCGAGTTCTTACATCAACATCCTACGGCCAGGCCTAAAACACTTTTTGCAACGCATTATCACGAATTAAATGAACTGGCGAATACCATGCCGCGGATCAAGAATTTCAATGTATCAGTTAAAGAAATGACCAATAAAGTGATTTTTCTTCGAAAACTGATTCCTGGAGGAAGTGAGCATAGTTTCGGAATTCATGTAGCAAAAATGGCAGGGATGCCTCCAAAATTAATTGGTCGTGCAAATGAAATTCTGAAGAAATTAGAAATTGATAGAACAGAAGGACAAAGTATTAAGGATAGCATTAAAAAAGTTCAGAATCAGGCTTATCAATTACAAATGTTCGCCATAGATGACCCTGTTTTAGTTAAAATTCGGGATACGCTTAATAATCTTGATGTAAATGCGTTAACACCAGTAGAAGCCTTGCTGAAATTAGATGAAATACAACGACTGATAAAAGATAATTAGTTGTAAAATACTGTAAATTTAAAAATGTTATTTTAAGGTTTAGACCGAAATACACATCATATGCTTAAAACGAAAAAGCGCTATCCTTACTTTATCATCTTTTTTTTTGTGATGGTTTTAGCATCTTGCGGAAGTCGGAAGTATACCGTACGTAGTGATACAAAAGCATCCAAAGCGGCAGATGCCATGGCAAATTTAAAAAGTAGACAGCTTTATAAGTTTATTACCGATTGGACAGGCGTAAAGTATCGTTTCGGAGGATTAGATAAACAGGGTATAGATTGTTCTGGCTTTGCTTTTTTACTGGAGAAAGAAATTTACGGCGTTACCCTGCCAAGAATTTCAAGAGATCAGGCAAATTTTGCGAGGAAAAAAAACTATGATTCACTGCAGGAGGGAGATTTAGTTTTCTTTTCATTTGGTGGAGGAAATGTAGACCACGTAGGTGTATATTTAAATAACGGTTTTTTTGTGCATGCCAGTACGAACAGGGGAGTGATTGTAGATGAACTGAACTTACCTGCTTATCAAAAAGCATTGGTTAAAACAGGCACAGTGAATTAATGGAGAGCGTTGGCATCTCGTCATATTTTATTCATGAAGCGATGATTAAATGCTTTTTTTTCAAAACCAGAGAAATTAACTTGTAAAGTTATTTATAGAAGAATCTATGCGACTATTTTTGATCATCTGTTTATCTTTTATCAGTTATGCTGTAAGTGCACAAGTGAGGTTGTTTTCAGTTGATGATTTAGACAGCCGCATTGCTGAAGGAAACGATACGACTTATGTAATTAACTTCTGGGCTACCTGGTGTTCGCCATGTGTAGCAGAGCTGCCAAATTTCGAGAAACTACGACTAGCCAATTTAGATAAACCTGTTAAAGTGCTATTAGTAAGTTTAGATTTTAAGTCTAAACTACAAAATACAGTGATCCCATTTGTTCAGAAAAATCAGCTTAATGCCGAGGTTTTTATCTTTAACGCACAAGACCGACAAGCTGATCTTCAACGTATTGACAAACAATGGTCTGGCGCAATCCCGGCAACATTGTTCGTCAATAAACAGAAGCGAAGATTTTACGAGAAGGAATTTACCGAAACGGAATTGAAAAATACGCTATTAGATTTTCAGTAAGTTAAGTAAATCTCTTGTAGAATAGTCTTTGAAAAACTGATTCTTCATCTGCTGAAGCAATCTCCATCAAATAGTCGTAAACGAGATTGCATCGTCGCACATCTTCGGAAAGAAGTTAATGGCAGAAAAATGGTGCGCCAAACTAAGCCAGTCTTCAGTAAAAAAAGGTTTTATCCGCTCCAGTGTAACTAACTTGCTAATAATAATATAAATCAAATCAATTAGGTTACGACATTACCGATGGTGGATGGTATGAATAATATCGCTAAAGGGTTCAGTGCGGGCAACTTTGGCATAAAACTTACGAAGTTTTCCGTTGGATACGCCAGCTAAACTTCGTAAGTTAAATTCGTCATTGTAATATTAGAAATTTGTTGCTGTGGCTAAAGCGCTCCAGGTTTCCATATCACGCTGAACATCACTTATTTTAGTTTCTGCGAGCGAGTAAGCATCCGGACCAAGAAACAGATGCAGTGGCGCATGCTCACTTTCCGCTACTGCAATGATCACATCACAACCTTTTGCCGGATCACCTGGCTGTTGGTTATTGATGTCGTTTTGATGTGCAGCCTGCGAATCACGAACTTCTTTGTAGGCGTCAATTGGATTAGATGGAACCGCTAATGAGCCCGAAGCAAGAAATTCCGTTCTGAAATATCCCGGCTCTATAACAGTCGCCTTTATACCCATTGATTTTACTTCAGCTGCTAAGGATTCTGTGAAACCAGCAACCGCAAATTTTGTTGCGCAATAGATTCCGAATCCAGGGAAATTACCCGTAAAACCACCAATTGAAGAGATGTTGAAAATATGTCCGGAATGCTGCTTTCTCATTTGAGGCAAAGCTTTCCTGATTACATTCAGTGAACCGAAAACGTTCACATCAAAGTTTTCACGGGCTTCTTTGTCGCTCAATTCTTCTAATGCACCTAGCATTCCATAACCAGCATTATTCACTACAAAATCTAACTGACCGAATTTGCTTATGGTTTTGCTTACAGCAGTTTCTACACTTTCTTCGTTTAATAGATCTACTGATAAGGGCAGGAAGTTTTCATCATTTCCAACTGCTTTCGATAGGTCATCCAGATTTCTTGAAGTTGCAGCAACCTGATAGCCAATGCTTAATAATTTTTTAACTAATGTAAGTCCGAGGCCTTTAGAAGCGCCGGTTACAAACCATACTTTTTTACTGTTCATAAATTTATTTTAATTATTATTTGTATCTGTAATTTTATTAGATGCGAATACTAAATTATCCATCTAAGTCGGTAGATATTGTGATCGCCTTCCAAGTTTGAATTTCTGTTGTTAATGCCGCTAATTTTCCTGTTGCTCTCGTTAGTGCATCATTTCCAAGCAATAAATGAATAGGTGGGTTTGGCATGCTTACCAACGAAATCATAGCCGCTGCAGCTTTTTCAGGATCACCGACCTGTGCGCCATCCATTTTTATGTATCTGGCATGAGCCTCGCGAACCTCTTCATAATCTCCAATTGGATTTTCGGGGAGTATTAGCGATTCTGGTGTTAGAAAATTTGTTCTGAATGCACCAGGTGCCACCACAGTTACTTTTATTCCAAAAGCTTTAACATCTTCAGCCAGAACTTCCGAGAATGCAATCACTGCAGCTTTTGTAGCTGAATAAATTGCCCATCCGGTTGCACCATTAATGCCGGCAATGGACGAAATGTTAATGATATGTCCTGATTTTTGTGCTCTTAAGTGAGGAATAGCTTTCCTGATCACATTGAGCGTTCCGAATACGTTTACATCAAAGTTGTTTCGGGTTTCCTTCTCGGTTAGTTCTTCTATACTCCCGCCAATGCCATAACCCGCATTATTGATGATCACATCTATTCTTCCAAATTGAGTAATCGTTGCATTAATGGCTTGCTCTACACTTTGTTCACTGCTCAGATCTACAGTAATCGGCAGAAATTTTTCTGAATTGGAATTTACGGCAGATGTTAATTCATTAATATTTCTGGAAGTAGCCGCAACATACTGACCAGCTTTTAGCAGCTGGTTCACTAAACTTAGCCCTAAGCCTTTCGATGCACCTGTTACAAACCAAACTTTTTTATATCCCATAATTTTATCCTTTTTGTTAAGACAAAATTACGCTGAAGGTTGATCTGGAATATTACGCTATTCAAACTGATGATTACGAAATTCAAACAATTCGGTAAGAGGTGGGCGTATGCTTAGTCAGTTTTTTAAAAAAGTTATTAAAATGAGTGGGTTCTTCAAAACCTAAACAATAGCCAATTTCTGATATGTTCCAATCAGTGTGTTTTAGCAATGCCTTTGCCTCACTTAATAAACGCGCTGTAATATAATGCGTAGTGGTTTTTCCAGTAGTTTCTTTAATTGCGCGGTTTAAATGATTAACATGAACCGAAAGTTGCGTTGCATAATCCTTTGCAGATCGCATGGTAAATCTCTGTGAAGTGGTTTCTATCGGGAATTGGCGTTCCAGTAATTCGGTAAATACTGAAGTTATTCTGGCATTGGCATCAGTATGTTTGAATAAAGTTTCTGACGGCTGCATTTTTAGTGCGAAATGGGTAATCTCGGTAATATAATTTCTTAATAAATCATATTTGTATATATAATCGGTATTAATTTCTTCGAGCATTTTGGTAAAAATTGATGAAAATACGGTATCTTGTTTCTCATCTAGTATATATGCTGGTTTACCTCCGGGAGCAAACATGGGTAAATCACCAATGTTTCCGCGAATTTTTTCAGTGAAGAAAGCCTCTGTAAAAATGCAGAAAAAACCAGTAACATCACTTTTACTGCCACTTGCTAGTTCCCATGTATATGGCACCAATGGATTAAAAAACATTAGGGCGGTGCCATTTATTTCGATACTCTTATCTGCATAATGATAAATGTTATGACCCCTGTTAAGCGTGATTTTGTAAAAATCTCTGCGGTTATAACTTATTTGTTTACTGTCATCACGAAGACAATCCTCCAGTTTGAAAACATTAAAATGGCCAACACCCTTCTGCAGGTTCTCGGGTAAAAAACTAAATTTGTTTAGATAGAAGTCTTCAATAGTTTCTGTTGTACTCATCAATCAAAGTTACAAAATTCAAACGAAGGTTTCAGCATCGTATTCAGATTTCACTTTGTAATACGTTTCAGGTTATATTATCCCAATAAGTCTTTGGATTAAGCAATTCATTGATATCGACGACATACAAGGTATTTTAATAATCCTGCTGCGTTTGTAAACCACGCTTTGTTATAATGGATGTTACTACTGATAATTTACCGGTAAATTGAAAAACAGCATAAAAAATTAATAGTACAGGTTCATGACAAATAAAAATACCGATCGGTATATATTTGCTTACTGTAAATTAATATGACAAAATCAGAAAAGACAAGGCATTATATTGTTGAGAAGACTGCATCCATTTTTAATAAAAAAGGTTATTCCGGGACGTCGCTAAATGATATGATTACTGCCACTGGTTTAACAAAAGGGAGTATTTACGGAAATTTTATCAATAAAGATGATGTCGCTTTGGCCGCCTTCGACTACAATATAAAAACTGTAGAAATGAAAATAGAAGCGCTAATTGCTAAACAACCTGCTACTAAAGATAAGCTTTTGGCGTATTCGTTGGTATACCAGGAATTAATAAAGGGTGAATTTTGTCCTGGCGGCTGCCCGATCCTGAATACTTCTATTGATGCTGATGATACTCATCCGGCGCTCCGGGAAAGAGCTTTAATTGCGCTTTTAGCCTGGAAGAACAGGATTGTTAAATTAATTCGGGCTGGCATGGCCAATAGTGAAATAGCAACCGAAGCTAATCCCGAACAGATTGCTTTAACAATGATTGCTATAATTGAAGGAGGAATCATGATTTCCAGACTTACCGATAACCTGGCAACACGTGAAATGCTTAGGGAATCTTTAACGGCATATATTAATAATCTTAGCTAATCACGATAATTAAGACCATTATGATTCGATCTAAATTTCAAATAAAAATAGAAAAACCTCAATATTAACTAATTACTGGATTATCTGGATGAAGATGAAAAAGAAAATGACTTTAGGCCTTATTATAATGATATTTGCGCCTGAATATCAAAATTGATAATCTAAGATTGAACAGCATTTTAATTCATACTAATGAGCCAATTGGGTAAATCATCTGTATTAATTAAGATGCTAAGAATATCAATCACCAAATAAATCAAACACTGGTTACTTATTTATTAAAGCAACCGAAAAAATCATAGCATGAAAAGAGTAGTAGTAACAGGATTGGGTGCGATAACGCCCCTTGGAAATACCGTTAAAAGTTTCTGGGAAAACATTTTAGCAGGTAAAAGTGGCGTTGGCCCAATTACCAAATTTGATACCGGTAAGTTTAAAACACATTTTGCAGCAGAAGTAAAAGACTTCAATCCTGAATCCTTCCTGGACAAGAAAGAGGCCAGAAAATATGATACGTTTACGCAGTATGCCATTGCATCAAGCGACGAAGCGATTAATGACGCAGGATTAGATTTCACCTCAATGAGTGATGATCAACTTGCTGAGGTGGGCGTAATCTGGGCAACAGGAAACGGTGGTATTTCTACCTTTGAGCAACAATTAGCAGAATTTCATCAGGGAGATAAAACGCCAAGATTCAGTCCATTCTTCATCCCTAAAATGATTGTAGATATTGCGGCTGGTGCCATTTCTATCCGCCACAAACTGCGTGGTCCGAATTATTGCACCGTTTCTGCATGTGCATCTTCAAACACCGCAATAATCAATGCCTTTGATACCATCCGTTTAGGTAAGGCAAATATAATGGTTGCCGGTGGTTCAGAGGCTGCAATTACCGAAGCTTCTGTTGGTGGCTTTAACGCGGCTCAGGCATTGTCTAAAAGAAACGATAGTCCTGAAACGGCATCAAGACCCTTCGATGAAAGTAGAGATGGATTTGTAATGGGAGAGGGTGCTGGTGCCTTAATTTTAGAAGAGCTTGAACATGCTATTAAGCGTGGTGCATCTATTTACGCGGAAATTGTAGGTGGCGGAATGGCTGCAGATGCTTATCACTTAACCGGAACTCCTCCTGATGGTATCGGTGCTGCATTAGGCATGAAAAAAGCATTAAACGATGCCGGAATAACTGCAGATAAAATTGATTATATCAATGCACATGCAACTTCAACTGGTCTTGGTGATTTAAGTGAATTGAATGGCATTAAAACAGTTTTTGGCGACTCAAACGTAATTATTGGTGCATCCAAATCAATGACAGGGCATTTACTTGGTGCTGCTGGTGCGGTTGAAAGTTTGATTAGTATACTAGCCATCAGAGATAGTATCATTCCGCCAACAATTAATACCCAAACACTTGATGAAAAGATCCCACAAGGATTAAATATTGTTCTCGGACAAACTATTAAAAAAGATATCAACTATGTGTTAAATAACACTTTCGGTTTTGGTGGGCATGTAGCCAGTACAATTTTTAAGAAATACGAAGGTTAATTTTGTTCGTTTATCGTTTTTTGTTTCGATCAATCGTTTGGCATTTTTACTTATCCATTAAAAGATTAACCATTTCTTTTAAATCTTCTACTTCTTTTTCTAGTCTTAAAATACGATTTTCCAACGCTTCATTGGGTTGGAAAATTGTTGTTTCCGGGGCTTGCTGATTTGTTTCCTGAATTTCGCTTTGTTCTCCAAGTAAATGAATGAAGCGGGATTCTTTCTGACCAGTTTTCTTAGGCAGTTGTTTTACGAAAGCTGGCTCTCCTTCAGATAATTTAATAAGTTGATCTAATACCTCTTCGATACTATCAAATTCATAGAGTTTACCAGCATTGCTATTAATTTCTCCCGGTGTTAATGGGCCACGTAGCAACAGCAAACAAAGAATAGATAGTTCTGATGGGATTAATGGATAAACAATTCCAAGATTATGCTTGTATTTAATTACCCTACTTGAACCACCTGTAGCTTTAGAGATTAAGCCTTTTATTTTCAACGAATCTAGCGTTAAGGTGACTGTTTCCTCGTCATAATTTACAACCGGATTCCGAGCACTTTTCTGGTTACATGCCGCAGTTAAACTGTTTAGAGTCATCGGGTAATAGTCAGGCGTAGTTCTGCTTTTTTCTATTAACGATCCGAGAACGCGTTGCTCTTCTAATGATAAATTTGGTAGTGGTTTTGCATCTTCCATTTTATAAAAATAGAAATTGACTTCACATTTTCGTAATTATTTACGCATTTTAAAATTTAACTGCTTAAAATGTAATTGGTGTTGCTATCATAATTCAAATTCGGTTGGTTACGCAGCGAAATATTTGCATCGAAACGAAACATAAATTTTACTTAATAGAATAATTCTAAATTCTTTAATTGAGAAAATCCCATCATAAGAATAACGATCTTTAAAATTGCACATTACTACAAAACATTACTTATGCAATCATCTGATCAGAAACCGAATCAGGGAGACAGCAGGAGAGACTTCCTAAAAAAAAGCTCTATCATAACTGCCATTGCCCTCACACCAACCGTTGCCGTAAAAGCCGCAGAAAACCAGGCTGATGAGCGTTTCGCTGAACTATTTGAAAAAATTCCACTCCATTTAACTGTAAATAATAAAGCATATCAAACAGCCGTTGAACCGAGAGTAACCCTTCTTGATTATTTAAGAGAAGAGCTGCACTTAACAGGTACGAAAAAAGGTTGTGATCATGGCCAGTGTGGTGCTTGTACCGTACATATAGATGGAGAAAGGGTAAACTCATGTTTAAGTTTAGCGGTAATGAATGAAGGAAAAAAAATTACCACTATCGAAGGCTTAGCTGATGGCGAGGAACTACATCCAATGCAGGCGGCGTTTATTAAACATGATGGTTTCCAATGTGGGTATTGTACCCCAGGACAAATCATGTCTGCTGTAGCCTGTGTAAATGAAGGACACACAAATTCGCGTGCTGAAATAAGTGAATACATGAGTGGAAACATTTGCAGGTGTGGCGCTTACCCTAACATCGTTGATGCAATTGTTGAAGTATCGAAAGGAGGAACGAAAGTATGATCAACTTCCAATATTTAAGAACAACAACTTTAAAATCTGCGCTTTCATTGATCTCGAAAGATAAAAACGCTAAATTTCTTGCAGGCGGTACCAACCTGATTGATTTGATGAAACGAGGTGTTACCGCTCCTGAAAAACTGATTGATATTAACCACGTACCCTTAAAACAAATCGAGGCGATTGGCGATAAAATAATGATTGGAGCACTGGCTTCAAACACTGCCGTTGCAGAACACGCATTAGTTAAAGATAAACTGCCATTGCTAGCTATGGCACTAAATGCTGGTGCTTCTGCTCAACTGAGAAATGTAGCAACTGTTGGCGGAAACATGATGCAACGTACGCGGTGTGGCTATTTTTATGATACAGAAATGCCTTGCAATAAGCGGCAGCCAGGCACTGGTTGTGGAGCAATTGGTGGTTTTAATAGAATGCATGCAATTTTTGGTACATCAGATCAATGCATTGCTGTACATCCTAGCGATATGTGTATTGCATTAGTCGCTTTAGATGCGACTGTTGTTCTATCCAGCACTAAAGGGGAACGCAAGGTTTTATTTAAAGACTTTCATCGCCTGGCAGGTGATAACCCACAGTTGGATAACAATTTAAAGTCTGATGAAATGATTGTTAGGCTGGAGATTCCTACCAATAATCTCCATAAAAATTCTCATTACCTGAAAGTAAGAGATAGAGCGTCTTATGCGTTTGCACTGGTATCCGTTGGTGCTGCATTAGAACTTTCAGAAAACAAAATTAAAGATGTTCGGCTTGCAATGGGAGGTGTGGCACATAAACCCTGGCGTTTAACGGCTGCAGAGAACTTTTTGAAAGGTAGGGAAGCCACAGTTGAAAATTTTGAGCAGGCTGCAAAGCTGGCCATGATCGATGCGAAAGGTTATGGAGAAAATGATTTTAAACTTCAAATGGCTCCAAATTCAATTGTCGAAGCATTAACCATTGCAAAATCAAAAGCTTAATCATGGAACAAAGATTAATAAAAGATGAGAATGACCGAGTAGACGGTATTTTCAAAGTGACGGGAAAAGCTAAATATTTTGCCGAATATGAATTGCCAGGATTAACCTATGGTGTTCTGGTTACGAGTACCATAACAAAAGGGAAGATAACATCATTAGATACAAAGGCTGCAGAAAAAGCGCCTGGTGTGATTGCAGTGGTTTCTCACCTGAACAAACCTTCAGCGCCAGCTTATGAGCAAGAGGGTGGTTCACCAATGAAAATATTTTACACTGATAAAATATTTTATAATGGGCAACCCATTGCCATAGTAGTAGCTAATACTTTTGAACGGGCTACTTATGCCGCTTCTTTAGTTAAAGCATCTTATACAAAAGATTCATTTAATACTGATTTCGAAAAAGCCGTTAGCGATGCGCAGTCAAAAAAACTACAGGGCCAGCCAGATTATAAACGCGGGATAGAAAATGCTTATCAAACGGCTGAAGTTAAAGTAGAAGAGAAGTACCATCTCCCGATCGAAACGCATAATCCTATGGAATTACACGGGATTATTGCAGATTGGAAACCAAATAATCAGGTAGTGGTTTATGCAAAAACACAAGGCGTTAAAGCTACTCAGGGTACCATAGCAAACGTTTTCAAAATTCCTGTTGAGAATATTCAGGTAAATTCTGAATTTGTTGGCGGTGGTTTCGGAATGGCTTTACGAACCTGGCCAGCTGAAATTGCCACAGTGATGGCTTCCAAACAAATTGGTAAACCTGTCAAACTGGTACTTACCCGTATGCAGATGTTTACCATGGTTGGAAATCGTCCTGCTGCTATTCAAACCATTGGATTAGGTGCTAAGAAAGATGGAACGTTAACCGGTATTACGCATCGGGCATTTGGTGAAACTTCTGTTTACGAAAATTTTACGGAGGGCGTAGTGAATATGGCAAAGTTCATGTATCAATGCGATAATGTAAACACCCAATATACAGTTGTTCCTGTTGATTTAGGCGTTCCAATCTGGATGCGTGGACCAGGTGAGGCAACAGGAGCATTCGCGCTGGAAAGTGCGATCGATGAATTGGCCCATGCGCTGGATATGGATCCGCTCGAGTTCAGAATTAAGAATGATCCAGAGCGAGATCAACAGCGTGATAAACCATTTTCTGATAAAAATATTAAAGAAGCTTACCGGATAGGTGCACAGAAAATTGGTTGGAGTGAGCGGAAAAACAAACCTGGAAGTTTGGTAGATGGTCAGTGGAAAATGGGTTATGGCGTAAGTATTGGTGTATTCAATGCAAATAGGGGCAGAGCCAGTGTGAAAGGAATATTGAAAGCCGATGGATCTTTAGTGCTTCAAAGTGCAACTAGTGATATTGGTCCGGGTACCGGAACAGGTATGGTGCTTATCGCTAGTCGGTTATTAAAAATTCCGACAGACAAAATAAAGTTTGAACTAGGAGATTCTTCATTGCCTCCGGCACCAAGTCAGGGTGGTTCTGCGACGCTTTCTACTGTAGGTTCTGCTGTTAATGATGTTTGTGTTGCCTTAAAATCAACGGTGGCTGAATTGGCAGCCAATTCTAATATGGATGCGGCATCTAAATTTGTGGATGTATTAAAGAAAAATAACTTACCGTCTATTGAAGTGATGAAGCAAAGTCAGGCGGGAAAAGAACGGGAAGAATATTCTATGTATTCATTTTCCATCCACTTTGTAAGGGTTAAAGTTCACAGTTTAACTGGTGTGGTGAAGGTAGATAAAATTGTTTCTGTCGGAGATTCGGGTACCATTGTGAGTCCGAAAACGGCAAGAAGTCAAATGGTAGGTGGTGCAGTAGGTGGCGTGGGGATGGCTTTAACAGAAGAATCCATTATTGATCACCGCTATGGAAGGTACATCAATAATAACTTTGCCGATTATCATGTTCCGGTAAACGCAGATATTCCTGAAATAGAGGTTCATTTCATCAATAAACCGGATCCACATATTAATCCAATGGGCGCCAAGGGAATGGGAGAGATTGCCTTGATTGGTTTTTCTGCAGCGGTGGCCAATGCGGTTTTCAATGCAACAGGTAAAAGAATCAGAACACTGCCGATTACACCTGATAAGATTTTAGCCTAGTAGGTTCTATTGTTAGTCGGGATCTCTAATCCCGACTATTCAAATTACGGATTTTAAATCAGTAGTTAAGGAAGGACGAGATTATAAATCTCGACCAACATGATCCCGACTCTTTAAATTACGGATTTAAAATCAGCAGTTAGAGAAGCAAATTAAAAATCCCGTCCAACGGATAAAACTAAGAAGGGCGAATTTCAAAATGAAATTCGCCCTTCTTCAATAAGCATAATTATAATTAAACTGACAGATTATTTTTTGCCATACGTAGCTGCTAATTTCAAGGCATCATAAGCATTTACAACACCACCACTAATGCATAAATCAGAGAAAGGAACGGAAACTGTTTCTCCAGTCTCTTCATCTCCTTTTTTGTAGGAAACATTATGATTGACTTTTGTAACTGATTTAACAATAATTTCTTTTACCTGTGCAGCAGACAATTTAGGATAGTAAGAACGGATTAAGCCAGCTAAGCCAGCCACAACCGGAGAAGCCATACTTGTTCCGTCTAAATCTTTATATTTTGATCCTGGAACAGTAGAATGAATGCGAACACCAGGAGCAAAAACATCAACCTGTGTTTTACCGAAGTTTGAGAAACTTGCTTTTAAAGTTTCATCATCTTTAGCGCCGGAAGCACCAACAGTGATCCATGATGCAATGGTTTTTGCATCTAAATCTTTATGGTTAGGGAAATTGATTTCGGTATCAATGTCTTTGTTTTCATTACCAGCTGCCTGTACAATTAAAACATCTTTTGAAGCCGCATATTTCATGGCATCATTAACAATCGCTTTGTCCCAGCTGTACGCTTTTCCAAAACTCATATTTATTACCTTCGCACCGTTATCTACTGCATAACGAATACCGTTAGCCACATCTTTATCACGCTCATCACCGTTTGGCGTACAACGAACGCCCATGATGGCAACATTATCTGCAACGCCCATAATCCCAAGATTATTCGTTCTATCAGCTGCAATAATTCCAGCTACGTGTGAACCATGCATTGCATCAGGACCAGTTACATCGTTATTCCCATAAAATTTCTCATTTGAATCGTTGGGGTTATCTCCCACAATTGCTCTGGGATCGTAATCTAAATTTAAATTATATTCAGCTTGTCGGGTATAATAATCTACACCTTCCTTAATCTGATCTTCATAAAAATCTTTAAAATTTCCTTTTTCTAATTGTTCAGACATCACTGCTTGTATGCGTGATTCTGGCTCATTAGCAGGCTTGAAATTCTTGAAATCTTCCGCAGTTGGATTTTCTTTTCCAATTTTTTTAACTACAGCATCTAATGCATTCTTAAAACCTGCAATACCCGCTAAACCTTGTCTTGCTTCACCCAATTGTTTTTCCAGATCTGCCCTTCTTGTTTTGAAAGCTTCCCAATCTTGTTTATCTTTTTCTGCAACGGTAGCGTCAGTGGTGTTGGCGAAACGAGCCTGATCGCGTCTTACTAAACGAGTAAGTTCCAGGGTTTCAAAATTCACCGACCCTTTTGGACCGCCAATAAAGTTCCAACCATGAATATCATCTACATAACCATTTTTGTCATCATCTTTACCATTGCCTGCAATTTCTTTGGTATTAACCCACATGATCCGTTTTAGATCTTCATGCGTAGCTTCTACACCGCCATCATTAACAGCAACAATCACTTTGGTGGATTTTTTACCTTTCAGAAGTTCTTTATATGCTTTTTCTGTGCTGATCCCAAAAGTAGAATCTGTTTTTAAATCAAGGTTTTGCCAGTTAGCTTTTTGTGCGCTAGCAAATAACGGAACTGCAATAACGAATGCACCAGTTAAGAGTACATTGAAAATTCTATTCTTATTCATTTATGTATTTTTGTGATTAAACGTCGAAAGTTAATTTTAATTTTTTTAATCTGAATAAATTGTATTAAAAATGATGTTTGGTAAACTTATGACAAGAAAAAATCCCAAATGGGATCCATTTGGGATTGATAAATTATTGAATTTAGTTTAAATTTATTTTAAATCTACAGCTATCTTTTTCGCCATTTCATTATGTTGTACTATCACAGCAAGGGTTTTTGTAGCCCATTGTTTTAATCCTGCATCTCTATTTTGGGTTCCATCCTTAAATAGGGCAACTGTCTTCTCATGATCGGTAACCATCATGCCCATATAATGTTTATCGAATGCTACACCTGTAATCTTTTTCATCTCATCCAGGTGGATCTGGTCTTCTGCGGGTAAAGCATCAGGTGTAATTACCTTCTTTTTAACTGCAAATTCTTTCAATTCTTTATTGGCTTTGGTATGGTCTTCGAGCATTTTAGCTGCAAAATCCTTTACTTGCTGACTAGAAGCATTTTTTTGTGCAATCTTTGCCGCTTCCACCTCCATAATTCCGCCAACAGCTGCTTTTCTTAAAAATGTAGCACCAGCCTCATCAATTCCTGATTCTACTACTTCAGATCCTGCAACATGGTTTCCATTAACCATGGAGGTATCGCCAGAAACACTATCTTTTGTAGTTGATGATTTTTTATCTGCCGTTTGGCATGCCTGAAAACTAACCGAAGCAGCAACGATTGAGGATAAAATAAATATCTTTTTCATGTATTGTCTTTGTTTTAATATATCTCTAAAACAAGAGATAAATTAAAAGGTTTTAATCCACTTCAGTATCTGTATTTTGATAAGGATTTGGTAATACAATTCCCATTTGTCTATCGGGATTTTCAAGCGCCTTAAATCCATATTGCTCATATAAGCGATGTGCATCTAATGTAGCCAGTTGGTAACGACGTAAACCTTGCAGATCCGGATGAAAAATCATAAAGGCCATAAGCTTTTTAGATAAGCCTAAACCACGGTAAGCAGTTGAAATGTAAACATCGCAAAGCCATCCAAAAGTTGCCTTATCCGTAACCCAGCGGGCAAAACCTATCTGTTCTCCCTTTTTATATATCCCAAAGCACAATGAATTGTCTATAGATCGTTTAACAATATCCAATGGAATGTTTTTTGCCCAGTAAGATTCTTTACTCAAATAACTATGAATAGCGTCTATCTGAAGGAGCTCTTTCTGATCTGAAAACAGAAAGTCACTTTCGGTTATCTGCATAAGGATTATGAAAAAGATAAATACAGTTAGTACGGATATGATCCTTATCTACAACTAAATTTTTTAGTTACGCATGTTAATGAATTGCAAAGGCTGATCAAAATCCGATCCGCGGCAAAGCGTAATCACCGCCTGAAGGTCATCGATTTTTTTAGCCGTAACCCGAACCTGATCATCCATAATAGAAGGTTGAACTTTTAATCCGCTAGCTTTGATTTTTGCCACCACTTTTTTAGCAGCTTCCTTATCCAATCCTTCTTTAATGGTAATTTCTTTACGGATCATGTTGCCTGAGGCAATAATTTCTTTACCGAAATCCATACTTTTTGGATCCAGATCTTGTTTCATCATTCTGGAAATAATGGAACCTTCGATTGCTTTTAAACGCATATCATCTTCAGTAACAATTGTTATGATATTTGTTTTCTTATCCAGATCAATGGTACTTTTCGAACCGTTGAAATCGAAACGGTTTAATATTTCTTTTTTAGCATTGTTAATTGCGTTGTCAAGAGTCTGCGCATCAACTTTACTTACAATATCAAAAGAAGGCATGGTTTTAGCTTTAAGGTAAAAATTAGTAGATTTATGAGAAATTAAATCGATTGCACAAAAAAACGAAAAATATTATGAAAACCACTAAAGCTAAGCCTCAAAAAAAAGCATTAAAAAAAGATGCAACAAAACAATTAGAACAATCCTTAACCGCTCAGTTTTTAGAAGTAATAAGGAGTCTTGGGCATGATGCTTCAGAGATTAGTTCAGAAGTGGCTAAAGCGAGCAAGCGCGTGGCAAAGAAATTAACGAAAAAGTTCACCGTGATTAAATCTGATGTAGGACATAAAATTGATGATATTTTACACTCATCCAAAGAGAAGGCAAAAGCAGTTAAAAAACCACTGGATAAGGCAGCAAATAAAGCCGAAAAAAGCGCAGCCAAAGTAGTTAAGAAAGCAATTTCTAAAGCCAAACCTGTGGTTCAAAGTGTTAAAGTAGCTGCGATTGCAACAGAAGAAAAAGCAGAGAAAGCCATTGCTAAATCAATCAAAGAAGTAGAAAAGTCTGCTAACAAGGCTAAAGATATTGTTGCCCCTAAAGTTGAAGCGGCAAAGGAGGAAATCGATGATGCGCCAGCTAAGGTGGCAAGCGTTGTAAAGAAAGCGGTTACAAAAACAACTACCGCTGCGAAAGATACTGCATCAGCAACTCAAGAAAAAATTGCTCCTGTAGTTAAAAAAGCCGTTAAGGCAACCACAAAAAAATAATTTGTTAACGTTAACTCGTGCATGAATTAACATTGAATTAACAAATTAATATGCAGTTTTGAGCATCCCTGCTTTGGTGGGGATTTTTTATTTTTTTAAATGAGCAAGAAGAAGATACCATTTTTAAATCGTGAAATAAGTTGGCTTTACTTTAACGAGCGTGTATTGCAGGAAGCCGCTGATGAAACTGTCCCGCTTATTGAACGAATAAAGTTTCTTTCTATCTTTTCATCCAACCTCGAAGAGTTTTATCGGGTGCGGGTGGCAACGATGACGCGGCTGACTAACCTGAACGATAAAGCCAAAGCACTTTTAGGTTTCAACCCAAGAAAAATTCTCAATGAAATAAAAAATATTGTTGTAAAGCAGGAACGTAAATTCGATCAGCTTTTCCAGGCAACACTCATCAACGAACTTGCACAAAATAGGATTTTCATTCTCAATGATACCCAATTAAATGTAAGCAGAGGTGAGTTTGTGAAAAATCATTTCCGCGATAAGATTTTATCAAATCTGGTACCTATTATGTTGGATATGGATAAACCATTTCCAGAGCTAAAAGACCGGTATCTGTATTTCTTCGTTAAACTTTCAAAAAAGGATACTAAAATTAGAGAGAAATATGCCTTAATTGAAATTCCACCCAACTTGCCACGATTTCTGGTATTACCAGAAACTAATGATCTTAAATTTATCATTCTGGCCGAAGACATTATTCGTTATTGCCTTGATGATATTTTTTATGTTTTCACATATGATAACCTGGAAGCCTACTCTATTCAGTTAACACGTGATGCAGAATTAGATATAGACAAAAACATCAACGATAAATTTATTGAAGACTTAAAAAGCAGTCTGGAGAAGCGTAAAAAAGGTAAGCCTATGCGTTTACTATATGATTCTGCTATGCCGCTGAATATGCTTACTGTTTTGGTAAACAAACTAAAACTGGAAGCAGAAAGTCTGATTCCTGGCAACCGATATCATAAATTTGGCGACTTTATTTCCTTTCCTAATGTAGGCAAAAAGGAACTAGAATATGCACCTAACGTGCCATTAAAAGTTCATGATCTGCATCGCACGCAAAGTATGTTTGCTAAAGTAGCACAGCGCGATTATCTGGTGAATCTGCCATACCAGTCTTACGATTACATTATTTTATTCCTTCGCGAAGCAGCTATTGACCCGAAGGTTACCGAAATTCAGATTACACTATATAGACTTGCAGAGAACTCTAAAGTAATCAATGCATTAATCAATGCCGCTAAAAACGGAAAGGCTGTATCTGTGCTTCTGGAACTTAAAGCCAGGTTTGATGAACAAGCCAATATATTCTGGACTACCCGCCTGATGGAAGAAGGCGTGAAAGTAAATTATGGCTTAACCGATTACAAGGTTCACTCTAAAATCTGCCTGGTAAAAAGAATTGAAAAAGAAAAACCTGTTTATTATGCCAATCTGGCGACAGGAAATTTTAATGAAAAGACAGCCGGTTTGTACTGCGATCACAGTATTTTTACTGCAAAAAAAGAAATTACAAATGATTTGGTCAAGTTATTTGATGCCCTAAGCAAACGTACGGTAACCAAAGGCTATAAGCACCTCATTGTTTCACCTTTAGAAAGCCGTTCTAAACTGGTGAACTTTATTAACCGCGAAATCAGAAATGCAAAAGCTGGAAAGATTGCCTATATCTTGCTGAAAGTAAATAGTTTAGCAGATGAAGGATTGATTTCTAAACTTTATGATGCCAGCAATGCTGGTGTAAAAATTCAATTGATTATTCGCGGGATTTGCTGTTTAGTACCAGGCGTAAAAGGCTTTAGTGAAAATATCACAGCAATTAGCATCATTGATAAATTTTTGGAACATGCCCGGGTTTACATTTTCAGTAATAATGGCAAAAATGATATGTATTTATCATCAGCCGACCTGATGAGCAGGAACTTTGAGCATAGGGTAGAAGTTGGTTTTCCAGTTCTGGATCCGGATGTGAAGCAGGAAATTCAGGATATTATTGACCTCCAATTGCAAGACAATACGAAAGCCCGTCAAATTAACGCCCTAAACAATAACAGATACCATAAAAACAGGTTAAGTAAAAAAATCCGCGCACAGGTTGATACCTACAACTACTTAAAAACCAAGCACCAAGCATAATGTTAAGATACGCAGCTATAGATATCGGTTCTAACGCAGTGAGGTTACTCATTGCAGATATCAACAAACAAGATGGAAATTACAGTTTCAAGAAAAATACTTTAATTCGTGTTCCGCTTCGTTTGGGTGATGATGCTTTTTTAGATAAACAAATTTCCGAAAAAAAGGCCGGAGATTTAATTAAAACCATGATGGCTTTTAAAAACTTGATGGATGTTTATCATGTATCAGAATATTTAGCTTGTGCCACTTCTGCCATGCGTGAAGCACAGAATGGACAGGATATCGTGAAAATGATTAAGGATAAAACAGATATCAACCTGGAAATTATCGAAGGACAGCGTGAAGCTAATATTATTTATGCCAACCATATCGAAGCCAATCTTGACGACAGTAAAACTTATCTTTACATTGATGTGGGTGGAGGAAGTACGGAACTATCCATCTTTGTAAAGGGTGCACCAGAAGCCTCACGTTCTTTTGATATTGGTACGATCAGGATGTTGGATAATCAGGATAAGGAAGAAACTTGGGAAGAGATGAAAGAATGGGTAAAAGACCATACTAAAGGTCATAAGAACCTTGCTGGAATAGGTACCGGTGGCAATATTAATAAACTTTTTAGGATGAGTGAGGAGAAAGAAAATGCACCGCTTTCCCTTCAAAAATTAAATGCATTATATAATAAGTTAACCAGCTATTCTTTAAAAGAAAGGATTAACACGCTAAAATTAAACCCAGATCGTGCAGATGTAATTATCCCGGCGTCTGAGATTTATTTAACCTTAATGAAATGGACTGGAATTAAACAAATTTATGTTCCTAAAGTTGGCATGGCGGATGGAATTATTAAGCTACTCATTGAAGAAAATTTGAAAGAAGTTTAAGATTATCAGTTACTTACATTATTAATACAATGATGATTAGTTATATCTTCGGAAAAATATACAAATCGAGCCTGATCTAAATCGTTAAGCTCGATTTTTTTTGAATTTTAGTTTGGTATTTTGCTAATCTGGAATATACCCGATACCGGGTATTTATTACCTGTACTTCGTACCGTATTTTTACCACTGTAACCTAGTAAAATACATTTATGAAGTCTAAATTAATTATGCTCCTGGTGTGCCTGATGTGCACATTAGTCCTAAAAGCCCAAACAGTAGAGGTTTCCGCATCAGAACCCGATGCCAAAATTATTGTAGATGGACAGAGCCTGGGTACAGGTAGTCTGAAAATTAAAGTTCCAAAAAATTCTTGTGTGAACGTAAAAATTAATAAATCAGGATTCTTACGTTATGAGCAAACCTATTGCAATAAAAAGGGGATGACAGAGCCTCCCAAAAAACAGTTTTTCGATATGAAAAAAGATGATGCTGAAGAAGCTTCTATCAAAACTGATCAGGCCAATATCGACTTTTCCATTGAAGTAAATAAGAAACTCGAAATCAATGATGTTTGGAAGCGTGCCAATCAAATTGTAACAGATTATTTTGATGCGATTGAGGTTGCTGATAAAGAGACATCTTATTTGCGTACCGCCTGGAGTATTCAAAGTTTTGCTCAAAACACAATCCGTACCAGGTTGATTATCAAGCTCTCTAAAAGTGATCCGTTAACCTATAAAGTAAAGTTGGTGAGTGAATATTCTGGTATGCCATTAACCAGTGTAAAAGCCGATGAGCAGTTTCACGATTGGGATAGGCTGCTTCGAAAATATCAGAATATAATTTCAGATTTTACTACCAGACTGGGAAACCAGTAAGCCCGGATCACCTCGATATTTTGTCCCAAATTTTAACAAAAAACGGAATACACGCGTTGTGTATTCCGTCATTATAATACGAAAACGTATTAACTATTTTATTCTAATAACTTAGTCGCCGCCTCATCCGTAAACCAGGTTAATTTTCCATCAATAGGGTCAATTAACTGAGAAGGATATAAATCTAAATTCTTTTCCTGATCATTAATCACATGCTTCAATGCTTCCGCTTTATTTTCACCGAAAACAAGGAAAGCAACGTTATCTGCTTTGTTGATTAATGGAGCAGTAAAACTAATGCGGTAGGTATTTAACTTTTCTACAAATACCGAAGCAATATCAACTTCCTGATCTTTTACCAATGTGGTATGTGGGAAGATAGATGCCGTGTGTGCATCATCGCCCATTCCTAAAAGAATTAGATCAAAAATGAGGTCTTCACCATTAAAGTGTTTATCGATTGCTTTCTTATATTCAATTGCAGCCTTTTCAGGAGCAAGTGTAGTATCAACATAAAAAATATGATCTTCTTTAATTCCAAGTGGATCAAGCAAAGTTTTCTTCGCCATCAAACCATTGTAATTGTCGTCATTAGCGGGAACATTTCTTTCATCACCGAAGAAAAAATAAACTTTTTCCCAGTCAATTCTATGGTTACATTCTGTCGCCAACAAATGGTACAATGCTTTTGGAGAACTTCCGCCAGTTAAAACAAAGTTAAAGCGATCATTTTCTTCGATCGACATTTCTGCGATCTTAATTACGTAATCAGCTAAATCCTGATTTAATTCTTCCAGTGTTTTGTAAATAAGTAAGTTCATGTTTGTACGTTATTCGTTGTTCGCTTTCCGTCTGTGATGATAGACGAAAAACGAACAACAGCTTTAATATTATTCTTTATTTTTAAGCGGTAAATTAAACCAATGAAAACCGTCTCTCGCAATAAGTGCCTCAGCTTCTTCTGGTCCCCAGCTATCAGCAGGATAATTAGGGAAATTAATTGATTTTTTACTTTCCCAGGTATTTAAAATCGGCATTACCAATTCCCATGCTGCTTCTACCTGGTCGCCACGCATGAAGAGTGTTTGATCACCCATCATGGCATCCAAAAGTAAGGTTTCATAAGCTTCAGGCGTATCACCTTCGTAAGTTCCTTTATAATCGAATACCATGTCTACAGGATTTAAAACCATATCTAATCCTGGTCGTTTTGCCTGAACTTGCAAACGAATACTCATTTCAGGCTGAATGCTGATGACCAAACGGTTCTGTTGCCAGTTTTCTGTTACGCCAGAAGAAAAAATCTGATGAGGCACATCTCTAAACTGAATCGTAATTAAAGATGAGGTTTGATTTAAACGCTTACCGGTTCTTAAATAAAATGGAATGCCCTGCCATCTCCAGTTATCAATATGAAATTTAACTGCAGCAAATGTTTCGGTATTAGAATGGGCATCTACACCTTTTTCCTGGCGGTATCCCGGCACTTCTTTTCCTTCTACCCAACCTTTACTATATTGGCCTCGTACGGTATGAAAACGAATATCTTCAGCAGAAAACGGACGCATAGCTCTTAAAACTTCTACTTTACGGTTTCTGATTTCATCTGCATCAAAATTAATTGGTGCTTCCATTCCGATTAAACAAAGTAATTGCAAAAGATGATTCTGAATCATGTCTCTTAAAGCACCAGATCCCTCATAATATCCTCCACGATCCTGAACACCTAATTGTTCTGTAACCGAAATCTGCACATGATCAATATATGATCGGTTCCACAATGGTTCGAATAACGAATTAGCAAAACGGAAAGCCATCATATTCTGCACCGTTTCCTTACCTAGATAATGATCAATGCGATAGATTTGTTTTTCGGTAAAGATGGTGCTTAACAGCGCATTTAGTTCTTTGGCCGACTCTAAATCATGTCCGAAAGGTTTTTCAATTACAATTCGGCTATTGTCTTCATCTTCCGTCAATTTATATTTATGCAGATATTCTGCAATAACCGGGAAGAAATTAGGTGCTACAGCCAGGTAGAAGATAATCTGAGTTGTTGGTCCATAATCTTTCTGATATTTCTCTACTGCATCTTTTAAATTTTCGAAAGTTTTTGGTTGTGCAAAGTCGGTAGGGCAGTAGTGAATCGTGTTCCCGAAATTATCCCATTTCTCTTTCTTAACTTTCCCCGATCTCGAAAATTCATTAACTGCCTCTTCTAAGGCCGTTTTGTAACTATCATCTGTAAATTCAGTTCTACCCGTACCAATAATGGCAAACTTTTCAGGCATGTAACCTTCAATAAATAAATTATAGAGTGCAGGGGCTAATTTTCTTTTATTTAAATCACCTGTACCACCAAATATTACAAATATTGTTGGACTTAATGCGGCTTTGGTTTTCATTTTATGTTTGGATTCTTTTCGTTAAAATTATGATAGTTTATTCCAGTCTGCATGGAAAACACCTTCCTGATCAATACGCTCGAAAGTATGTGCTCCGAAGAAATCTCTTTGTGCCTGAATTAGATTAGAAGGCATTCTAGCCGTAGTAATGGTATCAAAATAAGTAAGCGTTGAAGCAAATGCAGGGATGCCTACACCAGCATTAATACACGCTGAAATAGTTTTACGGGTTCCTGTTAGGGTATCTTTGATGATATTTTGGATACCTGGATCTCCAAACAAGTGCTCTAATGCATTGTTTTTATCATAAGCCTGATAGATATCTTCTAAGAATTTAGCCCTGATGATACAGCCACCTCTCCAGATTTTTGCAATTTCCTGCAATTGTAAATCGTATTGATATTCTTTCGAAGCCTGAACCAAAAGGTGCATGCCCTGCGCATAAGCGCTAATCATAGAGAAGTAAAATGCATCTTCCAGTTCATCGACAGTAATTTCTATTTTATTATCTTTTTTACCAAAAGCCTCTTCCAATGAAACCCTTAGTTTTTTAAACTTAGATAAATCACGGTTAGAAACGGCTTCGTTAATGGTTGGTATCGGCAATTGTAATTCCATAGAAACCTCCGAAGTCCATTTTCCGGTACCTTTAGAACGGGCCTCATCTTTAATTTGATCTAACAGATCATTTTGAGTAACCGTATCTTTAAACAAGAAAATTTCAGCAGTAATTTCCAATAGGAAAGATTGGAGTCTGCCTTCATTCCATTTTTTAAATACCTTGTAGATTTCTTCGTTTGAATAACCTAAACCATTTTTAAGCACACCATATACTTCAGCAATTAGTTCCATAATGGCATACTCAATTCCGTTATGTACCATTTTAACAAAGTGGCCAGAGGCGCCCGGGCCGATATAGGTAACGCAAGGATCTGTACCGACCTTAGCCGCAACGGCTTCAAAAACTTCTTTTACTACATTGTAGGCTTTTTTGTCACCGCCTGGCATCATACTCGGACCAAAACGTGCACCTTCTTCTCCACCAGAAATTCCCATCCCGAAGAAATGCAAACCATCTTTTTCTAATTCCTCAACCCTGCGGTTAGTATCTGTAAAATGGGAGTTTCCACTATCGATGATGATATCGCCTTCACTTAATAGCGGTTTTAATTCAGCAATAACGCTATCTACAATGGGGCCGGCTGGAACTAATAAAATGAGTGTTCTAGGTGTTTGCAAACTACTGATAAAAGCTTCGATGTCATCAAAACCTTCTAGATTATGTTTGTGTCCTTCATCTTCCAGCTTTGAAATCATCTTTCGATCCTTATCATAACCGGTTACAGAGAAACCCTTATCTGCCATATTTAATAATAGGTTGCGGCCCATAGTACCTAAACCGATCATCCCCAATTTGTATTTTTTTGACTCGTTATTTGACATTTTTAAATTTTTATAGTATCCAAATTTAGAACTTCCAAACTAATAAAGTGGATTTTGATGTTAAATGATTGTAATAATAATTATGACCCGTTAGTGTATAATTTACACATCAGGATTAACAGTGAAGATATTATATTTATCAGCAAGTTTCCAAAGTTTTGCACCACCTTTTATGCCATCTCTATTGGTTACGATGGTGATATTATTTTCGAGTTTAAAATCAATATGTTTTGAATTACCACCACCTATATATAAGGCATCATAATTGAAAACCGTTTTATATATCTCGATAATTTTTTTCAAACGTTTGTTCCATCGATCAGAACCAATGTCTTCAAAAGCTTTGTTTCCTATATAATCATCGTAGTCTTCCGTTTTATTGATGGGTAAATGCGCCAACTCTAAATGAGGAAGGAGTTCTCCATCAAAAAGGAGTGCTGTTCCAAATCCAGTACCAACAGTAAAAACAATTTCGAAACCTTTTCCCTTTACCACCCCTAAGCCTTGCTGATCGGCATCATTTACCAGCCTAACCGGATAATTTAAAACATTTGCTACACGCTGGGCCAGATCTACGTCAGCCCATTTGTTCTTAGCTAAATTTGGTGCAGTTTTAACAATCCCATTGGTTACATAACCTGGAAAGCCAATAGAAACCCGATTAAATGTTTCGGGTATAGGTTTAATCAGCTCTTGTATACCGGTTACAATATCTTTTGGTGTTGCACCAGCGGGCGTTTTACTTTTTAAATATTCTGACAGCATATTTCCATCTTCATCCAGTAACACTGTTTTAATACTGGTACCGCCAATATCGATAGAAAGAATGTTTGTGTGCCCGCCTTTTTTTTCTGCTGCCATATTCTTGTTTTTATATAAAGTGATTTGTACAAATTAATAGAAACAAAAAATATTAAACGAATAGAATAGCAACTAATTTAAAATAGTAATCTACTAAGTCTATATATTTAGTATAATATTTATATGTTTGTGGCGTCGATTTTAACAAAATGTTGCCACCATGACAATAAACTATCTTGCATTTGCCATTCCTGCTTTTTTTATTTTTGTTTTTATAGAATATAAAATTGCGCAACAGCGGAAAAAAGATAAGATTTTTAAGTACGAAAGCTCGATTGCTAATTTTAGTATTGGAATTGCCGAGCGATTATTAAATTTATTTATTGCAGCAAGCTTTTACCAGGCTTACCAATGGGTTTATAATCACTACGCACTGTTTCAAATCCCACATAATTGGTATATGTGGTTGTTGCTTTTGCTGGCAACTGATTTTGTATGGTATTGGTATCATCGCTTAGGGCATGAAATTAATTTTTTGTGGGCTGCACACATTGTACACCATCATAGTGAAGAGTTCAATTTTACCGCAGCTGCTCGGATTACTACGATACAGGCTGTATTTAGAAATGTTTTCTGGTGTGTTTTACCACTTGTAGGTTTTCATCCAAATATGATCATCACCATTTTACTTGCGCACGGTGCGTATTCTTTTTTTACCCATACTCAATTAATAGGTAAGTTAGGTTGGTTAGAAAACGTGCTGATTACGCCGTCGCTTCATGGTGTACACCACGCCTCTGATGAGAAATACCTGGATAAAAACTATGGTGATGTTTTCGTTTTCTGGGATAAGCTTTTTGGTACTTTCCAACGGGAAGAAGAACCGCCCAAATATGGTTTAACCCATCCCATTACGAGTTATAGCTTTTTGTGGCAACACTTTCATTATTACCTGGAGATCGCGGAAGCATATAAAAGGGCAGAAGGCGTCAAAGCAAAGTGGAATGCAGTGTTTGGAAGTCCGGCATTGATGGACCAAAATATCCGTCCGATTTTGGAAGAACGATTTTTTCAGAATAAGAAACAAAAGCGAGGAGAATCAAAATTTAAAACGTATTTAAATATTCAGTTGATTATTGTGGTTGCAGCTTTAACCGGCACTACAATGTTTTATCAATACCTGAGCGAAATGGATAAATGGGCAGTGTTTGTTTCCGTTTTACTCACCTTAATCAATATTGGCGCGTTGCTTGAACAACGAACCTGGATTTACTACCTTGAAGCCTTTCGATTGATATTTTTGTTTGCCTTTTTCTTCTATTCTTTTCAAATTTTTGAGTGGGTTATTTTGCCGATAATGCTATTGACTATTTTTGAACGAAGATTCTCCATAAAGACCCGCTATAATAAGTATATGTTAAGTACTTAAGAAACGAAAATACTTTCATTATCTTTCGATATTGAATGATCATTAAAATGTTACTTAAGAAAAAATGATCTCCATTCAACGCTATTTTTATTGCGTATCGTAATTATTACGATTTCTGCTTAGCGCTATTTTATTTATATTCATCTATCAGGATAAGATCCTAATGATCATGTCATGGGATGTTTAGTAATCTTTTATCAAAAAAGATTCTCGCTATAAAATCTTAAAATATAGCATTTTCTCAGCTACAAATTCTACTAGTATTGTAATTACTATTTATTATCAATACTTTCGATTTGTTATTTAATTCTATTTATCGAAAGATATTGTAATCAAAGTAAAAGCAAACGGAATTAATAGATCTTAATTCTTATACCTTAATATTTCGTTAACATATTTTTAACGTAAGGAGGCTTACTTTGTCCGCTGATCCGGAGATAGTAAAACGAATTAGGGAACAACCACTAACCGGATATAGATAATTATGATTGAAAAATTTACTCAAAAAATTTCGCTGTGGCAATGTCCTTTAATTTTCAGGAGAAGCCACAAGATTGTTGATCAAAAACATTGGAAGCCTTTTGGTCAGCTTTCGAAAACTATGGCCATTTTTACCGCCGTTACACTTATTCACATTATTTTATTTAACAAAGCTGTTGCGCAGGTAAACCCGGCAACTGTTACGGTAAAAGGAATTGTGTTGGATGATGAGGACGGACAAATTCTGATTGGAACAACCATTACAGATGGCAATAAAAAGTTTCTTGGCGTAACTAACGAAAAAGGAAATTACACCGTCAAAGTAGCTAAGGGATCCACCCTAAATTTTAATATGGTGGGATATAAAACGGTAAGTCGTCTATTTACCAGTAATGAAAACAATGCGATTATCCGGTTGGCCTCTTCTACCAGTAATTTGAATGAAGTAGTAGTTACTGCTTTAGGTATAAAACGGGATGAAAAGGCCTTGGGTTATTCGGTTACGAAGGTGGATAGCACAGCCTTAACTAATGCTGTTGCCAGTAATTGGACAGAAGCACTTTCAGGAAAGGTAGCTGGCTTAAATCTGGTTCGGAATAGTGGTCCGGCTGCCTCAAATAAGATTATTTTACGTGGCGAAAATAACCTGACTGGCGATAATGAAGCATTAATTGTGATTGATGGAGTTGTGGCGAGTAGCTCCTCCAGGCGTACCGCAGCCTCCTCAGGTGGCGTTTATGGAACCTCAGGAGATGTAATGCCTGCAGATTTTGGTTCTGCACTAAATGATTTAAATCCTGATGATATTGAGAGTGTTACCGTATTAAAAGGGCCCGGAGCCTCTGCGCTATATGGGCAACGCGGTGCAAATGGTGCCATTATCATCACCACCAAATCTGCTAAGGCAAATAAGAAACTCAACATCACTTTCACCTCAAACAGTACATGGGAGCAGGTTAATAAAAGCCCTGATGCGCAAAATCAATTCGGACAAGGACAGTTCGGCGTACCTTATTTTTCTTATGGTACATCTGATGATGGACCAAGCACCAATGGCACCAGTGCAAGTTGGGGCGCGCCGCTAGGTACAGGCGCTAGTTTTTTTCAGTATGATCCGGCTACAAAAACACGTGGTCTGACCAGAACGCCATGGGTAGCGTATCAAAACCCGGTTGATGCTTTTTTTCAAACCGGATTTGAATCTTCAAATGCATTAAGCTTAGATGGTTCCTATAAAGGCGTTGGAATGAGATTGTCTGTCAGTCATGGCGATAACGAATGGATTGTACCTAACACAGGGTTAAATCGTACTTCAGTTTCTTATTCCGCCAACACCGATGCTAACAAGAAGCTAAGCGTTGCATTTAAAGCAGCTTATAATAATAGAAACAGTGATAATTTGCCGGCAACAGGATATGGAAACCAATCTTTAATGTATTGGTTTATGTTTGCTCAACCGAATGTAAATACCGAATGGTATCGTGATTACTGGGCACCTGGAAAAGAGAATGTTCAGTTTGTAAATATTACCACTACGAATCCTGAAAGCCCTTATGCTATTTCAGAGCAGTATATTAATAAGCAACGTAGAAACGGGATTCTGAGCAACATTCAGGCAACTTATAAAATCACCAGTAATTTAAGTTTCTTGTTAAGGGGATCGATTGATTATAATAAAGATATCCGCGAAACACAACGCCCTTGGGATGCAGCAGGAAATAAGTTTGCACAAGGTTCTTACCGCGTTCAAGACATCAACTCTTACGAAACCAACATAGATTTCCTGGTTCGGTACGATAAAAAAATTACCAAAGACATACAGCTAAATGCGAATGTGGGTGGAAGCCAGATGCGGAATGAGTATAAAAAATCTGAATTACGTGCAGATGGATTGGTTGTTCCTGGTATTTTTGATCTGACTAATAATGCCAGTCCGCTGGTTTCTGTTCCGGATACGGCCAGATTCAGAATCAACAGTTTTTACGCTGCCTTATCTTTCAGCTTCAAAAATTATCTTTTTCTCGATTTAACCGGCCGTCAGGATTGGAGCAGTACATTGGCTACACCATTTAGAACAGATAATGTTGGCTTTTTCTATCCATCAGCCAGTACATCATTAGTTGTTTCTGATTTACTACCACTTCCCAAGGCTATTAGCTTTTTTAAATTAAGAGCATCAATTTCACAGGTGGGCAGCGGTGGAACTACACCATACCGTACCGCGTATAATTATAGTCTGGCTTCTAATGGAGTTTATCCGGATAGTGCAATGACGAATCCAAACGTTTTGCCGAATCCAAATTTAAAACCTTTAAAAACTACCACAATTGAATTGGGTTCAGAACTAAGATTATTTAAAAACCGCTTAAATTTTGATTTTGCTGCTTATCTGGGTAATACTAAAAATCAAATCCTGAATAGAATCGTTGACCGTTCCACAGGTTATAATGTTGCAGTATTTAACGTAGGGCGTGTTCAAAACAAGGGTATTGAGATTGCTGTAAATGGAACGCCAATTAAAGGCCAGAAATTTAAGTGGGAACTTACCGGAACGTTCACCGCAAACCGTAATATCATTAAAGAACTAGCAGACAGTTCGGTGGTACTTAGAACTGGCGCCTTAGGTGGCGGACAAATTGTAGCTAACGTTGGCGGAAGTATGGGCGACTTATATGGAAGGGGCTATATGCGATCGCCGGATGGGCAGATTATTTATGATTCTGCAACGGGAAATGCTAAAATCAGTACTTCTGATTTGATTTACTTGGGAAATACCATGCCAAAGTTTAGGTTCAGTTTTGGTTCTACACTTACTTATGATAAATTCAGCATCAACGGATTATTTGATGCACAGCTGGGCGCAGTAGCGCACTCACTTACCTTCTCTAGAATGGCGGCTTTAGGAAAACTTAACCTCACCTTACCAGGAAGATATAATGGTGTAGTAGGCGATGGTGTTATTCAAAATCCGGATGGTACCTATCGTCCAAATGATATAGTGGCTACAAATCTGGAAAGCTTTTATACGTCCCTTTACGGATCAGACCAGGCGGAGGGTAGCGTATTCAGAACAGATTATTTAAAATTCAGGGAGGCTAACATCACTTATACTTTCGGACAAGCTTTCTTAAAAAGAATTGGCTTTACCAAACTCACAATTGGCGCTTATGGCCGGAATTTATTCATCTGGTCGCCATGGCCAGCATTCGATCCTGAATTTGGAACACTTTCGGGAACTGATATTGTACAAGGTTTTGAAACCGGACAGTTGCCATCTACCAGAAGTTATGGCGTTCGTTTAGTGGTGGGATTATAATTTAAAGAAAATGAAAACAAGAAATAAAATAACAAGCTATTTGTTTATCGCGCTACTTTGTTTATCGGCTTTCTCTTGTAAAAAAGATTTTAATGAAGTCAATACAGATCCGATTGGCCGTTCTAATACCACTGCAGGCCAGTTACTTGCGCCTGCTTTGGTAAACGTGCTCTCTACAAATATGTCCAGGAATCGAAGTTTTAACAACGAGTTAATGCAGGTTACAGTAGATATCAGTGATGCTGAAGGTAAAGTGTTCCGTTACGATGTCCGTCGGAACTGGGCAGATTATACCTGGAACAATTGGTATATCGAATTAACCAACTTACGGGATATTTACAACATCGCGAATCAGCCAGAATCTTTAAATGCATCTTACAAAGGCATTTCTTTGATTACTCAAGCCTGGGTATTTCAGTTGCTTACTGATGTTTATGGGGATGTTCCATACTTCGATGCCAATAAAGGAAAAGACGGAATTATCGAGCCTGCTTTTGATAAACAAAAGGATATTTACGTTGATCTTTTAGCGAAGCTGGAAGAAGCGAATAAATTATTAGCGGAGGGAAAAGCGATTACTACTTCTTCCGATCCAGTCTATCAGGGCGATATTAGCAAGTGGCGCAGGTTTGGTAACTCACTATATTTGAGGTTGTTGCTTCGTATTTCTGGCAAATCGGAGATGAGTGCACAAGTAATTGCTAAGATCAAAGAAATAGCAGAAACGAACAAAGCCAATTATCCAATTATGGAAAATAATGCGCACACGGCAAAAATTTTATGGAATGGCACCAATAGCAGTACGGCCGTTTATTCCTCACCATTTATGATTGGCGTACGGGCCGTCGATTTCAGAACGCCTGCCATTACCGACTTCTTTCTGGGTAACCTTACGGCTTGGGCAGACCCACGTGTGAATCCGCAGTTGGGTAAAAACAACGTTAGCAGATTTGGAATTGCACCAGGACCCGATGGCTATGTTGGTGTACCTAGCGGATATGATGCTGGTAACTCAGTAAAGAAACAATCGTATTTTTATTCTGATGCCACGAATGCACCTTATACTTTACAGACTGATCGTTTTACAGGAATTATCATGAATTGTGCTGAGGTAGATTTTATATTGGCTGAAGCTGCAGCAAAAGGCTGGATCAGTGGGACCGGAGAAACCTATTACTTAAAAGGAATTGCAGATGCTGTAAATTACTGGATGCCAGAGCGCTTTACAGGTGCCAGTGATCCGGAGGTAATTAGTTATGTAAATGCAGCAGATATAGCCTGGAGCAATGCTCTGCCTTTAGATAACATCACCAGGAATGCACCAAGTAAAATGCAACTGATTCAAATTCAAAAATATTATGCATTATTTTTAGTCGACTTTCAACAGTGGCTTGAATATCGACGAACAAAACATCCTTTTCTACAGACTGGAACTGGCTTTGCCAATGGCGGTCAGATGCCTGCCAGACTGAATTATCCATTGGTTACACAATCTACAAACCCAACCGCTTATCGTAATGCGGTTGCTGCTCAGGGTGCTGATGATATTAATACACTTGTCTGGTGGCAAAAACCTTAACCGAGAATTTATGAAACACATCATATTATACATCGCTACCATATTTATTTTAGGTAGCACTTTATGGAGCTGCAAGCGCGAAAGCGATTATGTAGTCGTAAATCCGAGTCCATTTATTGCAAATTTTGATCTGCGCAAACTTTATAAAAATGCAGATGTACAACTAAACACTTCCAACATGGCGGGAGCCAATAGCATCAGAGGTGTGGTTATTTCCGATCAGTCGAATGGAAATGTTCCAGCCGGATTACTGATTCTTCAAAATAGTAGAATTACAGGAAGTGGAATTGATTCGTTAAGGGGTATCGCCATTAATATTGGTTCAGAATCTGTCAAGTATGTTCCGGGTGATTCCGTTCATATCAAGATAGAGGGAAGTACACTGAAGCGTGAGAATGGAATTCTTCAGCTTGCCGGAGTAAATGCAGGCGAAGTTAAAAAGATAGCTTCAGGTAAAAGTATTAAGGTACAGGCGGTAAATGCAGGAACACTCAATAGCCGTCCGGATTTTTATGAAAGTACACTGGTTACAATTAGTAAGGGTGTGGTAGAACCAGAACCTGTAATAGGAGAGGTTTTCGTGGGTGATAAAATGATTAACGATGGTTTTGGGAAGGTAGCAGTGCACACCGAAGCGAATGCCTCATTGGCAAAAGCCGCAATGGTTCCATTTGCTGATTTTACTGGAATCGCTTTTAGAACATCAAATGCAATACAGGTTTGGCCAAGATACCTGGATGATATTTTTGAACTTGACATCATTAAAGTTTCACCTTTGGTGGTTACAGGTTACTTGGTTGATCCAACAGGTGCTGATGGCAATTACGAATACATGCAATTTAAAGCAACAAAAGATATCAATTTTGCAGCTACACCAATGGCCATTGTAACCACTAATAATGCAGGAATTACGGCAGCACCAGTTTTGGGCTGGGCAATGGGTGGTGTAAGAACATACAAGTTTAATATCACATCCGGAACGGTTAAGAAAGGGCAGTTTTGTTATGTAGGTGGCAATAAAAATATCTGGGGTGCTGGTTCAACAAATATCAGTGCTGCTGTATGGATTAAGAGTATGCAATATGCCACCGTGAATGGCGATGGCTTCGGAACAGCAACTACCAACCTACTGGCTAACAGTGGAAACGTAGCCGGTATTGCCGTGTTCGAGGGCATAAATGTAACCGCTACTTCCGTTCCTTTAGATGTAGTGATGTTTGGCGGGGGCGGAAGCATCTATAGCGCTGGTCCACCAGAAGCGGGCTATCGCATTACCAATACAGATAAATACAGCGTTATTCAAAACAGAAAACGGGTGAGCTTCTATGGAGCGGGCACCAATACAAATAAGTTTACCTTCCCAGCTGCAACGAATTTCACTGTGCTGGGCGGCGTGTATGATGCCACAACTGGCCTATGGAGTACAGGTAGGATAGCCAGAGGTATTGAACTGAAAGCCAATTCACAGCTTTCCGAAATAGAACAAGCAATAGGTTTCACCACGCTGGTAAATTAATTAATCAATCAAGCTATCTTTAACGAGATGGCTTGATCATTTATTTCAACATTCAAAATTTATGAATAGAAGATCTTTTATCCAAAAAACAAGTTTATTAACCACAACACTATTCGTTAGCCTAAAATCTTTTCCTTCTTCGTTATTTTCAGTCGATGGGGTAGTGAGTGGATCGGTTACCAGCAAAGGTAAAGCAGTGGCTGGCGCAGTAATTTCTGATGGTTACCAGGTGGTACAAACCGATAAAACCGGTCATTATGAAATTAAATTACATGAGCTTGCCCGTTTCGTTTGGATCAGTACGCCATCTGGTTATGAATTTAAAACCGAAAGTAGCATCTCCAGACACTATTATAAACCAGATACTGCCGGAAAGTTAAACTTTGATCTTCAGCCATTAAAACAAAACGATTATAAGCATAACTTCATTATTTGGGCAGATCCCCAGGTAAAAAACAACAATGACGTGCAACAGATGATGGAAACTTCAGTTCCCGATACCAGGAAAACGGTTGAAGGAATGGGAAAAACACTGGTACACGGAATTGGAGTCGGAGACTTAGTGTGGGATAATTTTGATTTATTTCCTGCTTATGATGAGGCAATTGCAAAAATCGGCATTCCTTTCTTTCAGGCACTCGGAAACCATGACCAGGATTACAGACAAGGTGGTGATGATACTTCTGACAGAACCTTCCAGGCACATTACGGCCCCACATATTATTCGTTTAACCGTGGTAAAGCACATTATGTTGTTTTAGATGACGTACGCTATTTGGGAACCGAAAGAAATTATGATGGATACATCACCCCAACACAACTGGATTGGCTTACCAAAGATTTGCAGTTTGTAAAGAAAGATGCACTACTGATTATTTGTCTGCATATCCCGGTGCATAATTCGGTAAAAAACAATGATGATTTTTATGCCGTAATTAAAGATTTTAAAAACGTTCACATCATGTCTGGCCATACACACTTTAATAAAAATGTGATCAAAAATGGTGTCTACGAACACAATCATGGAACCGTTTGTGGTGGTTGGTGGACAGGTCCGATTTGTGAGGATGGAACACCACGTGGTTATGGAGTTTATGAAGTTGATGGAACAAATCTAAAATGGTACTATAAATCAACTGGCAGAGATAGAAAAGATCAGCTGTCGGTTTATGTAGAAACCTTAACAAATCAGAAACGTGTAATTGCTAATGTGTGGAATTATGATCCCGAATGGAAGGTAGAATATTTTCTGGATGGCAAAGCGATGGGCACTTTAGCACAGCAAGATGGCTTTGATCCGTTAGCCGTTAAGTTATATAGAGGCGACAAACTGCCAAATCCAAGACCTTTTGTTGAGGCAAGATCAACGGAACACCTCTTCATGGCACATTTTGAGCCTACAGTAAAAAAGGTGAGGGTAGTGGCAACCGATCGTTTCGGCGAAAAGTTCACCACAGAAATAGATGCTTAATTTATCCCATTGCTAAATAAAATATAACCCTACAAAGATGAAATCAAGCTTATCTGCAATATTAATTACTACTGCTTCCTTAATGGCAATAAATTCTTACGGGCAAAAGAATATTGAGTTTCCTGCATTCAGTGCTGAAGCACATCGTGGTGGGAGAGGTTTAGTACCAGAAAATACGATCTTGGCCATGATCAACACCCTGAATATAAAAGGCATTACCACCCTGGAAATGGATACGCATATTACAAAAGATGGGCAAGTGGTAGTTACTCATGATGACTATTTAAGTCCTGCCTTTATGCTTACACCTGAAGGAAAAGAAATCCCTGAGGCAGATGCAAAGAGATATCCGGTATTTGGGATGAACTATGCGGAGTTAAAAAATTTTGATCTTGGAACTAAATATTTTGAGGCATTTCCAACGCAACGAAAAGTAAAAAGCTACATTCCCTTACTTGCAGACCTAATTGATTCTGTTCAACACGATATCAAGAAAAACAAACGGGAGCAGGTTTTCTATAATATTGAAACCAAGTGCAGTCCGCAGGGCGATGGCGTAACCAATCCAACACCCGAAATTTTTGTTAAGCTGTTGAGGGAGGTAATTAAAAAGAAGAAAATTGTTCCTTTCGTAGTCATTCAGTCATTTGACAAACGTACGATTCAGCTGATCCATAAAAATTATCCACAGATAAAGACCTCTTACCTGGTCGCCAATAAGAAATCTTACGAGGAAAATATTGCAGATTTAGGTTATAAACCATTTATTCTAAGTCCGGTTTGGCAAATGGTAAATGCGGAACTTGTAAGTAAGGCACATGCAGATGGTGTTAAAGTTATTCCGTGGACTGCCAATAAACTGGAAGATATCCAAAAACTAAAAGCTTTAAATGTAGATGGAATAATTTCTGATTACCCGGATATTTTAGTTCAGGCAAAATAATTATGTTTGAAGAATATAACTGAATCAACCCATGAAAATATCTTCTTTTTCCAAATGCCTGATCGCATTTAATTTTTTACTCCTCTCTATTACTGCAGTAAACGCACAAACAGTACAGTGGGATAGCACCTATCGGCCTGGTAAATATGTAGAGTTGGTAAAGAAGTTTAAAGATGATCCTAAATCGAAAAGGGATATTGTGTTTCTAGGTAATAGCATTACAGCAGGAACGGACTGGGCGAAGTTGCTGGATTTACCGCAAGCGAAAAATCGTGGCATCTCTGGCGACATCACTTTTGGTGTTTTAGATAGGCTTCAGGATGTAATTGACGGAAAACCATCAAAAGTTTTCATTCTGATCGGGATCAATGATATTTCCAGAAATATTCCAGACAGCATAATTTTAAGAAATTATAAACAAATGATTGCCAGGATTAGAAAGGGATCTAAGAAAACGCAAATCTATTTTAATACGTTATTGCCTGTGAATAGTGCTTTTGAGAAATTCAAAAACCACTATGGAAAGGATGACCATATTCTTTATTTAAATGACGAGATCAGAAAGTTCAGTGCGAAGAACATTACAGTAGTTGATATTTATCCAGTCTTCACCGATAAGGATAAGCACTTACGAGCGGAGTTGACTAAAGATGGTTTACACTTAATCCCGGCCGGATATGAAGTTTGGTCTGCTTTTTTAAAGAAAAGTGGTTATTTGAACTAATTTATTTGGTGTTAATCTTCCATCTAAATCGCAGCTGCGCAGAAACATATTATCATCTGCGGTGCTTTGATTAACCAATTAAGACGTAAGGTTAAATACTACAAAAAAATGCCCCGAAAAATCGGGGCATTTTTATATTATCGAATATTGTATTAGAATTTATTAACCTTTAACGGGTGGGGTTGGAGCTTCTGGCCCTTTACCTTTTCTTTCACCATGACGCATTCCTCTGTGCATTTTACCACCTTTTTCTCTCGCTTCAGCACGGAAAGCCTCCATTTTTGTTTTTTGCTCTGCTGTTAAAATACCGTCAATTTTAGCTTTTTGTTTATCCAGCACCACTTTGCGTTCATCCATTTTTCCTTTTCTGGCCCCTTCTTCGGCTTTTCTCCAGGTTTCCATGTTTTTAGCATTTTCCAATTCAACTGCATAAATTTTCTTTTTCTGGTCTGCAGTTAAGTTCAACTCTTTCTCTAACCTGGAAGTTGCTTTTTCTGCACGTTGTTCTGCAGTTAACTTAGGCATTTGTTTTCTTGCTCTTCTGGTACTGTCTTGTGCGAACGCAGCTGTAAAACCCATTACAGCTATTGCGATTGTTAAAATTGCTTTTTTCATGTCCTTATTATTTATGTGTTTGTATAATAGAGATGAAATGCATCAAACAGTTTAATTGGGTATCCGTTAAAAAGTGTTAATTTTTGTTAAGTTGCGAAATTGACTTTTGCATCTGCGACATCATTTGCGTTAAGGTTTCCATTGTAGGGTCTGGTGTTGGCTCTGGTAAAGATGTAGAAATATAAGCTTTAGCACGCCAGATTTCCAGTATATCATCAGCAGCAATAGTATATGGATCGTATACCTTGTTATCAGATATCAACTTTAAATCTTTATTTTCTTTGAAGCGATTTCCGGCACGTTTATAAACCACACCTTCGTTCTTGCTGATCACGATATAAGTTTCTCCAGTTTTTACTTCATTCCAATTATCTAAATACTCGCCAATAATAACGCTTCCAGGTTGAACTGGTAACATACTATCACCCATAATTTCGAAAGCCCTGAAAGTACCCTGACGCAATGCAGCCAAAGGCAACTGGAATTTAGGAAGATCACTGATATATTGAGGATCAGAAAAGCCATTCAAATAACCAGCACTGGCCTTAACCGGTACCAGTTCTATATTCTCCCGATCGTTCTGATCTACTGAAATACTTAATACCCTTAAGTTAGAACCCGAGCTTTTAGGCTTAGGTTTCCAGCTGTCACTTATCTTCTCATTGATGAACTCATCAATGGTTAATTCGAAATACTCTGCTATTTTTTTTAGCAAATCGTATTTCGGTTCTGCTCTGTCTTCTTCATAAGCACCGATAAGTGATCTCTTGATTTCCATAATATCAGCGAAATTCTGCTGTGTATGGCCTTTTTTCTTTCTGAGATACTTTAAATTATTTGAAATATTCGACATAAAAATAAAGTTTAAAATAAATTTGGAATTACTAAAATAGTTAGTAATTTTATGCTCATAAAGTTAGTAATATTATTTTGATTTGCAAGAAGGCATACTAAATAGTTTAGTTTAATTAAAATTTAAAGATCATGAAAAAATTTGTTTACATCGTTACCGACAGAAATCGCACAAGCATGCATGTAGGCATGAGTTCTGATTTAATTAAAACATTAGATTTCTATAAGCAAATGCCAAATTTGTTTTTCGATAACGGGCAGCAATTAACGCGTTTAGTATACTTTGAAGAATTTAAAAGTGAAGCGCAGGCATTGGCTCGTTTTAAAATTATCAGCAGGTTTACCAGAATGCAGAAAGAACGTTTGGTTCGTTCTTGTAACCCAGATTGGATTGATCTTACTATTGGATTGGATTTCGAAAATATCCTGTTGCACAGAAATATCACCAATCAGATTAATCTGGCCTTTACAAGTTTATCCTAATTAAGTTGGCGTAGTAAGAAATGGATTTATACCTGCAGTTAGAGGATAATGAATAATATGATATCTTATTCCTTAACTTTTTCTAAGAATGCATTTTTTAATGCTGTAATATTATTAAGGTATTCTTGTTTATCCATAAAAACCTTTGGGTTATAAGCTGCGCCCGGCTTACGTTTTTGATGAAGATTAAATTGGTTGGCATGTGATGCAAGCCATATATCAAAGTTAATTTTTTGCATCGCTGCAAATGTTTGATTGTAGTCTTCCTGAATAGTTGGGTAATCTTTTACAACTGAAAACTTCCTATCGGTAATTACTGAAGGTAAGTTTGCGATCAAAACGCGATAAGTGGCGTTTCCATCTTTCGTATTAAAGATAAAACTGCAAGATCCCTTTGTATGTCCTGGGTGGTTAAGCATTGTCAAAGTTGTGTTGCCTAATTTTATTTTGCCATTATCTTTAAGCAGATAGTCTGGCGTAATGGGTTTGAAACTTATACCAAACTTTCCTAATTCGTAATCAGATTGGCCACCGGTTTTAAGTTCATTAGCATCGTCTTCATTAACGTACAGTTTCGCACCTGTTTCTCTTTTAATATCAGCCATTGCACCTAAGTGATCAAAGTGCGCTTGAGTTAAAAGTAATATTTTTATTGATTTATAGTCGAAACCCAACGCCTTGATGTTGTCCTTTATTATGGGAAGAGAATTGGCTAATCCAGTATTAATTAAAATATTGCCTTTATCAGTAACGATTAAATATGATGCTAAATCATAAGTGCCTACATAATACAGGTTACCTGCAATTCTAAAAGGCTCAGTTTTTTCAGACCAGTCTTTCGGGTTATTTGCAGGTTCAGTAACATCCTGAGCGAGGGCCAATAACCTAAAAGATAATAATATCAGGAAAAAAATATTTTTCATAATGCAAAATTGCCTGCTACGTTGAAATAAAATCTGCTAAGCAGTAAAATAAAATCCGTTACCAGCCTGGTGCAAATGTTAATCCAAATACACCGGTTTTAACATCTTTCCGTTGAAAAGGAATGGCATAATATGGCTCTAAAACAAAGTAACCAAAAATATTAACCCTTAACGAGATCCCTACACTCATTACCGGAACACGTTCTGTAGTCGATTGGAAGGTGAGTTGTTTACCCTGACTATCTAAAACCGGATTGCCATTGTTATCCCTTAATATTTCTGTAATATAAGTAGGTTCGCTTTTAAATTTAACCTGCGTATCATTTGTCCATGCCAAACCAGCATCGAAGAATAAATTCAAATCACTAAATAAGAATTTAGATGGAATTGCAGCTAGTTTTTTAGGGCCGGTAAATGGCAATCTCAATTCAAAATTAAAAACTGCAATTTTACTTCCTGTTAATTGGTTGATATCAAAAGACTCTGAAGATTGCGCTGAAGTTGTTTTATAAATAGAATTTGATTCATAACCTCTAACTAAATAGGGGTAACCCACATACATCGGATAAAGTCGATCAGCATCATCACCAATTCTTAAGGTGTTGTAAGTTCTTGCTGCTATGGTAACAGGCTTTAATCTCCAGTACTTTCTTAAATCTGCAGTTACGCCCGAAAAGTTGTAGGTACCAAAATATTTTTCTGCACTCACGCGATATCTAAAACCATCCAGCGGACCTGTTAAACCAAAAATGGAATTGTCTCCAACAAATCCTGCATTCAATTGATAAAGCGTAAATGAATTAAACGGAACACCGTAATCCTGTGTAGCTACTTCATTGGAAATACGCTTACGGTCCGAGCCGATAAAATTGCCAGCCGAATTATAGTAATTGCTATATCTATCTACCCTATAACTATAACGGGAGAATGCACCACCTAATTCAAAACGATGTATTTTACTGAAGGGATAGGCTCCAAACAATTGCACCTGATCTTCGAAAGTTCTAATGATATCTGTATTCTGAGATAAAGCATCAATAGTTGTATTGTTGTCTGCAGGAAGTTTTTCAAAGCTTGTTGAATTGAAACCTGATACATAAGGAATATGAGAAATGGCAGCTCCCCAGTTGATCCGGCTTTTTTGATTGATATAACCAACTAAACCTCCTGCATCGTAGATTTCACCATTTACAGAAATATTAGCGATGATTTGATTAGTACCCAAAATATCACTAAACATTCCTACAATACCGCCAGAAACTCCGGTTCCGAAACGGCTCGAAGACACGCCAACGCCACTATTTGCTAAATAATCTAATCTGAACTTCGGTTTATAAGCAACTGTTTTTAAAGAATCGGCAACTACCTTCTCAAATCGGTCAAAATTATTCAGGTTAGAATTAACAATGTTTACACCAATATTTTCCATAGGAGGGAGGATTGCTGCATCAAAGTTTTCATCCTGATTTCCTATTCTCGTTGGTTTGAAACTACTTAGCTTTGCATTATATAAGGTATAACGTTGATAACGATAATAACTGTAAACGATTTCATCCGTAGTAGATACAGAAATTGCAGGAGAAAATTCAGTGATACCACTAATTCCTGTAAAATAATCTGTTAACTGGTCTACTGTATTGTCGGTAAAGTTGTATTTATAAAGATTTCTGAATCCATCTCTGTTTGATAAGAAATAAATATTCTGACTGTTCCCCGAAAATTGTGCATTTAAATTATTCGCTCCGGGAAACACATTTAAATTGCTTACTGTATTTTTTTCAATATCGTAAATGGCTAAGTTAATCGGATTTACGACGTTAATATTATTGGCCTGGATAGCTGCACGATCAGAAGAGAAAACAATCTTTTTTCCATCAGGAGAATAATTAGGTGCATAATCTGAGTAAATATCGTTAGTAATTTGAGTAACCTTTTTAGAATCCAGGTTATAATAAAAAATATCACTTTGTCCTTCTACCATTCCAGAAAACGCAATGTCTTTTCCGTTCGGCGACCAGGTCAGATTACCAAACTGTTGTACCTGTTCCATCGCGGTTTGAGAAACTGTTGTTCCGTTTGATACATTGATAATCATCATTTGGTTTCGCCCATGACTAAAAATACTAAAGGCAAATTGCTTGCTATCCGGCGACCAGGCCCCGGCAGATTCGATAAAGTTGAAATCATCAATGTGACCATTGCTGATCTGGCTGCTTAATTTTCGAATAATCCTACCCGATTTAGCATCTGCCAGAAAAAGATCAATACCAAACAAATCTTTTTCAGACATGAAGGCCAAGTATTTTCCATCCGGACTTAAAGCAGGGGCAACATTCATGTTTCCTGCATTTTTGTCATCTACAATTTTGGTTCCTGTAATTTTAGTTTGAGAACTGTCTGCCTTTAACATTGGCTTGTAATGCGCATCAATGGAGTTCTTCCATAAACCAGATAGTGTTTTATCATCATACCCAAAAGTGTACCTGATGGCATTTTCATAGCCATATTTGGCCGTATTCTTAAATAATGGAACAATGGTTGTATCTCCATATTGAGAACCTATATAAGTCCAGAATGCCTGACCATAACGATAAGGAAAGTATTTATTTGAGTTGGTTAAGTCTTTCAGTGATGGAATATCCCTGTTCAGCATCGCATCACGCATCCACATAGAAGTAAAGGCATCTTTTTTACCTATTGAAAGATATTCGGCCATTCCCTCTACCATCCACAATGGCGTTTGCCCTACATTTTCCATACTGATGGAATCTTTTTCCAACAGCGTATGGTATTGAAAGGCGTGAACCAACTCATGGCCAAGTACATGTCTGGTTTGGCTGTTCAGTTCCATGATAGGCATAATTACCCGGTTCTTTAATGCTTCAGTTACACCGCCGGTACCAATTCCTATTTCACCTTGCAAAGCGGTAGTTTGCTGAAAATCCGGATGATTATTATAAAGAATAATTGGGTTTTTCTTTAAAAAAGTATCTCTAAACACCTCCTGATGCATCTTATACCAGGTTTCAGCCTCCTGAGAAAACTTTTTTAACAATGCTTCATTTTTCAGGTAATAGTAAATTTCAAAATGTGGCGTTTGCAACACTTTGAAATCCATTTTCTTGTATCGTACTTTATTTTGTCCGAAATATTGTGCCTGTGCTGAAAACGAAATAGCAAAGAGGATTAAAAGTGGAAGGTAACTCCTAATTAAAGTAGAGCCTTTTTTCATATGTTTGGTTTATAGTATGATGTCGTAAAATCCAGGAGATTAATCGAAAATTGGAGTAAAACTAATAATTGTTTTGTGCAATTTTCAGAATTTAACATTTCAAAAATCGCTCAAAACAATCCATATTCTCTTCAGTAATATTTAGTTATTCTCGTTATTTTTCTTATCTCTTTCTTCCTGACGTTGCTTTCTGCGCAATTCTCTTTCTTCCTTTCGGGTTAGCGGAATTGTAGTTGCAGGTTGGTTTTGAACCGGGTCTTGTTTCTTTTCATCCTTCTTCACCTCTTGTTCAGCTGGCGTTACCGGGCTAGCAGGATCAACCGTTTCAGGCACATCAAACTGTGTAGAGTCTACAGCAGTGGTATCTACTGACGTGGTGTCGCGAACATACTGCGGACTAGGGCAGTTGTAGCTTCTGGTAATTTCTACAGTCGCTTTTGGGAAAGGTCCGTAAGAATAACCTGTTGATGGATCCAGATAGACCTTTTCCATAAACTTAGCAAAAATAGGGAGGGCCGTTCTGGAGCCTTCTCCTTGTTCACCGTTTTTAAAGTGTGCCGTTCTTTCATCACAACCCACCCAAACCCCGGTTACCAGGTCTTTGGTTAATCCCATATACCAGGCATCAACATAATCGGAAGAGGTTCCGGTTTTGCCACCAATCTGGTTATTCTTTTTAAATAAATTTGGCCATTCCCATAAAGCTTGCGACGTTCCTCTTGGCTCTTCCATACCTCCACGGAACATGTAAGTCATTAACCAGGCAATTTCTTCAGTTAGTACACGCTTTGTTTTCGGCTTAAACTCATCAATGATATTATTATCCTGATCGGTAATTTTCTCAACTAAAATCGGATCTGTTTTAATGCCCTTGTTCATAAAGGTGCTGTATGCCTTAACCATTTCGTAGACGGTTACATCATTTGAACCTAAGCTTACCGATGGCACAGACTCCAAATGGCTATCAATCCCGCATTCATGTGCATATTTAACTACATTATCCCAGCCCACCTTTTCAGTAACCTGCGCAGTGATGGTATTCACGGATCTTGCCATTGCCCAACGCAAACTCATTTCCTGATAGGTAATATTATAATCAGCATTTTTAGGCTCCCAGTATTTAGTTTCGCCTTTATCCTGATATTTAATTCTTACGGGTTTGTCTGTAAATTTATCACAAGGACTCATTCCCTGTTCCAAAGCAGTTAAATAAGCAAATGGTTTGAAAGTTGATCCAGCCTGGCGTTTTGACTGATTAACGTGGTCATATTTAAAAAACTTATGGTCAATGCCACCTACCCAAACCTTTATTTTTCCACTTGCCGGCTCCATGGTCATCATTCCAGTGTTCATGATCTTACCATAATAACGAATGGAATCAAGTGTTGAAAAGGAAGTGTCGCGAGCGCCTTTATAGGTGAAAATTTTCATCCTTTTCTTCTTGTTGAAATAAGCTTCGACAGAATCAGGCTGATTCGGAAATTTCTTCATCAGCATTGCATAGACTGATAAATTTTTCATCGCCCTTTCCGGATAGTTTACCTTATTTTTTTCTGAATCATACCATGGATCTTCATTTCCCCAAACACTATAAAATCTACGTTGTAAGGTCTTCATTTGTTCAGCTACGGCTTCTTCGGCATATTTTTGAAGTTTTGAATCTATGGTAGTATAAATTTTCAATCCATCTTCATAAAGATCGTAGCCATTATCAAGGCACCACTTTTCCAAATACTTCGCTACAGCTGCCCTTAGGTACGAATCACCGTCGCTTCCATCTTCCAACTCACCTTCTTTAAGCTTAATTGGTTCTTTAGAAAGGGCAGCTAAACTATCATTACTTAAATATTTGTATTTGTTCATCTGCCTTAACACTACATTTCTCCGTTCGAGTGCCCGTTCCGGATTTTTAGTAGGATTATACATGGTAGTACCTTTTAGCATACCAACAAGCATTGCGGCATCTGTAATACTTAATGCATTTGCATCTTTATCAAAATACACTCTGCTGGCCGTTTTAATACCATAAGCGTTATTTCCGAAAGAAACAGTATTCAAATACATGGTAATGATATCATTCTTTGAATAATGTGACTCAAGCTTAGCCGCTGTTAACCACTCCTTTAACTTGAATATTACTGTTCTGATCAGCGGAATTTTTGCCAAAAGTCCCTGAGATTTATTATACCTGGTTCGATATAAGTTTTTTGCCAATTGCTGGGTAATGGTACTTGCTCCACCTTTTTCACCCATTCCAATAATTGCACGACCAACAGCTTGAGCATCTACTCCCCAATGTTTGTAAAAACGAACATCTTCCGTAGCTACTAATGCATTTATAACACTCGGAGAAATTTCTTCAAAATTTACAGGCGTTCTATTCTCCTTAAAGTATCGTCCAATTAGCTTACCATCCGAGGTGTAGAGCTCGGAGCCAACCCTTAATGTTGGCATTTTGATGTCGTGCGTACTTGGCGAATAACCAAAGAGCCATAGAAAATTAAGTTGAAGTGCGGAAAAGAAAATTATTATGAAGAATAAAAATATTATTGAATAACGTAAGTACTTGTTTTTTATCTCTTTAAACATATTGGCTAAAATGAACTTTTGGTAAATGCTGAAGCGTTAAATATAAAAAACTCTATATGCAAATTAACGTTTTTAATTTACTTATTTTTTAGTTATATATTTAAAATATTGATTCACAGAATTATCTAAAACGATGCATAAGTATGAAGAACGAATTTAAAGGGCTAATTGTACAGGGAGATAAAAAATTTTCTTTGAAAAATTTTGAAACTGACTTTACCGGAACCTATAATAAAGAAAAGGCCAAAGATGAATTAATTAAGACAAAAATTGAGATCAGTCACCTGCAGGAAAAGTTATATGCAGCTGGCAAACACTCCGTTTTGATTATTTTTCAGGCGATGGATGCAGCAGGTAAGGATAGTGCTATTGCACATATTATGAATGGGTTAAATCCCCAGGGTTGCCAGGTATTTAGTTTTAAAGTGCCTACAGTGAAAGAGTACGAACATGATTTTCTTTGGCGTCATTACCTGGCGCTACCGGAACGGGGAAGAATTGGAATTCATAACCGTTCGCATTATGAAAATGTATTGGCCTGCAAAGTTCACCCAGAATATATTCTAAATGAAAACATTCCTCATATTAATGACGTAAAAAAAGTAAATAAGGATTTTTGGAAACAACGTTATGAAAGCATTCGTAATTTTGAATCACATTTATGCGCAAATGGAACCGTAATTTTAAAATTCTTTCTAAATGTTGGCCTTGATGAGCAAAAAAAGCGCTTTCTTGAGCGGATCGAAGATCCTACTAAAAATTGGAAATTTTCATCCGGCGACATTAAAGAGAGGGCGCATTGGGATAAATATATGAGCGCTTATCAGGATGCCATCAATGAAACCAGCACTGAGGCTTCTCCCTGGCACGTGATCCCTGCAGATAAAAAATGGTATGCCCGGTTAGCCATCAGTGAAATAATTTTAGAACGACTCAAAAAGCTCCATCTTGATTTCCCAACAGTGGCAGATGAGGAGAAATCAAAACTGGAAGAAACAAAAACTATATTATTGGCAGAATAGGGTAAATATGCAACCCGATATTAACTGTAGACCTAAGAAGTTTGTCTACCCATCATCCAGCTAAACTTCGCAAGCAGAGCTACTAACTTTCGATTCTCAAAGACCTTGCGTGCGGAGAGACTTCGACAGTTTTAAAAATGAACAAAACCTTAAGAGACTTACGAAGTTCCCAACGTGCAAAAGCCGTTTAAACTTCGTAAGTCGAAGGAACCAAACTATACGGTTAAATATTTTACCAATAGCTTTATTTTACTACTTTTGCAGCGCTTTTGGTTTCCGGTGCATTTCGTACCGGAATTAAAAGGGAATGCAGTGTAATTCTGCAACTGTCCCGCAGCTGTAAGCTCTATAACGATTTTTTAATCTGTGCCACTGTTAATAATATTTGATGGGAAGGCTTAAAAATCGGGAGTAAGTCAGAAGACCTGCCACCAGCATATAATTTCATAGCTTTCGGGGATTGAAGCTAGGATTGGAGTACTTAACGGTTTCGTATTTTCATTTCCTTTTCTATCTGTTGGCTGTGGGCAAAACTCACAATCAAATGAACAAAAAAAAACTAATTATTGCGGCAGGCATTGGCTTGGTGCAATTCGGTATTAGCCAAGCTAATGCGCAAGACTCATTACGACTTAAAGATGTAGTCATTTCGGCTACCAAAAACGATCAGAAACAATCACAAACGGGCAAGGTGGTGAGCATCATCAGTCGTGAAACATTAGATCGCAGTAATGGTAAATCCTTACCAGAATTAATCAGCGAACAGGCTGGTATCATCGTTGCAGGTTCAACCAGTAATCCAGGATTAAACAAATCGGTATTTTTTAGGGGTGCAGGCAGTGCTTATGCGGTAGTTTTAATTGATGGTATTGTTCAAAATGATCCATCAGGAAACGGCGGCGCATTCGACTTACGTTTATTTTCAATCGATCAGATCGATCACATTGAGATATTAAGAGGTGGCCAATCTACAATTTATGGTTCTGATGCAATTGCAGGAGTAATCAACATCGTTACTAAAAAAGGTGGTACTAAGGGAAATACCATTTTCGGTGTAGCCAGCGTAGGAAGTTATGAAACTTATAAGGGTACTATTGGCTTAAATGGTGCAGTAGATGGTTTTACATACAATGTAAATTATACTCACCAAAAAAGTGATGGGATTTCGGAGGCTGGTCGTCCGGCAGGTAATAACACCGAATTCGATAAAGACGGTTATAAAACGGATGGAGTAAATGCAACATTCGGTATTCAGTTGGATAAACGCTTTTCAATTAATCCATTTGTACGTTATTATCGTGGAAATTATAAAATCGATGAAGGTGCTTTTGCTGATGGTTTACCTGCGAACAACACTACTTTAAAAAATTTTAGCGGAGGATTAAATACCAAATACGACTTTGGTTCCGGTAAAATAAACCTGAATTATAGTTATCAAAACACCTCAAACAATACACTGGGTAGTTTTAGTGGTTCACCTTATAATAGCATGGGCTCAGGAAGTATCAGTTTGATCGACTTATTTTATAATCAAAAGTTAGGTGAGAAATTAAATCTGTTGGCCGGAATTGAAAACCGCGAAATGCATTTAACTTCTGGCGCTAATCGCCCTGAAACTAATATTTTTGCTGCTTATGGATCACTATTCCTTCATGATCTGAGCATCTTCAACCTGGAAGTTGGTGGCCGTTACAATAAACATGAACAATATGGAGAAAATTATACTTACACAATCACGCCAAGCATTAACATCATTAAAGAAGTTAAATTGTTTGGAACGGTTTCTACAGCTTTCAAAATTCCAACACTTAATATGTTGTTCGGTCAATTTGGTGCTAATTTAGGGTTGAAGCCAGAAAAATCTCAAAATTATGAAGCAGGCGCAAACTTCAGCTTCGCTGAGAACAAATTCTCCTTACGTGTTGCAGGTTTCAAAAGAGATTTAACCGATGCCATCATTTATGATTTCGCCGCTGGTTATATTAATCAGGAAAGTCAGAAGGTAAAAGGTTTTGAAATTGAGCCAGCAATTAAGATCTGGAAACTAGACCTCAATGGTTATTACTCTTACGTAGAAGGAAATGAATACAATAGTGTAAATAATAAGGTAGAAGATTTTCTTTTCAGAAGACCTAAGCATGCTTTCGGCGTTACTGCTGGCATTCAGGCAACTTCCAACTTATATGTAAATGCGAATTATCGTTATTTCGGAACCCGTACTGATGGTAACTTCAATACCTATGTTATTGAAAACTTACCAGGATATAAATTGCTGAGCGCTTATGCAGAATATGCTTTAGCAAAAAGAAGAGTAAAAATCTTCTTCGATGCAAAAAATATCTTAAATGAAAAATATAGTGAAATTATAGGCTACAATACCTTAGGTTTCAACTTTAATACCGGGGTAACTTTTAATATCCGATAAGAAAATATAACTTTGTAATATAATAATTGTCGAAAAAGCATGTCTAATTTAAAATTTAATCCACGCAACGCTATCTTGTTATTGATGATACTAATCATTACGGCACTGCGTCTGTTAATCACCTTTAACTCTGATGCGCTTCAATTTGCTAACTTTTCCTCTATAGGAGCTGTTGCATTATTTGGTGGCGCTTATTTTAAGGATAATCTGAAAGCATTTGCCTTTCCATTATTAAGCTTATTTTTAAGTGATTTTATTTTGGCCAGCACCATTTTTAAAGAATACAGTAATGGATTCCTTTACGAAGGTTGGTATTGGACTTATATTGCTTTTGCATTAATGGTGTTGGTAGGTCGAATCTTATTGAATAAGATAAATGCAGTAACCTTATTGGGATCAACATTGGCTATTGTTTTTATCCATTGGATTGTAACTGATTTTGGTGTTTGGTTTAAAAATCCATCATACACACAAGATTTTGCAGGTTTCTGGTTATGCCTGGAAAGAGCGATTCCTTTCGAGGTAAGGTTCTTAGAAGGGACTTTATTATACGGCGTGATTCTTTTTGGTGCTTTTGAAATCTTAAAATCGAAGTTTCCGGTTTTAAAACTAAACAAGCTGCAAACGCAAGCCATATAATTTATACTTTATTAGTGATAAATCCTCTTTTGATTCAGTTCAAAAGAGGATTTTTTTTTATCTTTAACATTTAGTGATGCGAATTAAATCCATCACCAAAAAACTAAATCTTGAAATAATCAAGACGACAATCAAAATTCCAGCCCATGAAAGTTGTTTCCTTTTTACCTGCCGCCACGAAGATGATTTATGATATGGGCTTGCAAGAATACCTGCATGGTGTAACCTTCGAATGTCCGAAAGAAGCTGTCGATCAACCAAAGGTAGTTCGTTGCATCTTAGAAGGTAAAAATTATTCCAGTATTGAGATTGACCGAATTTTCTCGGCATCTAAAGCCCAGGGGAAAAGCTTATACTGGGTAGACGATGCGCTTTTAGAAAGTATTGCACCTGATATTGTATTTACGCAAGACATTTGCGAAGTCTGTAATATAGATACGGTATGTACGGAAACAGCGGTAATGAAACTCAGCAAACAGCCGACTTTGGTTCCATTATCCCCAAATAACTTGCAGGATGTTTACGAATGTGCGATCACTATAGCGAGAGCGCTGGGAAAGGAAGAAGTTGCACTTCATTATTTAGCAAACCTTCAACATACAACTGATACAATTCTAGATAGATTAAGGGCCAATAGAGCACCACTAAAGCGGGTAATGCTAATGGAGTGGATAGAACCTGTGTACAATTGTGGACATTGGATTCCATTTCAAATTGCTGCTGCAGGTGGGGTAGATATGCTTTCTAATCCTGGCGGAGATTCTATTGTAACACCCTGGGAAAAAATTATAAGATATAACCCTGAAGTGCTGGTAATTGCACCTTGTGGTTTTGATGTAAACCGAACGCGGGAGGAGATGAACTTAATTACTTCCAAAACAGGGTGGGATAACCTGGAAGCAGTAAAACAAAACCAGGTTTACCTGGCAGACTTTGATATGTTTACCCAGCCCAGTATTGGCACATTAGTAGAGGGAATAGAAGCACTGGCTTGTATGTTTCATCCGGATGTATTCGAGGCCAGTGGACATATCAGTAAAAAATTCATCAACTTTCATCACGAGGTATCAGTTCATCAATCTGTTTAGTCAATTGTTATGAAATTAGTTGTATTAACGGGGGCAGGGATTAGTGCAGAAAGCGGCCTAAGAACTTTTCGTGATTCAGACGGACTTTGGGAAGGGTATAATATTGAAGATGTAGCTACGCCAGAGGCCTGGGAACGAGATCCCGAATTGGTTCAGGAATTTTATAATGAGCGCCGAAGACAGGTTCTGGCATCACAACCAAATGCTGCTCATTTTGCTTTGGCAGAATTGGAAAGCGATTATCATGTTGAAATCATTACCCAAAATATTGATGATCTCCATGAAAGGGCAGGTTCTAAACACATCACGCATTTGCATGGCATCATTACCAAATCTCAATCAAATATTAAATCTAATTTAACCTATCCAATTTCAGGCCCAGAAATTAAACTCGGCGAATTATGCGAATTAGGTAGCCAGCTTCGTCCACATGTGGTATGGTTTGGAGAGGCAGTGCCAATGATTGAAGTTGCAGCGGAGATTTGTAGTCAGGCAGATTTATTTATTTTAATCGGAACTTCATTGGCAGTTTACCCGGCAGCGGGACTAATAGATTTTGTTCCATCTGCCACTACCAAATATATTATCGACCCAAGAACGCCCGATGTAAGGCGTTATAAAAATGTAATTTCGATAGAAAAAAATGCTGTGGATGGAATGAAGGTGCTAAAGACCATGTTGTTAAATGGATAAAAAGATCTGTATTTTTAACTGGAGTGGTGGTAAAGACAGTACACTTGCGCTGCATTACGTCCTTCAGGATCCTTCCATAGAAATTCGCTATCTCGTTACTACCGTTACTGAAAAATATAACCGTGTTTCGATGCATGGTGTGAGAGAGGCACTCTTAATTGCCCAGGCGGAAAGTATTGGGATTCCTTTGTATCAAATTCGCTTAGGAGAAATGCCAGATATGGAAACCTATGATCAATCAATGGCTTTCCACCTTAATCAGTTTAGAAGGGAAGGGATTACACATTCTATCTTCGGAGATATCTTTCTCGAAGACCTTCGTACCTATCGTGAAAACAAACTAAACGAAATTGGATTAAGTGCAATCTTTCCGCTATGGAAGAAAAATACAAGAGATTTAATCAACGAATTTTTAAGTCTGACCTATAAAACCATCATTGTTTGTACACAAAATGACCTGGAGACTTTCTGTGGAGAAGTAGTTTCCAGCACTTTAATTAATGCGCTTCCACCAAATATTGATCCCTGTGGAGAAAATGGCGAATTTCATACATTTGCTTTTGAAGGTCCAATCTTTCAAAATAAAATCCCTTTCACCATTGGAGAGAAAGTATTTAGAACTTATCCTAAACCAATATTAACAGACGACCAAGCTGATCCAGACCAGGTTGCAGCCAGCGTTTATGGCTTCTGGTATGTCGATTTAGTTCCATAAATAACACGGATGAAATTTTTGGCATCATTTTTTCTTAACTACCGATAATTAACTAAAACACACAAGTAAATGAAACCTGCTCGTATGGTTAGGATACCAAAGTAGATTCATTAAAAGAAAAACGTTATGAAAAAGATATTTGTAGTAATCGCATTAAGTTCAGTGATGTTTGCTTGTAACAATAAAGCAAAAGAAGAAGCAGCACTAAAACAAAAAGAAGCCGAGAAACAGTTGGCAGTAAAAGCAGTAAAAGATAGTTTACGTTTAGATAGTTTCAAAAGAGCTGAAGTGGCAAAAGTTGAAGCGGAAAAAGAAGCTAAACACCAAGAAGAATTAGCAGCTGCGAGAGCCGCAGGAGCAAGGTCATCAAGATCAACCAGATCTTATGCAAGTTCTGGTAGCAGTTCAGGCGGAAGTTCTAGCTCATATGGTGGAACACAACCAACAGCTAAGAAAAAAGGCTGGAGCGATGCAGCTAAAGGTTCAGTTATTGGTGGTGCAGCCGGTGCAGTAGGTGGTGCATTAATTGATAAGAAAAAAGGTAGAGGTGCCATTATTGGTGGTTTAGTTGGAGCTGGTGGCGGTTATTTAATCGGTAGAGGTGAAGATAGAAAATCAGGTCGTGTGCAACCTAAAAACTAAATAGCATAAGAGTTTCTAAAGCGGTTATTTTTAATAGCCGCTTTTTTTTTGTCTATTTTTTTTAACTTGGAATAAAAAAATAGAATGTCAGAAAATCAACTCCCTACAGAAGGACAGATACAACATTTTGTAATGTTCTGGTTAAAGCCACAGTTAACGAAAGCTGAAGTGGCAAATTTTAAGAATTTTTTCGAACACCTGAAGCCAATTAAATATATTAAAACTTTAAATTACGGCTTAGCAGCGAATACCCCTACGCGGCCGGTTACGGATAACTCCTTTACCTATTCACTTACCATTACCTTCGATAATATTACTGATCACAATGCTTATCAGGAAGACAAGACACATTTGGATGCTGTTGAAAAATTCTCTGATAATTGGTATAGAGTAGTGGTTCATGATACCGTAATCTCTTAACATTGCCAACCTATATTCAATAGTACATGATCAGAAATATATATCATTAACTCCCGAAATTCTTAAGCACCTATGCGGAAGAATTTCGGGAGTTCTGGTAACAGTACGCTAAAACCTCCAAAGTGATTTCCACAACAAAGGCTACCAAAATTTTGCAGCTTAATCTTCATTCAAGAAATTAGACAGCTCTTTACAGTTGTCAAAATTTGTTTAAAATAAATATGGTTACTAAAACCTCTTGGGTATTCAAAACCCACGAGGTTTTTACTTAAATAGCCAAAACTATCATTTATTTGGCAGAAAAGTACTTCAGAATAATATTTTTTTGTACGTTAATATTATTTGTAAATCAGCTACTTAACCCAATCTTAATAAAGTAAAACATCATAAACCCGGTTAAGTTGAAGGAAAAATGGCATGATTTCGCAGAATTAAATTTTGCATCAACATATATCTTTTTAAAGATCAGTTAGTTATACTAATTTATAAACTAAAACTGGTGTCTTTTGTACGCAGCAGTAAAATCGCTTCGCATCACTTTGAAACGCTCAATTACGGTGGCAATAAATGCTTCATCTAAGATTTCAAATACATCATTTACACCTCCTCCACTTAGATCCAGTTCTGCTAATTTGTAACTTTGCTCGAAGGTTCCCTGCTCAAATTTTACAATATACTTTTGGTTCATTGAGAAAATGGTAATCTTACATTCGGGATGTGGTAACTCTGCTATAACTCTCATGTTAATTATTATTTGTGTTTGTTTCGCGAAATGGAATATAGTCATCTACAGCTTTGCCATTGAAAATTCCCTGCATTTGCAAAATCTCAAAGCGTGCAAATAAATCTTCGGAATACCATTTACGCTCTCTGGTTAGTTTAATGATATCTGCATGGTCGAAAGACTTGTAAGCGTAATTTTTCATGCTTTCCGTGTTTTCCCAGATAGAAAAGGTCGCCTGATCAAGAAATGGATTTTCACCAACTCCTGCAGATAAAATAAATCCTTCAGATTTTTTCATCTGGTCTGCTGCTCTTTTAATGTTGCTTTTGAATTCTTTTAACTTGCCAAAATTAATCCTCGCCCGGGTAATTACAGCAATTTTTTGGGTAATTGGTTTATAATTTTTATCTAATGTAAAGGGCTGTATTCCTGACCATAAACCATGACTACTTAAAGGCTTAAGGAAAATAGTAAATTCCTCAAAACCAAATAACCTGAACCATTTTATAGGGAAGGATTTTGCATAAAAATGATCACAATCTTCTTTGTTATCCCAAGTAGTGATGATTGACCAATGTTTAAAATCCGGCGCAAGATCTACCTGTGCATCTTTGCCACTGCCCATTAATTTCCAGAATTTGCAACCCCTGTTAAGCCACAATGGAATCCTAAGTATCGCCATTCCTAAAAATGCGAATGGAATATTGACCCCACGAAACTTGGTAATGGTTAAGGCTACAATCATGTAAAGTATGGTTTTAAGCTTCAAAACTAAGTAATTTAACACATCATATCATTCAATTTTTTGTCATTATCAACCTATGTAACTAATTTAAATAAATGATTTTTAACTTTGATGCATGGCAGAAGATTTAACTATAGACAGAGCAGCATCAAAAACAGAGCAGTATGAATCTTTAATTCCTCAAATTGAAGGATTATTATTCGGTGAAACGGATTTCGTAGCCAATATGGCAAATGTAGCTGCCGCGCTGAAGGAGCAATTTAACTGGTTTTGGGTAGGCTTTTACCTCGTTAAGAATGATGAGCTGGTGTTAGGGCCGTTTCAAGGTCCCGTAGCCTGTACCCGGATTAAAAAGGGAAAAGGCGTTTGTGGAGCCTCCTGGCAACAGGCCAACACTTTAATTGTTCCGGATGTTGACGCTTTTCCTGGTCATATTGCCTGTGCTTCAGCATCTAAATCTGAAATCGTTTTACCGTTGATTAAAAGTGGAGAAGTGATCGGTGTTCTGGATGTTGATAGTGAATTTTTAAACCACTTTGATACTATAGACCAGGTTTATTTAGAGCAAATTATCACTATTTTACTAAACTAATAAATGAATATATTTTGAAATTATCTTCTGAATATTTTCTTAACGAGGATGTGGTAGCATTGGCTAAAGATATGCTTGGAAAAGTATTATACACCTGTATTGATGGACAGATCACGGCAGGCATTATTGTAGAAACCGAAGCTTATTTCGGAATTAAAGATAAAGCCTCTCATGCTTACGGTGGCAGGAGAACAAATCGCACCGAAACCATGTATAGTGAAGGCGGTGTTTCTTATGTGTACCTGTGTTATGGGATGCACCACCTGTTTAACGTGGTAACATCAGTTAAAGATGATCCTCATGCTGTATTAATTCGGGCTTTAACGCCATTAATTGGCATTGAGATCATGGAAGCGCGAAGAAATATGCCAGCTACTAAAGCCGCCATCTCTTCCGGGCCCGGATCTGCGGCCAAAGCACTTGGGATTGATCGTACATTTAATGCGAAAGATTTAACCGGTAATGAAATTTGGCTGGAAGATCATGGAATCAAATATCAGGATCATGAAATCATAGCTGCGCCACGGGTGGGAATAGCCTACGCGCAAGAGCATGCAGCCTTGCCCTGGAGATTTTTCGTAAAAGGCAATAAGTATATAAGCAAACCTAATAAGGTTGCAGAATAACTAAAACATTTTTGTCCTCAACCTGTTTTTCAATCAAATATCCAAAAGATGAAAAACGAAAAAAATATAGCGATTCTAAAAGAGCTAGCAGAAGGTGTTAGAACATGTATGTTTACCACAGTATCTGCTACGGATGAATTCGGAAGCAGACCAATGAGCACTGCTAAAATTGAAGATGATGGAAGCATTTGGTTTTTTACAAACGAATATTCCCTGAAATCCAAAGAAATTTCTAAGGAAAATAATGTTTTATTATCCTACAGTGATCCATCTAAAAACACATACTTAACCGTTAAAGGAAAAGCAGAATTAGTGGATGATCAGGTAAGAAAAGAAGCTTATTTCTCACCTTTCGTTAAAGCCTGGTTTCCTGATGGCGTGGAAGATCCAAGGTTAATCTTGATTAAGGTAACTCCAGAGGAAGCAGAATATTGGGATTCTTCCTCATCAAAAATTGTTGTTTTGTTCAGCATATTAAAAGCCGTGGTAACTGGCGATACGCCGGATATGGGCAAACATGATACCATCAAATTTTAAATAAAAGCACTTATCTTAAAAAGCAGGATTGGAAACAATTCCTGCTTTTTTTGTAATATTGAACAATGAATTTTGAAAACAACTTAGCGTTTGCTCAGGCGCAAGATCAAACCGATATCTTAAAGGATTTCAGACAACAGTTTTTATTTCCAAATCATAATGGAAAAGATTTTATCTATCTATGTGGTAACTCTTTAGGTCTTCAACCTAAAGCTGCGAAGGAGGTGTTAGATCAGCAATTATCAAACTGGTCAAATCTTGCGGTAGAGGGCTGGTTTGACGGAGAAGAACCTTGGATGTTTTATCACAAAGAACTGAAAAAACTGATGGCGCCATTAGTTGGTGCTTTGCCGAGCGAAGTCTGCCCAATGAATACCCTCACCGTAAATCTACATTTATTAATGGTGAGCTTTTACCAGCCTAAAGGTAAACGTGTCAAAATTATAATGGAAGGTGGTGCTTTTCCATCAGATCAATATGCAATAGAAAGTCAGGTCAGATTTCATGGGCTTGAACCTGATGATGCAATCATAGAAGTTTTTCCGCGGGCAGGGGAAGACACTTTAAGAACGGAAGACATCATTTCAAAAATTAACGAGAATAGTGAAGAATTAGCTTTGGTTTTATTTGGCGGAATAAATTATTACACTGGTCAGTGGTATGATATGAAGCACATTACAAAAGCCGGACAGGCTGCTGGCGCTATTGTTGGGTGGGATTTAGCCCATGCAGCAGGCAATGTGCCAGTTAAACTTCATGACTGGGATGTTGATTTCGCTTGCTGGTGTTCTTATAAATATCAAAATTCAGGTCCTGGTGGCATAGCAGGGATCTTTGTTCATGAGAAGCATTTTAATAATCAAAAACTAAATCGCTTTGCAGGCTGGTGGGGATATCAGGAGAATAAACGCTTTAAAATGGAAAAAGGCTTTATACCAGAAGCCGGAGCAGATGGCTGGCAGGTAAGTTGTACGCAGGTAATGCCAATGGCTTTATATCTGGCATCCTTACAGATTTTCGAAAAAGCCGGATTTATATCTCCACTTCGGAATAAAAGTATTAAATTAACAGGATATCTTTATTTTATTATAAATGAGGTTAATAAAGAATTAAATATTAATCAGTTCAAGGTGATTACGCCCGAAAGCGAATCGGCCCGGGGTGCGCAATTATCCATCATTGCTGCAGAAAAAGGAAAAGAAATTTTCGATGGACTGGTAGCCAATCACGTGTTGGGCGACTGGCGTGAACCTAACGTTATTCGTTTAAGCCCAATTCCATTATACAATTCTTTCGAAGACATTTATTTAACAGGGCAGACCTTATTAAAAGTTTGCAAAGCCATTTTATAGCGCTCCCGATATGATCAATTATAATCCAAAAGAATGGTTTACCTATATCTTCCACTTTCATAAGGGGGATACCATATTAAAGCTATGGCCGCTGATGATCAGCGTATCCATATTTTCTGCATTTGTTGCCTTTTTGGAATTAAATGTATTTAAGCTTTCTAAAAGTGATTATGTGAGTAATATCGGAATGATGCATAGCCTTTTGGGGTTTGTGATTTCCATGCTATTGGTTTTCCGTACCAATACCTCTTACGATCGCTGGTGGGATGGCCGAAAACTCTTAGGCGGATTAACCAATGTAAGCCGAAACTTCGCTATGAAAATAAAGGCGTTAAAATTACCAGAGGACGATTTGCGTTTTTTTGAATACGGAATTCCGAAATATGCATTTGCAATGAAGGAACATCTTCGTGAAAAAAAATACTTCGGAAAGAACAGCTTTCTTATTGAGGTTAAAGATGGCCAACACATTCCAAATCAAATTGCCAGCAGCATGATTACCCGGATTTACGATCTACTGCGGCGGGGCTTAATTTCTCAGGAACAACTAATCGTGTTAACCAATGACATTAACCAATTTACAGATATTTGCGGAGGCTGCGAACGGATTAAAAATACACCAATTCCATATTCCTACAGTGCCTTCATTAAAAAATTTATTTTCATTTATGTACTCACCATTCCGATCGGCTGGGTGTTCAGCCTGGGTTATTATTTAGTACTGATTGTTCCCTTTATCCTCTATGTATTAGCGAGTTTAGAGTTGATAGCTGAAGAAATAGAAGATCCTTTTGGATTGGATGCAAACGACTTGCCCGTTGATACTATTTGCAATAATATAGAAAAACATGTAGAGGAAATTTTAAGTAATGATTAAGATTGCCTATCATCATTTATACGCTCATCCTTTGCCTGAAGGACATCGGTTCCCTATGCTCAAATATGAACTGATCCCGGCACAACTATTACACGAGGGAATTATCGAACCACATCACCTATTCAGTCCTGAACCAATTAACGAACAAACCATTTTACTTACGCACGATGCGCAATATTGGGCTCAACTCCGGGATTTAACGCTTCCGGCAAAGGAACAGAGAAGAGTAGGTTTCCCCTTGAACGCGCAGCTATTGGAAAGAGAATTAAGAATTACGCAAGGCACCATTGATGGAGCTAAATATGCCCTGAATGGTGGAAAGGTTTCTTTTAATGTAGCTGGTGGAACTCATCATGCTGGAAGTAACTGGGGTGAAGGTTTTTGTTTATTAAATGATCAGGCAATAGCTGCTAACTATCTACTGCATAATAGGCTATGTAATAAAATTCTGATCATTGATTTGGATGTACATCAGGGAAACGGAACGGCAGAAATTTTTGAAAACGAAGCAAGGGTTTTCACATTTTCTATGCACGGCGAAAAAAATTTTCCTTTTCGAAAAGAACGTTCCAGTCTGGATATTCCATTAGATGATGGTGTACAGGATGAAGAATATTTAAGTTTACTGAATCAGCAGCTGGAAATTGCATTTGATAGTGCGAAACCAGATTTTGTGTTCTATTTATCTGGTGTTGATGTGCTTTCTACAGATAAACTCGGAAAGATCGCCTTAAGTAAATCCGCTTGTAAAGAACGCGACCGAATGGTAATTCAAACTTGTAAGACAGCAGGATTGCCTATGCAAATTAGTATGGGTGGGGGATATTCTGAGCATATTCGAGATATTGTTGATGCCCATTGCAATACCTATAAAGTAGCATTTGATATTTTCAGTTAATCACCAATTTGCTTTCCTGTAAATTTAGAAATATAATTGACTATCGAATGGCGTTATATGGCCTATATGCTTATCTTCGCGGCAATATGTTGGAGATCATTTACGAAGACGATTATTTAATTGCCATTAACAAGCCACATGGCTTACTGGTTCATCAATCCTCAATAGCCAGAGATGCCACCGAGTTTGCTTTACAAATGCTTCGTGATCAGGTACGTAAACACGTAAGCCCTGTTCATCGTTTAGACCGGAAGACTAGCGGAATCTTATTGTTCGCTTTTGATAAGCCAGCTGAAATTGCTATGCATCAGCAGTTTATGAATTCGGAAACAGATAAAAAATATTTAGCTATTCTTCGTGGTTTTACGCCAGATGTAATGGATATTGATTATCCACTTGCAAAGGAAAATGGCACCATGCAAGATGCATTTACCTCATTCAGAACGCTACAAAAAGCAGAAGTTAATGTTCCTCTTGGTAAACATGCTACATCCAGATATTCGTTGGTAGAAGCTACGCCAAAAACTGGAAGAATGCATCAGTTAAGAAGACACTTTAGCCATATTCTTCATCCTATTATTGGCGATCGTACACATGGTTGCAATAAACAAAATAAATTCTTTTTGGAGCAATGGAATATGTCTACTATGTTGCTGCATGCATCAGAATTAAGCTTCACACATCCAATTACTTCCGAAAAAATTCATTTAAAGGCAAATCTCCATGAAGAGTTTAAACGCGTAATGGAATTTATGAATATTAACATTTAACACAATTTTTGATTTAAAAATCTGTTTATAAAGACACCTATGATCAAATACCTACGTTTTGCAATCCCAGTTTTAGCACTTTTTACAGCAAGCTGCTCTTCAGTTTACATGCCAAATGTGCCTAACACACCAATGTTAAGTAAACAAGGTGAGTTTAGTGGTGGTGGACATATATCCTTAAAAGGCAACACCAGCATAAATGGTGCATACGCCGCAACAGATCATATTGGCGTATTGTTTAGTGGTTCTACCATGAATAACGATCGCAAGACTAAAGATTTTGGACATAAGCTTGTGGAAATTGGGGGCGGATACTTCGATACTTTTGGTCCAGATAACAACAGAATTATTGAGATTTACGCCGGTGTTGGAAAGGGTTGGAGCGATATCACCTTTAGGGATTACAAGAATGATGTGTTGCTGAGCAGTGAATTTCAGGAAGTAGATTACCGGAAATCATTTCTGCAGGTTAACTATAGTTCTAAAAAGAAGAATAACCTTCGTTTGTTCGGAACAGACTTCCCAATAAATTATGGTACTGCTTTGAGAATAAGTCACGTTAAAATGGATCGTTTCTTTTTAAATGGTGTGGTTCAGCCAAAAGAGGATAACATCTTTTTCGAGCCCGTTTTCTTTACCAGGATGGCGTTGAGTAAGGTTCTTCAGCTCCAATATACAACCAGCAGTAATATTGGTTTAAAAAACAGGAAATACATGTCGGCAGGAAATTCAATCTTTACCATTGGCGTAGTCGTTAATGTGGGTGGGAAATAAACAGTGTTCTTTAAAACTGTTTAAATTCCTTAACAAGATCAAATTTCAAAATTTTGCTGACCATTTTTGGAGACATGCTTCGTAAAATTCACGGAACATTATTAATCAACTCACGAAATTCTTCAGCGCAGAGGCTTTAGTAATTTCGTAAATTGATAAATAGCCTTCTTTTTAGATCAGATCGCTATTTTGCTAATTTACTCTCATTAACAATTTCTATGTTCAACGCTCGGGTTTTATTCTGAAACCTGAGAAACAATAGGATAGAAGCTGTGAGCAAGCCAAGGGTTAAGCCATACCAAATTCCGTTCACGCCTAAACCAAAATGGAAACCGAGTATATAACCTACTGGAATCCCAACTACCCAATAGGCTAAAAACGTAATAAACGTTGGCATATTAACATCTCCGATTCCCCTCAGCACGCCTAAGCCCACAACCTGGGTGCCATCAAACAGCTGAAAAAAACCTGCAATGATCACCAACTGCGAAGCGATTGCTACAACTTTTAGATCGCTGGTATAGATGAATGGCAGCAGATTGTTAGCCAGCACAAACATAATTGCCGTGCATGACATGAATAGTAGAATAACATGATAACTGGCTATAGCAGATTTGCGAAGATCATCGAAATTATTTTTACCAAAATTATTTCCTGTTTTAATCGTTGCAGCAGATGCGACACCACTTGCCATCATATAAGTTGTTGCCGCCAGGCCAATTGCAATCTGATGCGCCGCCTGTTCTACGGCACCAATAGTACCAATCAATATTGCTGCACCGCTGAAAGCACTGATTTCAAAAGAATATTGCATGGCAACAGGAGCACCAATTTTGATTAGTTTAAATGCCCTTACCTTATCTATCCAAGTATCTTTAAAATCAGTAAGGTATTTTTTAAAATGTTTAGATCTTAGAACATAAACAGCCATTACAATGGCCATTAAAGTTCTATCAATTAAGGTACTTAAACCGACACCGCTTACACCCATCGGCTTAATGCCAAACATTCCTTTTACAAAGATTATTCCTAATGTTATATTTAGTGCGTTACCCCAGATAGATACAAACATGGCCTGCTTGGTAAAGCCTAAGCCTTCGGCAAATTGTTTAAAGGTTTGGAAAACCAAAAGTGGAATGATCGAAGCCGATAGTAATCCTAAATATGGTTTTGCATAGCTCACCACAGCGGGAGTTTGATTCAGGTGGTCAATAATCAAAAGCACCCCAAAATGTACGAGGCAGTACAAGAAAATTCCGATTAGAATATTAATAATTAAACTATTTGATAGCAATTTACCGCATTCTGCGTAGTTCTGACGACCATTCTCTTGCGCAATTAAGGGTGTTAACCCATAGGAGATACCCAGGCCAATCACCATAATTAAAATGAAAATACTATTAACAAGTGAAACAGATGCCAGTTGCGTAGTATCTGTAAAGTGTCCCACAATGATACTGTCAGCCATATGTACTAAAGTATGCCCAACCTGAGAACCTACTATCGGCAAAGCCAGTAGCAGATTTTCTTTATAATAGCTTTTATATTTGCTGTAAATTCTGGAAAACATAGTCCGCAAAGGTCGTGTTTTCAACATTCAAAAAAGGTAATGATCTAAAAGTTTATTTTCGATAATTATCTGAATAGCCTTAATATTTCTGTGAAGAAATTAGGCTAAGGCTTTAAACGTGTTTCACTGCCGTGAAATATTCTTCTTTTTCGCTGGTATGTGTCCTGATCACATTAGTGATAATCAAATTAACCAGTATTTTTTGCGCTTTGCGATAAGAGCAACGCAATAACTTACTATACTCTTTAAGGGTAATTCGCTCTTTATCATCTAAATACTCCAAAAGCTTTTTTTCATTGTCAGAATAGGAGATAAGCACACCTTCATCCTGGTGGTCATTTCTTAACACATCTACAATGATTTTACTCGCCAATACACTTTTATCATCTATACGAATATAGGCCCACCATTTTTTCTGATCATCCAGAGCATAATGCGGTTTGGTATCACTCTCGGGAATGTTAGCAACCAGAACCAGCTTGTCATCTACATAGGTTTCATCAAAAGTTGGCTCAATTGCGGGTTTGCAAAACTGATGTGCTGCAGTAAGAATCATATACTTCTCTTCCTCTTCAGACTTTACACCTTTAATAGTACCATCATCTGCAACCCCAATTAGTAACTTGCCACCTTTGTTATTTGCAAAGGCAACCAGGCTTTTGGCAATTTTTTCAGTGTTGGTTATCGTCTTTTTAAAATCGAGCTGAACACCCTCACCCTGCAAAATCAAACTTTTAATACTCGGCATATATTAAACTAATAAGCAACTGTGGCAGTTTCGCCCTGATGCAGGTTTCGGATATAAACTTCATTCATCACTGTAGCACAAATCTCTCCGCTTTTGTTAGTGAGTTCCATGGGATACGCTTTCACAAATCTGCCTACCGTTCGCAAGGCAATTTCAGCCTCGTCTATCATTTCATCAGTAAGGCTAATAGTAAAATATAAATTTGAACGTCCCGGCTTTAGATATTGAATAGATGCGCTTTTCAGCCAGACACGCACTTTAAAACCTTTTCTTTGCATCAACTGATCAAATAATAAGGCATAAAACGGATCCGTAGCAGCATAAATCGTTCCTCCGAAAATTGATCCATTATAATTTTTATTTAAAAAACTCTTATTAATTTTTACCGTGCAGCTTTTAAATTCGCCCTCAAACCGCTGTACCCAAATGCGCTGAAATAACAAAGGTGGGTATAAGCGCATTACCCATTTCAGGGCATTTTGAGAAATAGTCATATATTACTAATATCAGAAAGATTTGCCGCTTTTTAATCATTTATCTCATATTTTTCAACGATTAAAGCAATGTGGGACAGCTAATATCTAAATCATAATTATTGTATACTGCCAGGTATATAAACGTAACAATACTGTTCAAAATCCATTTTAAAGTAATAAGGCAGGCGGAATAGTGTATATTTTACACCTTAAAAAACCGAATATTTAAAATATAATAAGCTCTAAATCTGAATCTTACAGGCTACACTAATTATTTAAGCCTAAAAAATAAAACCAAGCGATAACATTTTTGTTATAATTACAGATAACAATAGAAACTATGAAAAAAATAATCTTAAGTCTTGCTTTTGCTGGTACGATCATGATTGCCACCTCAGCATGCAATTCGTCTAAAAATATGGCTGGTTCTTCAGACAGTACCATGACGGATTCTACAACTACAGCTCCTATGGATACTACAAAAACTACACCGGCTGATACATCTAAAACGATGCCGCCAGATACTACAACAAAAACACCTCCAATGTAGGAGTTATGAAAGCCATCCCAACCGGATGGCTTTTATTTTTTATATCTGTTTTTTTTATTTGGTGGATTTTGTACTTTCAACAAATAAACCAAATAGTTAAATGGATTCCCAAACCCAATCAAACAATCGCAACGTTATTTTCCTTGTCATTGTAGCCGCTCTAGGTTATTTTGTAGATATCTATGATCTCGTTCTCTTCTCGGTAGTCCGGTTAAAAAGCTTTTCTGATATTGGCATTTCGCCAGAACACATGCGCATGGAAGGTGAATATGTAATCAATATGCAAATGTTTGGTTTATTGCTTGGTGGATTGTTGTGGGGTATAATAGGTGATAAATTTGGCCGCATTAAAGTTTTATTTGGTTCAATTTTGATGTATTCCGTTGCTAATATTGCAAATGGCTTTGCAACAGATGTTCATACCTATGCCATCATTAGGTTGGTTGCCGGAATTGGTTTAGCTGGAGAGTTAGGTGCAGGAATTACCTTGGTTACTGAAACCATGGACAAAGAAAAACGAGGCTACGGAACAATGGTTGTAGCAGGAATTGGTCTTTTAGGTGCGGCAGCTGCTGCTGTTATTGGCAAACACTTCGCCTGGCAAACTTCTTATTTTGTTGGTGGTGGAATGGGTTTATTACTCTTATTACTGCGTGTTGGAACATTTGAATCGGGCATGTTTAAACATGCGGAGCAATCTACAGGTGTTTCGAAGGGTAATTTCTTTATGCTATTTTCCAATCGAAAAAGATTCTTAAAATACCTGGCTTGTATCTGTCTGGGTTTGCCACTCTGGTTTATTGTAGGCATTTTGGTTACGCAATCTCCAGAAATAGGAAAAGTATTGGGTGCAAAGGAAGTACTGAATGCAGGAACCGGGATTATGTATACCTACTTTGGCATTGCAGTAGGTGATGTGGTTTGTGGCTTTCTGGCGCAAATTCTGAAATCAAGAAAGAAGACAGTTCTCATCTTTCAAAGTCTATCCGTTATTACCGTTATTTTATACCTCACCACTAACAACTTAACAGAAAATAGTTTCATGCTCATTTGTTTGGTGATGGGCTTTGGCGTAGGTTACTGGGCTACTTTCGTAACCATTGCCGCAGAACAATTTGGAACAAATATCCGTTCTACGGTAACCACCACCGCACCAAATTTTGTACGGGGTGCTTTAATTCCGATTACTTTAGTCTTCGAATTCTTCGTGCATCAATACAACATTATTACCGCAGGTTTTATCATGATGGCAATTCTTACTGTTATTGCAATGATTTCTGTAGCATATTTAAAAGAAAGTTTTAATAAGGATTTGAACTATTTAGAGGAGTAAAATGAGTCCAGGGAAAGGAAATGGCAATCTATTTCTCAATCAATGTCAATAAAATGTACTATCTAAAGATAAATAAAAAGGAGAGCCTGATTAGCCTTAAGTTTGTATTTAAAGGTAAATAAATCATGATATTTAAAGAAGAGGTAGCTGAGCGTTATAGGCAAATTCAGGATGAAATTTGCAAAGGATTAGAGATTGCGGATGGCAAAGGAAAATTTGAAGAGGAACTGTGGGAAAGAAATGGTGGGGGAGGTGGCCGTACCCGAATTATGCAAAATGGTTCCATTATTGAAAAAGGTGGTGTAAACTTTTCAGCCGTTTATGGCAAATTACCCGAACCAATAAAAAAAGCTTTTAAAGTAACAGAAGATGATTTTTTTGCCACTGGAGTTTCCATCGTGATTCATCCCAATCATCCTCTTGTTCCAATTATTCATATGAATATCAGGTATTTTGAGTTGAATGAAGAGACACGTTGGTTTGGTGGTGGAATAGATTTAACGCCACATTACGTATTTGAAAATGATGCCCGTTTTTTTCATCATAAGTTGAAAAATGCCTGTGATGAATTTAACCCTGATTTTTATCCAAAATTTAAAGCACAGGCAGATGATTACTTTTTTATCAAGCATCGAGAAGAAACGCGTGGCATTGGCGGTATCTTTTATGATCGGCTGAAACCTGAAAATACAAATTTATCCTGGCAGGGAATTCTAGATTTTTCTGCTAACATTGGCGAAACATTTCTGCCCATTTATAGTGAATTGTTGGAGCGAAACCGCGAAAAGGAATTTACTGATATTCAAAAAGAGTGGCAATATCAACGTAGAAGCCGATACGTAGAGTTTAACCTTGTGTATGATTCAGGAACTAAATTTGGTTTAGAAACCAATGGAAGAATCGAATCTATTTTAATGAGCTTACCTCCACAAGCAAACTGGGGATATAATATCCATCCTGAAGCAGGAACCGAAGAGCATAAAACTTTACAGTTGCTTACGAAAGGAATCAATTGGATTTAAAATAGAGTTAAAGGCTGGGGTTTAATATGAAAACCAGCCTTTAATTTGGCCGTTCTAAAATCATTCACTATATCATGAATCAAACGGGTGGGTTCAGGAATTCTATAATTTCCTATACATTTTTTAATTACCGCTAAAGCCTGTTCTGTTGTAATTAAATGCCCTGCTGAAATGTAAACTGGTTTATTATTATCTTTAGTTCTTAAAGCATAGCCCAAAATTTCGCCACGACTTTTAATTTCTGCCGTACTGAACTTAGCGTTTTGAGGAAGGTGATTATCACCATATAAGATACTCTTGGCGCAACCAATAGTCGCCTGATTGGCAAGTACACCAAAATGAGAGGCCACACCCATTCGCCGGGGGTGCAGAATACCATTCCCATCCAATACCACAACATCAGGTTTTTCGGGAATCAATCCCCATACTTTTAACAGCGCAGGCACTTCTTTGAAACCTAAATATCCAGGCTGATAAGGAAAGGTTGTTTCATAGGTTTCGAGTGCATAAGATTGCACAATCATCTCAGGAAAGCTTAAAATTACTATTCCAGCATACATGGTTGAACTGCCTTTATCAAAAGAAATATCAGCACCGGCAATAGTATTAATAGCCTTCAGGGGTTTAAAAATAAGTTGCTTTGATAAGGCTATTTGTAAAGCATCGGCTTCAGGAAAGGTGAAATGATCATACATGCTTTCATAAACAAAAAATCAGGTATTTAGTTGATCAAATCGGCTAACAATGCAGATGGAAAAGCCATTGTAATAAATATGCTTAAGGATATAAACACCAATAAGCAGTCTTGTATATTAAGACTGCTTATTGATTAAATTAATTGAATTTTATTCTACCCAGGCAATAGGAACGTAAACAGTTACATAACCGTCAGCGCCTATCATCTCTGGAGATAAGGTTACTGTAATTGAACCGTAACCCGTCCAGTTTCCCTGACCTCGTTCTGCGCTAAACTCATAGGTTCCTGCGGGTAAACCATTAATCGTACCTGGCAATTGATAAGGTAAAAATGTTCCGAACGAAGATGGTCCATTTTCTACATAGTAATCATCACCGCTTTCCTGGTTATAAATGGTAAAGCCTGGTGATTCTGTGGATACTGATGTAGTTAAACTACCGTCAATATTTTTGTAACCCAAACGCACATTGTAAGTGGTAATAGTTTTTTTAGCGGTGGTAGTCGGCTTTGGCACCTCCGGAGTAGCGTAAGTTGTTAATGAAACAACACATAATGCAAGCATGCAAATTGAAATGATCTTTTTCATAATATAGGTTTTTGTATTATAAAGATCATAAAATATTTTTAGTTATCCGTTAATTTACGATTAATATAATGTTATTATAATACATTGAAGTATGTTTAGTTCTAAATAAACAACAATATATTCGTATACAGATGATACTAATGCACAAATTTATTAATAAATTAAATATTATTTTGCAATAAATGAAGATCCAATACTTCTGAAGGGATCAGGTAAAAGTCAGAAGATATTCAAAAACTAATCCAGTAAAAACAATACCATAACTTGTCCTATAATTAATATTATGTTAAGTTGATAATTACGAGAGCTTTGTGAGAGTGTCTCCTCTTTTCATTAATATTATAATTCCTGAAGTTTGCGGTTTAATTCCTGAACCTTATCAGTTGCCTTTTTACGGGAATAGATATCCAATAATAACTGAACAGTTTTCTTATCGTTAGGATTGATTTCATTTGCACGTTGCAATGCAAGTTGTGCACGGTTAATGAGCGAATTATATTTCGAAACTTTTTCCGCATCGCTTTTTTGCAAAGTTTCGTTTGCCGTGTTGATATACGCTAAACTTAATTGATACAATGCATCAAAATAATTCTGATCTGTAGCTAGTGCTTTATCATAAGCTAGAATTGCGGTTGAATTATTTCCACTTGCTTGCTGTAAGTAGCCATAAAGAAAATATAATAATTTATTACCTTTCTCTACCTTCAAATTTCCTTCAATTAAACTTGTGGCTTTCGCAAAGTTTTCGGTATCCAAAAGCAAATTGATATAATCACTGGTAAGGTTTTTATTGAATGGATTTTTCAATAAACCATCTTCAAGCGTTTTTATGGCCATTTCGTAATCATATTTCGCGCTATAAAGCTGTGCAAGCTTTTGAAACATCGATGCATTACGGATTCCATTATTTTTTGCTCTGTTAAAGTAAGAAATTGATTCGTCGTAATCCTGGATATTTAATGCGCAAATTGCTGTATTTAAGGCTAATGTAGTATCTGTTGGGAAACTGTCACTCACTTCCTTCAAGTCGTCATGTGCTTCTTTGAAATCGTTATTAAAATAGGCCAAGTTGCCCCTCTCCTGCTTTTTTATCAAAATATTATGATTGGAAGCCTTGATTAATCCAGAGTTGTCTTCGTACTTATCCAATCCTCTGGCTTGCTTAATAGCTGTATTAGCGGCTTCGTAAAATTTATCAGAATTACCAGCATCTGTATCTATTAATGATGCATATGAAGTCAGGTAAGATTTAATTGACCAGGTTTCTGCCCAATTCTTCGTTTTGTTATCCTTTTCAGCAGATTCAATTGCCTTTAAACCTTCTATAATAATGTCCAGTTGTTTCTTTTCGTCTTCGTTATTTGCAATGGAAGCCTGAAGTTTTCCAACTGAGTTACGGGCAATCAAAATCTGACTTTTTTGAGCGAAAGCATTTAATGAAGTGGAAACCAAAAGTGCTATTAATAGCTTAAAACCATTTTGCATAATAGATCGATCTGTAATGATGGGCAAAAATACTAATCAGGTAAAAATAAGTAAAAAAAAAGAGTCCTGATAAAATCAGGACTCTTTTTTGAAATTTAGCATTCAATTATTGCTTAGGTAAAGCGTCTAATTTTGCTTTTACATCATTATAGTTTTTAGTATCGTTTCTAAAAGCGTAAATGGTTTTTAATGTTTCTAAAGCACCAGCGTTTTTAGGATCGATTTCCAGCGCTTTTTTATAGAATGGTAATGACTTATCTAGTAATCCATTCATTCTTGTAGTGATCTCATTAAATTCCTTTACCTTCTTCTGGTCAATTTTATTTCTATCTGCCTGAAGTTTCAAGGCTTGTGAGAAATAAATATTACCTAATAATACCTGATAACTTGGATTTGTAGGCTCTTTAGTAGCTAAAGCATTTAACATTTGCTCTGATTTTGCAACATCACCTCTATCAATATAAATCTGAGTTTCAGTTTTAATTAAGTCTACATTTTCAGGATATTTAGCTACTGCTTCTGAAATTAATGCTAAAGCGGCAGTAGTATCTTTTTGTTTCCTTAAAGTAACATCAACTAACTCATTATACAAATCTTTAGACTGTGGCGAATTTAAAGAAATTACTTTTTTGAACTGCTGAATCATCCCTGGATAATCTTCCACATTTCTGGCTGCAATACCTGCATTTAAATACATTGCGGTATCAGTTGGATTAATTACAGTTGCCTGAACGAATTTGGTATAGGCTGTTTTATAATCCTTTTTGTTGTAAGCCATTACACCTGCATTACGCACAGCGTTAGAAATGTTGGTTTCAGCTAAAGTGATGTTTTCCTTCTCTGCACCCTTGGTATCTAATTTTTTAGCTTCAACCAGCGCATCCTGAGCAATTTTTAGGTTTGCATCTGCATTTGCCACGTTCACTGTATCTAAAATAGCAGCAGAAGAAGCAAATAATGCACGGTAAGTCCATGCTTCAGGCATTACTTTAGATTTTTCATCAGCAATGGCTTTATCAGTATGGGCTAAGCCAGTTTTAACAGATTCTAACTTTTTATCTAGCGGTGTTGCACCTTGTGTGGTTAACTGGAAAATTCCCCATGCTTTTTTTGCTTCATTAACTTCACCTTTCTGAGCAAAAGCAGAGCTTGCTGCTCCTGCTAAAATTATACCTAGAAATACTCTTTTCATAATTTTTATTCTAATTTTTATTTTAGTTAATTTTATTCTTCCGTTGGCTGATCAGCTTCTCCCTCTTCCTCATCGTCTTCAGTTTCTTCTGCTTCAGCAGTTGGATCGGCTTCTAATTCTTCGCCGTCTACTACTAAAACATCATCTAAATCAACTGTTTCTTCTTCATCCTCTTCATGATCAATTTTAGTCACCGAGGCAATTTCGTCATCACCTTTTAAAGAGATTAAGCGTACACCCTGAGTGGCACGTCCCATTACTCTTAAAGCTGAAACAGGAATTCTAATTACAATTCCCGAACGGTTAATGATCATCAGATCTTCACCATCTGTAACGTCTTTAATCGATACTAATTGCCCGGTTTTTTCGGTAACATTAATGGTTTTTACACCTTTACCACCACGGTTGGTTACGCGGTAATCTTCAATGTCTGTCCGTTTTCCGTATCCTTTTTCTGATACTACTAACACCGTAACTTCCGGATTGTTTACAGCAATCATGCCAACTACTTCATCTTTATCATGCGCAAGCCTTACACCACGCACTCCGGTAGCAGTTCTTCCCATTGGGCGAACAGTACTTTCATTAAAGCGAATAGCCCTTCCCGAACGTAGTGCCATTACAATTTCGCTCTGGCCATTAGTTAAACAAGCTTCTAATAACACGTCGCCATCATTGATGTTTATCGCATTAATACCGTTTACGCGCGGACGTGAATAAGATTCCAGAGAAGTTTTCTTGATGGTACCTTTTTTAGTACACATGATGATAAAATTGTTCTCCAGGTATTCCTGATCTTTAAGGTTTTTGACTTTGATGTAAGCCTTAATTTTCTCGTCTTTTGGAATATTGATGATATTCTGAATTGCCCTTCCTTTACTGGTTCGGGAACCTTCCGGAATTTCGTAAACCCTCAACCAGAAACATCTTCCTGCTTCGGTAAAGAACAGCATATAATTGTGGTTGGTAGCTACCAACATGTGTTCAATAAAATCTTCGTTTCTTGAGGTGCTTCCTTTAGATCCTTTTCCACCTCTACCCTGTGCTCTGAATTCAGTTGCCGGGGTACGTTTCACATAACCTTCGTGAGAAATGGTGATTACAACTTCTTCATCATCGATGAAATCTTCCATACTCATGTCTTCAGCAGAGTGAACAATAGTTGTTCTACGCTCATCGCCGAATTTTTGCTTAATTTCTGCTAACTCATCTTTAATGATCTGCATCCGCAAACCCTCATCAGCGAGAATGGCTTTTAAGCTTTCAATGGTTTTCATCAGTTCTTCATACTCTTCTTTAATTTTATCACGCTCTAGTCCTGTTAAACGACGAAGCGTCATATCCAGAATGGCACGTGCCTGAAGATCACTTAAACCAAATGTTTCCATCAAGCCCAAACGAGCTTCTTCCGGAGTTTCTGATGCACGAATTAATTTAATTACTTCATCTAAATGATCTAAAGCAATTAGATAACCTTCTAAAATGTGAGCACGTTTTTCTGCTTCGGCTAATTCATATTTGGTACGGCGAACAATTACATCATGTCTGTGGTCAACAAAATGCACGATTAAATCCTTAAGATTTAGCATTTGCGGCCTACCTTTTACCAAAGCAATATTATTTACACTGAAAGACGTTTGTAAAGCAGTGTATTTATAGAGGTTATTTAAAACGATAGAAGCATTGGCATCACGCTTAATTTCATAAACGATGCGAATACCATCTTTGTTCGATTCATCTTTAATGTTTGAAATACCTTCCAGTTTTTTCTCGCCTACCAGTTCAGCAGTACGCTCAATCATCATGGCTTTATTCACCTGATAAGGAATTTCGGTTACAATGATTACTTCACGGTCTTTAATGCTTTCAATTTCTGCCTTTGCACGCATTACGATCCGTCCGCGGCCAGTTTCAAAAGCTTCCTTTACACCCGTATAACCATAAATAATACCACCTGTAGGGAAATCCGGAGCTTTTACAAACTTCATCAATTCTTCGATAGTAATGTCCCGGTTATCAATATAGCTTACTACGCCATCTATTACTTCAGTTAAGTTGTGTGGCGCCATATTGGTAGCCATACCCACAGCGATACCTGATGAACCATTCACTAAAAGATTTGGAATTTTTGCAGGCAACACGGTTGGTTCCTGCAATGTATCATCAAAGTTTAATTGAAAATCTACCGTATCTTTATTAATATCGGCAAGCATTTCCTCTGCAATTTTAGAGAAACGTGCCTCTGTATAACGCATTGCAGCTGGCGAGTCACCATCAATGTGACCAAAGTTTCCTTGTCCATCTACCATCGGATAACGTAAACTCCAATCCTGGGCCATACGTACCATGGTAAAATATACTGATGCATCACCGTGTGGGTGGTACTTACCTAAAACTTCACCTACAATACGGGCAGACTTTTTATGGGGCTTATTACTGGTTACACCTAAATCAAGCATACCATATAAAACACGGCGGTGAACTGGTTTCAATCCATCACGCACATCAGGCAAAGCCCTGGATACGATTACCGACATTGAATAGTCAATGTAGGCCGATTTCATCTGCTCCTCTATATTAATTTGGATGATTTTGTCGTTTTGTTGATTTTCTAAATCTTCTGCCATAAGTTATTATTCTCGTTATCGAAAACGATATTTAAAAAAAGGTATTGTTATAACCTTGCGAATTTAGCAAAAATATGCCGAAATAAGGCATTGTGGAAAAGTTTTGGCCGTAGTTAAAGGTTTTTAGATGAAAGATTTTTTTGGTGTTCTTACAGTCGTATTTAAATAAGTTTTTTTTTATAATGATGATTTGCTTTTTAATGGCATCGTTTCTTAATACGCTCTTGCAATTAACATTTAATAACTCATGCAACCAATCTTTAGAAATTAAGTCAGCACTTTATTCCTAAATTAAAAACGATAACCCTGAAAAGATTATTTTCAAAATTCTATTTTTGTATATAATCTAAACCTATGGCTCAGCAGAAACAGTCGGCGATGATCTTTATTATGATTACGCTGTTGATTGATTGTACTGGTTTCGGAATCATCATTCCGGTTTTACCAAATCTTATTAAAGAATTTACCGGTGGAAGCACCAGCGTAGCTGCAGATTATGGAGGCTATCTAATGGTTGCATTTGCTTTGCCGCAGTTCATTTTTTCGCCAATCCTAGGCGGTTTAAGTGATCAGTATGGTCGACGTCCTATTCTACTTTTCTCTTTGTTTGGCCTTGGCATGGATTATCTGCTTCTCTCCTTTGCGCCGTCAATTTTCTGGTTTTTTATAGGCAGAATCATCGCCGGGATTACAGGTGCGAGCTTTACAACGGGCATGGCATATATTGCTGATATTTCGACACCTGAGAAAAAGGCTCAAAACTTTGGATTAGTGGGTGCTGCATTTGGATTGGGTTTTATTTTAGGTTCAGTTGGCGGAGGCTTGCTAAGTAGCTTCGGGTTACGGGTACCCTTTATGGTTGCAGCGGGCCTTTCATTACTTAACTGGTTGTATGGTTATTTTATTTTACCAGAATCACTGGCGAAAGAGAAACGTAGAAATTTTTCATGGAAACGTGCTAATCCTGTTGGTTCATTTATCAATGCATCAAAATACCCCGCCATTTTAGGTTTGCTTGCCACTTTGTTATTGCTCTATATTGCCAGTCATTCCGTCCAATCCAACTGGTCATATTATGTGATTGAAAAGTTCCAATGGACACCAAAGATGATCGGTTATTCGCTGGCGGTAGTCGGGATTATGGTTGCCTTAGTTCAAGGTGGATTGATCCGGATTGTTATTCCGAAAATTGGAAATAGAAAGGCAATTTATTTTGGCTTAATGCTTTATGTAGTCGGTTTCGTGTGTTTTGCATTTGCCAAAAATGGAACTATGATGATGTTATTTATTATTCCATATTGTTTGGCTGGTATTGGCGGACCAGCGATGCAGAGTATTATTTCTAATCAGGTGCCTGAAAATGCACAAGGAGAAATTCAGGGGATTACCACCAGTCTGCAAAGTCTGGCAGCCATTATCGGACCCTGGTTGGCGAGCCATATTTTCGTTTATTTCATTCAGGATGGAACACCGCTCTACTTTCCGGGCGCGCCTTTTATTTTAAGTGCTATCCTAACATTAATCGGTTTATTTATTGCGATACGGGCGCTTAGGAAATATCATTAGGATAGTCTATGGTTTTGCCTTGCTGAGATTTATATTTCCTTCCAAGGGTTGAGCGAGCTTTTTAATCTTGTTTATAATTAACTGCGGATTTAAAATCCGTAAATAGAAAAGCTGGGATTAGAGATCCCGACTAACTAAACATTGCTAGCCGAGATTTGTAATCTCGTCTATGATTAACTGCGGATTTAAAATCAGAAAATAGAAAAGCCGGGATTAGAGATCCCGACTAACCAACCGTTGGGCGAGATTTATAATCTCGTCTATAATTAACGCGGATTTAAATCCGTAAATAGAAAAGCCGGGATTAGAGATCCCGACTAACCAACCGTTGGGCGAGATTTATAATCTCGTCTATAATTAACGCGGATTTAAAATCCGTAAATAAAAAAGTCGGGATTAGAGATTCCGACCAACCGACCGTTGGGCGAGATTTTTAATCTCGTCTATGATTAACTGCGGATTTTAAATCCGTAAATGGAAAAGTCGGGATTAGAGATCCCGACCAACCGACCGTTGGATAAGATTTGTAATCTTGCCTATTATTAACTGCGGATTTGAAATCCGCAAATAGATAAGTCGGGATTAAAGATCCCGACTAACTAACTAAACGTTGCTAGGCGAGATTTTTAATCTCGTCTATAATTAACTGCGGATTTAAAATCCGCAAATAGAAAAGTCGGGATTAGAGATCCCAACTAACTAAACGTTGCTGGGCGAGATTAATAATCTCGTCTATGACTAACAGCGGATTTAAAATCCGCAAATAGAAAAACTGGGATTAAAGATGCCGACTAACTAAAGCGTTGGGCGAGATTTTTAATCTCGTCTATAATTAACTGCGGATTTAAAATCCGCAAATAGAAAAGTCGGGATTAGAGATCCAGACTAACTAAACGTTGCTAGGCGAGATTTGTAATCTCGTCTATAATTAACTGCGGATTTAAAATCTGCAAATAAAAAAGTCGGGATTAGAGATCCCGACTAACTAAACGTTGCTAGGCGAGATTTGTAATCTTGACTATAATTAACTGCGGATTTAAAATCAGCAAATAGAAAAGTCTGGATTGGAGATCCCGACTAACCCATCGTTGGGCGAGATTTGTAATCTCGTCTAGCGTTAACTGCGGATTTAAAATCCGCAAATAGATAAGTCGGGATTAGAGATCCCGACTAACCGACCGTTGGACGAGATTAGAGATCTCGACTAACTATATTTAAATATACTTATTACCCTTTTGGAATAAAATCCTCAGCCTTTTCAAGCACTTTTCCTAAACCTGAAGGGTTTTTACCACCAGCAGTAGCATAAAACGGCTGACCGCCACCTCCACCCTGAATTTCCTTACCTAGCTCGCGAACAATGTTGGATGCATTCATTCCTCTTTTTACCAGATTATCAGACAACATCACCGTAATTCCCGGCTTAGCATCAATTTCTGAAGTAAATACCAGGAACAAATTATCAACCATATCTTTTAAGGAAAAGGCCAGGTTTTTTATCGCATCAGCACTTTGTAAATCAATATGTCTGGCAATTAAATTCACACCGTTTATTCCTCTTACATGATGAACGATTTCATTTTTTAGATTGCCTACGCGCTCTAAAGTCGTTTTTTCAATTTCTTTTTTAAGCCTTGCATTTTCATCCAGCAATGCCTGAACAGATGCAGACAGATCTTTTGAACCATTTAACAGTGATTTCAAATGTCCTAGTTCTCTGCGTTGATCTAAAAAGTGTTGCTCTGCTTTATCGGCTGTAATCGCTTCAATTCGACGTACGCCAGCTGCCACTGCACTTTCGGAAACAATTTTGAATGAACCGATTTGTCCGGTTGCTTTTACATGCGTACCACCGCAGAGCTCTTTTGAAAAATGGTCATCGAAAGTAATCATGCGCACAAAATCACCATATTTTTCACCAAACAACGCGGTTACACCACTCTGGATAGCATCTTGATAAGGCACATTTCGTTGTTCCTTTAACTTAATGTTTTCCCTGATCTTCTGGTTAACAATTACCTCTACCTGAGCCAATTCTTCATCAGTTACTTTGGCGAAATGCGAAAAATCAAAACGTAAGTAATCTGCATTTACCAGTGACCCTTTTTGATTGACATGCTGACCTAAAACCTGTTTAAGTGCTGCATGTAACAAGTGGGTAGCCGAGTGATTATCTTCCGTCAAAATCCGTTTATCTTCATCTACTACCGCCCAGAATTTTCCTTCCAGATTATCCGGAAGCAGATCGGTAAAGTGAACCGTAAGTCCGTTTTCTTTTTTGGTATCAGTAATATCTACCCAAAATTGACGACTGTGGTCTTCTAAACGACCAGTATCTCCTACCTGGCCACCACTCTCCGCATAAAATGGTGTTTGGCGGAGAACGATTTGATATTGCTCCTTCCCTTTCGCTTTTACTTTGCGGTATTTTAGAATTTCCGTTTCGATTTCTAAATCATCGTAACCTACAAATTCGCTTTGGTCATCAGTATTAACAATTACCCAATCGCCTGTATCAATGGCAGTAGCGGCGCGGCTATCATCTTTTTGCTTTTTAAGTGCTTGCTCATAGGCTTCTAAATCTATAGACCAACCTTTCTCACGAGCCATTAATTCTGTTAAATCAATTGGAAAACCAAATGTATCTGATAATTCAAAAGCGAAACTTCCCTCTACCAGTCCATTATTTGCCTGGTATTTATCAAAGCGCTGTATACCAGTTGATAAGGTCCTTAAAAACGAAACCTCTTCTTCCAGCACGACTTTTTGTACAAAATCCTGTTGCGCAACCAGCTCTTCGAAAACGCCCTTAAATTGTTCAGCCAATAAAGGTACCAGTTGATTTAAAAACGGTTCTTTAAAGTTTAGGAATGTGTAAGCATAACGAACGGCACGACGTAAAATCCTGCGAATCACGTAACCTGCTTTGTTATTTGATGGCAACTGACCATCTGCAATTACAAACGAGATTGCGCGGATATGATCAGCCATTACGCGCATGGCAATATCCGTTTTTTCGTCAGCACCATATTTAATACCAGATTTTTCAGCAATAAACTGAATCATCGGCTGGAAAACATCAGTATCGTAGTTGGAGGTTTTCTCTTGTAACACACGCACCAAACGCTCAAAACCCATTCCGGTATCTACATGTTTGGCTGGTAAAGATTGCAATGAACCATCTTTTAAACGGTTAAACTGCATAAATACATTGTTCCAGATTTCAATTACCTGTGGATGATCGGCATTAACCAATGTAGCACCATTCACTAGTGCCTTTTCTTCATCTGTACGGCAATCTACGTGAATTTCAGAACACGGTCCGCAGGGACCTGTTTCACCCATTTCCCAGAAATTATCTTTTTTATTTCCTGGCAAGATATGGCTTTCATCAATATATTGTTTCCAAAGATCGTAAGCTTCCTGGTCTTTTTCGAGGCCTTCTTTTTCATCCCCTTCGAAATAAGTTACGTACAATTTTTCCTTCGGAATTTTATAAACTTCGGTTAATAATTCCCAGCTCCAGGCAATGGCATCTTTCTTAAAATAATCGCCAAAGCTCCAGTTTCCGAGCATTTCGAACATGGTATGGTGATAGGTATCAATCCCTACTTCTTCTAAATCATTGTGTTTGCCAGATACGCGTAAACAGCGTTGGGTATCGGCAACTCTTGGATACTTAATGGCTGCTTCTCCTAAAAACAAATCCTTAAACTGGTTCATCCCAGCATTGGTAAACATTAATGTTGGGTCGTTTTTAACCACAATTGGTGCCGAAGCAACCAGGTGATGTTGTTTTTGTTCGAAAAAATTAAGGAATGCTTGTCTTATTTCTTTAGCTGTCATTATCATAAATCTTGGAGGAACAAAATTAAAATTTTATTGCGTTAATCAGGAAAAATCAAGCTACATTTGAACACTTTAATTAATCGATGTAAAACCCTAATAATCAAGCACAAGTTATGCCTTATAAAGAAAGAGACATTAATAAAATGTATTATACAATGGGCGAAGTGACTGAAATGTTTAATGTAAACGCATCCCAAATCCGTTTTTACGAAAAGGAATTCGACATCCTTCAACCTAAGAAAAACAAAAAAGGCAACCGACTTTTCACTCCTGAAGACATTGAAAATCTAAAAATCATCTTCAACCTGGTTGATGAAAAAGGATTTACCTTGAAAGGTGCTAAAGAACACCTGAAACATAATAAATCTGATGTGAAGGAAAATCAAAAAATTATTGATTCTTTAGAAAAACTAAAGGGTTTCTTGGTTAACCTGGCAAAAGAATTATAGATAATCTCTTTTTGGTAACACAATACCTTTAGTAATTGTACAAGCTGAAATCAGCTACTAAACTTTAAGTTTTCTTACGTTTAAATTCTTTGGAAGCATCCGAAGAAAAGGCTTTTTGTATCTGGCTAATAAATCCCACACCCAACGGTTTCCATCTACGCTTCGCTCTCCACAGTCAACTACCTCGGCACGCTCCAAAAGTTTGTTCACCAGGTGCTGGATAAATTTAATTTTCACTATCCGATTGAAGCGTAAACCCAGATAATCACAATAAACGTGAACTAAAATCTCTACGATTAACGAATCTTTAGTAATGTCGAGCGCCTTCCCAAATGCAGTTGAATAGTCATTCTTAATGGTTTCAGCTAATAATTCAAAACCAGGTGCTGCGCCATTATTTAGAAAAGTCCAGAGTGCTTTATCGCTATATACCCGCACCAGCTTTGGCTCCAGGACAACTTTTATTTTATTGTTTTCAAAATTATAGGTTTTCTCCATTCATTTTTAGATCAACACCAACCGCAATTGTTACTAAATTTACTAAGCGCTAACATCAAATCACGCAAAATGTTTAACGCACAAGCTTTTACGGTGTGAGTAAAAAATTAGGTTCTTGATGACTTATTTTCGCGATCTTTGAACTTTGAAAGATAAGCCTAATTCATGAAAATTGTAATCGCAGAAAAGCCCTCAGTTGGTCGTGAACTTGCCAAAGTTTTTGGTGCAACCACCCGAAAAGATGGATACATTGAAGGTAAAGGTTATTCATTTACCTGGGCTTTCGGGCATTTATTACAATTGGCTCCACCTCAGGATTATGGCTTTATTGGCTGGAGAAGGCAACATTTACCGATGTTACCTGCTAAGTTTAAACTCGCTATCCGTAAAATTAAAACGAAAGATGGTTTTGTAGAAGATCCGGCTGTTAGAAAACAACTGGATACCATAAAGAAGCTTTTCGACGAAGCCACCGAAATTATAGTGGCTACGGATGCCGGGCGGGAAGGTGAATTGATTTTCCGCTATATCTATTATTTTTTAAAGTGTAAAAAACCATTTAAGAGGCTTTGGATATCGTCGCAAACGGATGAAGCCATTAAAGATGGATTTAGAAATTTAAAGCCCGGAACAGATTACGATACCCTTTTCAACTCTGCGCATTGTCGTTCAGAATCAGATTGGCTGGTTGGCATGAATGCCACACAGGCACTCAGTATTTCTGCCGGGAACAGAACAGTTTTATCGTTGGGAAGGGTACAAACACCTACCCTGGCAATGATTTGCGCCAGGTTTCTGGAAATCAAAAATTTTGTTCCTCAAACTTATTACCAGATCAGTATTCTCCTGGTAAAGGATGAACAAATATTTAAGGCGGTATCAACCACAAACTATAAAGATAAAGAAGAAGCTGAGAAATTATTTGCCCTTGTTGAAGACGTGCCTTCCGGCTTCCCTACCGGAGGAAATATTACTGCAGTGGAGGCAAAACCCCGAAAAGAACCACCACCGCTATTGCATGATTTGAGTAGTTTACAACAAGAAGCCAACAAAAAGAAGGGGTATACTGCAGATCAGACATTAGGGATTCTACAAAATTTATACGAAAGTAAACTGGTGTCTTATCCACGTACCGGCTCACGCTATATTGGAGATGATGTTTTTGCAGGCGTTCCGGATTTAATTTCTAAATTTACCAATCATCCTGATTTTGGTAAGCAGGCTCAGTTTTTGCAAACCATTAAGCTAAATAAACGAAGTGTAAATGCAAAAAAGGTGACCGATCACCATGCGGTTTTACCTACCGGAGAAGAAGCTTACGGCCTAAGCAGTGATAGACAAGCCATCTATGATATGGTTGTGGGTAGGATGATCGAAGCCTTCCACCAGGAATGTTTAAAGGAAATCACAAAAATCACGATTCAATCTGGGTTGACATTTTTAGCTAACGGAACGGTGATTCGTTCTGCTGGATGGCGCTCTGTTTTTAATGAAACAGATGAAGATAAAAAAGATGAGGATAATGCGGCTTTACCTAAGGTTGCTGTGGGCGAACAATTACCAATAACAGAAAAATCTTTGCTAGAAAAACAGACCAAGCCAAAATCTATGTATAATGAAGCTTCTCTTCTTAAAGCACTGGAAACTTGTGGTAAAGAAATTGAAGATGAAGAATTGCGTTATGCAATGAAAGACAGTGGATTAGGTACACCAGCAACACGTGCATCTATTATAGAAACGCTCATTACCCGAACCTATATTACCCGGGAAAAACGAAACTTAGTACCCACCAATAAAGGACTTGCTGTTTATGAAGTGGTTAAAGACAAACAGATTGCACAGGCAGAACTTACCGGCCAATGGGAAAAAAGGCTGGAAGAAATCAGATCAGGGTCCTCTGTAAAAGATTTCAAATCTGAAATCACAGAATATACCAAAATGATCACCAACGAATTACTGATCGCGGGAGCCACAATTTCTGGAAAACTGGAAGATAATAAATTAGAAGTTGTTGGTTAATACTTCTTGTAAGGAGTTTGAGATATTCCCATCTTTTTGAATAAATCCTATTGCCCCAGCGTCTTTGTAAGCCTGTTCTAAAGCTGTCTTGTCGTTACCAGAAAACATACAGATTTTGAGTTTACCCTGCAGAGTCAAAATTTCTTTTACAGTTTCTGGATTGCTGTTGGCTTCAGGCATATTGATATCTAATAATAGAAAATCAAAATTCTCTCTATTCAGGAGATCGAAGGTGTCTGATAGATTCTTAGTTTCGGAAATTTGATGATTGGCTAGAAATTTTTTAAGAAACCCTTTAACTACAATTCGCATAAGATCGCTATCATCTGCGATTAAAACTTTCAAACCTTGATTCATCTAAAATTATTCTTAATTCTTAAACATACACCAACCAAGATCGAAGCAAAATGTTTGACTTAAAGTAACAAATTTATTTTGTCCGTAAACATTAATCTACGATTATATTCCTAAAATTAATAATTTTATATATCAAAATGAAATCAATTTGCTACACAACTGTGCTAAGTATCAATATATTCCCATGCACTATGGTAATAATTTAAAGTTTCTGCATAATTAATAAAATCTGCATAAAACTTTGCTTTTGATAGCGTTGAACTGTCGCCAATAACCACTAATTTCTTTTTTGCCCTGGTCATGGCTACGTTCATCCTCCTAGTATCTGCCAAAAAGCCAATGTTTCCATCCATATTGCTTCTTGTTAAACTAATAAAAACCACATCTCTTTCCTGTCCCTGAAAACTATCTATCGTATTTACAGTAATCTTATTTTGATATTTTAGCAGAAGTTCATCCTGCAGAACCAGCGACTTTAAAATCTGGATTTGCTGTTTATACGGGGAGATGATGGCAACAGTTGGGAAATCCGCTAAAACGTAGATAGGTTCTAGCTTTGTAACTAGACTAACCAAATGCCTGATTAAGAATGCGGCTTCCTCTGGATTAGTGGTGCTGGTGCCTTCTAATTTTTCATCATAACTACAACCTGCGGTATCAATGAAATTAATCGGTTCATCATCATCGAAAAGCAATCGATCTGCTACGGAGTGATGAGCGATTAATTTATTATCATAAAATACTTTAGATGAATATCCCATAATATCCTTATTCATCCTGTATTGCTCATTTAACAGCACAACAGACTCTGGATGAAGAGCAACGAGCTTTTCTAACAGGGTATTACTTAAGCCATTTTGCGATGCTTTTGTTGATTTAATAGTGGGCGATAACTGAAAATGATCTCCTGCTAAAATCACCTTTTGAGCCTTTAAAATCGGAATCCAGCAGGCTGGCTCTAAAGCTTGTCCGGCTTCATCAATTACAACGGTATGGTATTTTAAGTTTCGAACCGTGTGGTGGTTGGTGCCTACTAAAGTTGCTGTAATAATTTGTGCCTTATTAAACAAATTATCCATAATATAGGATTCCGTTTTTTCCACTTCCCGCCCAATCTTGTGGGCTTCATCAAATAGCGCCTTTCGTTGGTCGCGTTCTGCTTTGCCGAAACTTCGCTTATATTTATGAGCCATATTTTTATACTCATTTGCTTGTTTCTTCAGGGCCTTGATTGTTTTCATTTCCGGATGGTCGGCCATCTGGTGGTCTAGTGTCGCGGATAAGAGTTTCTCAGAAACACGTGCCGGGTTGCCTACCCGAATCACATTTAAACCTTCTATAACCAATTTTTCAGTCAATAAATCAACAGCGGTATTACTTGGGGCAACTACCAGAATTTTCTGGTTGTGGTGTTTTAATAATGACTTTATAGCTTGTACAATTGTTGTGGTTTTGCCCGTTCCCGGTGGACCATGAATAATAGCCAGGTGGTCTGCAGCTAAAATCTTACTCACAGCATGCTGCTGCGATTCATTGAGTTGATTTGGAATTACGAACTGTTCTACCTGCTGAAATGAAGGTTTTTCTTTATCTGTAAGGATATTGATTAATTTATTTTGTGGAGACTGATCCAACAGATTTATAGCCTGTTTAAGTGCTTGTTGCATCTCATCATAGCTATTGTTATCAAATAATAAATCCACCCCTAATTTTCCGTCCTTCGCCCAATCCGGCAGTTCATCGATCCGAAGGCTCACTTTCATCTTACTGAAACTCTGGTGAGTGATGATTCCCTCCAATTTATCTACTTTGGGATCGTGATTAGAAAACAGAACCACCGCAGAGCCGAACCTGAACTGATGAGAAAAATCCTGATGAGTAGTTCGTTCTAATTCTATACTCAGGTAATCACCTTTACCTATTTCCGTATTTCGGATTGCTATCGGATACCAGGTTAAACCCAGTGTTCTTCTATCAGCTGCAGAGGTATTTGTGGTGAGTTTAAGATAGGATTGCAAATCTTCTTCACGCTCGATATCGAGCAACTCCTGGAGGTTTTTAAAATATTCTTTTGACAATAGGATTTTAATTAAGCGTTAAATTGTAGCATCATATTTTATTACAGAACGAGTTCATGATGTAGCCTCATCATCGTTTCTTCTGGATCGATACAAAATCCCGGATGAACCTTAGAACATTGTACTACAGTACTTCTGGTAGCGGTTAACCACCTGAATCTTGATGCCTGATCATATTCACCGATTGATCCTGAACCTTTTGCACCTACACTAATTTTGTGGAAAGCATTTAAATTTGCAGTTAAGGCATCCAGATCTATTTCCGAACAGAACGTTTTAATTTTAGCTTCATTCAGGAAAAAAATGCTATTCAGGAACTTTTTCTTTGCGCAAAATAAAATAATTCCAGCATTAAGAAACTCTTCGCGTTCTACCCTCGGCATTACCCGAATTACAGCGTACTCAAATAAGTATTTCTCTTGCATGCTGTGCTTCTTTTAAAAATATATGAGAATGGTTTAACCTGGTTTCCAGGAAATATGCGTATGCTTTTCGGTGCGCTTCTGTTGTGGCGAAGTTGGTTTCACCCACTAGCCAAACGTCGGGTATTAAATCAATCACTGCGTTGATTTTTTCTGTATTGAGTATCGAACGAAACTCCTCATCTACTCTTTCCAGTTCTGACGCCCAGGGAAGTAAAACATGATCTTTTACCAGGAAAAACGGACGGCTTGCCTGCTCTTCCCAATTCTGCCAGGAATGATGAAAATATAATGCGGCACCATGATCAATTAACCATAATTCTTTATGCCAAACCAACATATTGGTATTTCGGCAGGTACGATCCATATTGGTAAGGAAACAATCTAACCATACAATTTGTGAAGCAAGTTTAGGGTCTATGGTGGTTACTGTGGCATCGAAAGTAATGGCTCCGGAAAGGTAATGGAGGGCAAGATTTAAACCAACACTGGCTTTCAGCAAATCCTGAATTTCTTCATCAGGTTCTGTCCGGCCGAAGGCTTCGTCTAGATTAGCAAAAACCAATTCAGGTACCCGCAGACCTAAAATCCTGGCAATTTCGCCGCCTATTAACTCGGCAATTAAGGCTCGCGGGCCTTGTCCGGCACCGCGAAACTTTAATACATATAAAAAACCGTCATCCGCTTCAGCAATGGCAGGCATAGAGCCACCTTCGCGTAAAGGCGTAACGTATCGGTTAACGTTAACAGTTCTAAGTTGTAAATTATCCATAAGCACATCCGGGATGGTATATATTTTATTTTACACTCCCCATACTTTCGGCAAATTTAACAGATTAAATCAATAATAGAATTAAAGATTTGTATACGCCATTAGATTAATCGTGCCCAAGATAGGCTATTCCCGCTGGGGTAATAGACGCCGTCCATTGTACGGCTTCTCTGTGAATGATGATTAAACCCAGGCTTTCTAACTCTTCATAATCTTCATCTCTCCCACCCAGAATAGCAGAACTTACTTGCTGATTAACAATTTCCAGGAGGTCTAATATTTCTGATCTTTCCATAATATTTAAGTTTGAATACCTAATTAACAGATCATTCCTCAAAATGTTTATTTGCATACTAAACATTTGCAGTGCTTTAAGGTTATTACAGAAACATTTACCTTTTATATGGAATCACACATTTATTATCTCTTTATACTGGCCATTCCTGTGGCGTGCATTGCCTGGACGGTTACCAAAGAAGAAATATTCAGAGAGGCGAGAGAATTTTGTGTCGATCGATCCAAAAATGGCAAACGCCTGGTCAAAAGAAAATTTTTTTATGTCTTTACCTGCGAGTATTGCTTCAGTCATTATGTTACCATCCTGATTCTGCTGATTACAAAATACGTCTTGATATATCCTGATTGGAGGGGATTTATTATAGCATTTTTTTCAATTGTATGGATTGCCAACGTATACATGAGTCTTTATAATATTATTCGGATTGATTTGAAGAAAGAGAAAATACGAGTAGCTAAAGAAGAATCTGAATTACATGCGGATTAAAAGCCAGAATATTAATGGAGCAATATTAATTTAAGATATGCCTTCGTCTGTCATCAAACATTTCAGCTACCAACCGGGGTTAAAGTTATTAACGATCACGTTTGTAACCGGATTGGTCTACCAATATGTAGATGTTCCTGAACGAACTTTTAAATTATTCAAAGCTGCTACATCGAAAGGCAGATATTTCAACTACCATATTAAAGAAAAATTTAAATTTCTAAAACTTGAGGATTGACATGGATTCAATATTCTAATCCCCTTAAAAATTAAACACCTGTCAATGCAATTGCTCTATCTGAACCCATGCATGATAAATATTTGGCTTATTTCATTATTTGAACCAAACCTGCTGCCCCATCTACCTAAAAAAAACACCACATAGCTATTTATATTTCAGGAACTTACCCTTGTTTACACTAGTTTTGACTTCGTTTTAATATAATCTTAAAGTAAAATAAGTGTTAACTGATTTGGAGGTTTAAGTTAACAAACCCTATATTTGCTTCCGAGAGCGTTAATTTAGATACGGGTATATGGCTTAGGCTGTATGCCCGTTTTTTGTTTAGTACGATTTGAATTGCTCAATTACCTTCTCCAGGCAAATATTTAACCACGGCGTATAATGGTCTGGATACAATAAGAGTTCTTGTTTCAATGTATCCAAATTTATGTATTTATACTGCTCAACTTCTTCCTTATTGATCACTGGCAGGAGATCTGATTTACCAAAGAAAACATGATCGTATTCATGCTCAATCAACCCACTCTCAAATTCGGCTCTATATGTAAAACTAAATGCGGGAGTTAAATTAGCCTTCATTCCCATCTCCTCCTTTAGGCGGCGATTGGCTGCAGCAAGGTTATCTTCGCCAGGACGCGGATGGCTACAACAGGTATTAGTCCACAGCCCACCCGAATGATATTTATCTAAAGCTCTTTGTTGTAAAAGCAATTCTCCCTTAGTATTAAAAATAAATATAGAAAATGCACGATGCAGTTCACCTTTTTGGTGTGCCTCCAGTTTTTCCATCTGTCCTATCGGCGAATCATTTGTATCTACTAAAATTACCAGTTCTTCCATTCGGTTTAAATCACATTTAATTTATGCCTGATCATCGAGTCGAACATCAAACCAATTTTAAGGTGATTTGGAATTCTAATCCGTCCGGTCATGATTTTTTCCGCACTTAAACCCTTTATTTTACAGAACAACTTCTTATAATAAACATAAGAAAGGTAAACCCCGTTTCTCGAACTGATTGGTAACATCTTGATGCCAATTAGTGCCTCTGCAAATTCATCTTCGATTTCCTGTTCTATGGCACGTTTATCCAGGTCACAAAATTTACTCAGGTTCACGTTAGGAAAATAGCAGCGGTTAAGGCTTTGGTAATCTGCCTTAATATCTCTTAAGAAATTAATTTTTTGAAACGCAGAACCTAACTTCATTGCATAAGGCTTTAGGTGTTGATATTCATGCTCGTTACCATTAGTAAAAACCTTCAAACACATCAGGCCAACTACTTCTGCAGAACCTAAAATATATTCTCCATATAATTCTGGTGTGTATGTTTTTTCTTGAAGATCCATCTCCATGCTGTTTAAAAACAGTGAAATCAATTCATGATCTATCTGGTACTGGTTAACCACTTTTTGAAATGAATTTAAAATCGGATTTAAGCTAATTCCAAGCGAAATAGCTTCAAATGTATCCTCCTTAAATTTATTTAAAAGATATTTTTTATCAAATTCATGGAAGCTGTCTACAATTTCATCCGCTAGGCGAACAAAACCATAAATAGAATAAATAGGCTGGCGCATTTCCTTTCCTAAGAAATAAATGCCCAAAGAAAAGCTGGTGCTGTAACGTTTAGTGGTAAGCTTGCTGAAATCTTCTGATAGTTTGTCAAATATTTCTTTCATATAGGGTTGGGAGGTTGGATGGTAAATTCAAAATCTTCAAGAGATTGGAGGCAATTAATATGGTCGATATGCTTAAGTTTGGAAATTACCTGCTGGTTTCCTGCCAGGTGCATCTGAGCAGACTTGCAGACTTCTGATAATTCAGTAATGTATTTTTGCGCGATTGCCGGTAGCCTGGTACGCACGAAAAAGAACAAAACATGATCGATATTAATTGTAGAAAAAACATTTTTTATCGAATCAAGCGGAACTTTGCTGCCTAAAAAAATAACTTTTTGTTTATTTAACCGAAGTATATAATCTGCAAATAGCAAACCAATTTCGTGATCTTCATCTTCAGGCAAAAACAACAGCCAGGTTGGGTTGCCATCTGGTGGAAGCGCGAGATCATTAATAGCGGAGAATAATTTTTTACGGATAATATTTGCCATAAAATGCTCGTGAGCAGGACAGATATTATTTTTTCGCCACATGATACCCAAACGGATCATTAATGGATAGATTACCCGACGATAAATCTGCGAAATTCCTAATTTAGTAAAGCCTTCTTCAATGATAAGGTTAAACTCCTCTTCATTATAAGATAAACCATATCTGATTAATCTGGAGATATAAAATTCTGCTAACTTATCATCTGATAAACAGGGATATTGCTCATCCAACAGCTTTTCTACATCTTGGTCGGATAAACTGCATATCTTCGAAATTTTAAACCCAGATTCATTAAGACTTACGATATTCAGTAATTTTTTCAGATGCCCATCATTATATAAACGAGTATTACCTTGCGATCGATGTGGAATCAAAGCGTTATACCGATGCTCCCAGATCCTGATGGTGTGAGACTGTATTCCCGAAATTCGCTCAAGATCTGAAATCGTATAACTCATTTTTGTTTAAATATATTTATTAGGATTTAAACAGAAAACAATTTTAAAAGTTTTAAAATGTTTAATATGAAGTTGTTGAAGCAATACCTATGGATGTTACTGGTTATCAACCAGAAGTAGCTGATTTAAATTGCAAATCATCAATTGTAATAGTTTTGATAGTTTGTACTGATCGGACTTTAATCCGGGGCATTGGTATTGATTTAAATCAAGATTGAATGAATTTAGGATTGATTGAGTTAGCTGAATTAATGCTTTGTAATGATCCGGTTCGATAGCATAATTTAAAGCACAGTTTCCGTAAGCAGAAGTCCTCTTTCTCCATTTCCTGTCTCAATTGTGTGCACATTCTTATAACACTGACCAAAGAAGTCGTAGCCATGTTCCATCATGTTAATGGAAACACTATTTAAAGGGTATTTTCGGTTCGTTTGCATACAAAGCAAACTTCCGTTATTCAGCAGTAGAAAGTCGCAGTCATATCCTCGCTCCTGGAGCTCAATCACTTTGTTAGTGATGGATACATTTAATCGGCTGATGTTATTTTTCATAGGTTTATGATTTAAAAAAAGGATGTACATTGATTTAACTAAATCTAATATCTTGTAATACAAGTAATTAAAGTTAAGAATTTTAATCATTTTTGAAAACATCTTTAATTAACCCAAGTAATAGATAAGATAAAGTGCGGCAAATCAGTCTGGTAAAAACAGAATTTAAACGATTTTCACATGTCTTGATGGTCGGTTTCTAAATCAAGATCAGGTTCTTTCAATCATAAAATATCATGTCTATTATATTTTAAAGATTTTTCTCATTAACTAGGTTTAATCGTAACTTGCATTTAATCTAAACCTCCAAAAATGCCTATAAGTTGCATCGCAATCGATGATGATTCGCACTCTCTGGAAAATTTAATCTTTTACATGGACAAGTTTCCAGAATTGAAGCTTGTTAAAACATTCACTGAGCCACTCCTTGCATTGAGTGAAATATCAGTTGCTGAACCTGTTGACATTATTTTTATTGATGTGGAAATGCCATCACTTTCCGGTATTGAACTTGCTGGCTTATTGAGGCAAAAGGCAGAACATCTTGTATTCACCACTGCGCATCCGACATACGCGTTGGATGCTTTCAAGGTAGATGCAGATGCTTATTTACTTAAACCTTATTCTATTCTCCATTTTGCGAAAGCCATTAACAGCCTATATCCGGCAGGTTCAACAGCGCATTCTATTTTCCCGGTGTTCGAAGATCAATTCTTTTATATGCCTTCGCCACAAAACAGCGATGATTTAATAAGAATAGACATGAACGATTTGATATCAATTGAGCAGTTAGACAATGAAGTTACTTTAATAACCCAAAATCACGCTTTTCCTGTCTCAAAAATTAGCATTGCTAAAATGATTACCTTACTAAAAAAGAGCCCTGCCTTCATTGAGGTGAGTGAAGAGGTGACCATTGCCAAGCGCCACATTGTAAGCATATTGGATAATCATATTTTATTAGCTGGTGAAAAAACATACCAGGTTTCTGATAAATACAAGGAAAGGTTCGAACAATTTGTGGCAAGCAATAGCTTAAAGAATTAGCTGCTTTACTTATTATTTCTTTCATCAACAAAACATTCCAACAAATACTTTGTATTAGGATAGTCCACTTTATTATTAATTGATTATCCGTTTTGAAAAGAATTTTAGTTGTTGATGATGATCCTGATATTTTGGAGGTTTTTCAGCTTGCATTAGAGGCTGAACAATATGATGTCTACCCCTTACTATCGCCAAGATATATTTTCAAAACCATTAAAGATTACCATCCTGATTTAATCATTTTGGATATAATGCTCAATGGCATGGACGGCAGGGCTGTTTTTAAAGAATTAAGATTAAATGCAGATACCCAGAATATACCGGTAATCATGGCATCGGCGCGTTATAATGAAAACTACATTGTCTCTCAACAATATCATCCTGATGATTATCTGGAAAAGCCATTTAACATGACTGATATGCTGCAGAAAGTAAATGCACTTACCAACAACTAAACATATGAAACTAAAATTTTTAACTCCGGTGATATTGTTATGCGCTGCAATATCTTTTAATGCCCATGCACAAACCAACCGCCCAGATAAGCTTTACAGCATGAGTGGTATCGGCTTCTCTTTCCCAATGGGTGAAACTTCGGATTATTTTAAACCTAAATTCTCTACCTCTTTAGGGATTAATCTTGGATTAGGCAATAGTGGTCTCTTTCTTTATCCAAAGGCCAGCTTACATGCTTTTACCTTTAATCAAATTACGCCGGATCCGGGTTTTGCCTATACCGTACAAAAAGGTAGATCGACTACTTATTTACTAAATGTGGCTTTAGGCTACCGTAAAATCGTTAATAAATGGGCTTTTTATGGCTTTGCAGGTGCCGGGGGTGGTTTTATTTTAACACCGCAAGCCGGAGTTAATACCACAACGATGCAAGTAAATATGGATAACAGATCGAATGCCTTGGGAATAGCAGAAGGCGGTGGCGGAATTGAATATAACCTGGGTGGTGCAAATTTATTTGTAGAGGCAAGTTATATGTATGGCTTTAAAAAGATTCAGGATAGAACTTTTAATACCGTTCCAATTTCTATCGGGATTAAACCAAATTTAAGTAAGCTGTTAAATAAACTTTAACAGTTCAACTATTATATGGAAGCGACTGCATTATTGATGCAGTCGCTTTTTTTATGCTAAAGAAAAAATCAAAAACATTGCATTGCTAACTATTTTAGTATAAATTTGTATTTCAATTAAACCTAATGTTATACGCAGTTGTAGATATTGAAACCACTGGCGGTCACGCATCAGCCAATGGGATTACCGAAGTTGCCATCAACATTCATGATGGTAATCAGGTGGTGGAATCGTTCAGCACGCTGATTAATCCCGGCATTTCTATCCCGGATTATATTACCGCGTTAACTGGTATAGATGATAACATGTTAGCGGATGCGCCAACCTTTGATGATGTGGCCTTGCAGATCTATCAATTGTTAGCGGATAAGGTTTTTGTCGCACACAATGTGAACTTCGACTATTCATTTCTTAAACATCACCTCGCAAAATCAGGCTTCGATCTGCAGTGCAGGAGGTTGTGTACAGTAAGATTGAGCCGGAAATTAATTCCAGGCAAACCATCTTACAGTTTAGGCAAACTGTGTAGCAGCTTAAATATCCCGATTCAGAATCGTCACCGTGCAGCTGGAGATGCTGATGCGACGAGCATTCTCTTCAATTTGCTTTTAGATAATGATTTGGAAGGAACCATAGCAGAAATGCTTAAAAAGACATCTAAAGAACAGGTTTTACCCCCAAATTTGAATAAGGAATCATTTTTAAGATTGCCAAATCAGCCAGGTGTTTATTATTTTAAAGATGCCAAAGGCAAAATTGTATACGTTGGTAAAGCGAAAGATTTAAAAAAGAGAGTCGCCAGTCACTTTTCGGGGAGTAAGCCAAATAAGCAGCGTCAGGATTTCCTCAAGAATATTCATCATATTGATTATGTGCTTTGCGGCACAGAATTGATGGCTTTGATATTGGAAGCAAATGAAATTAAACGGCTTTGGCCTGAAAATAACAGGGCAATGAAACGTTACGAGCATAAGTATGATTTATGTGTTTTTGAAGACCAGAACGGTTACCTGCGGCTTGGTATTGATAAACATAAACCCAATAGTAAAGCCATTCAAAGTTTCAATAACCTGCTGGAAGGATACAATTTTCTAAACTTGCTAATTGATAAACATCAGCTTTGCGATCGGTTGTGTTATTTACAAAAAACAGCTACGCGTTGTAAGGCGCATGAAAAGGGACAGTGTTTCGGTCCATGCAGCAGTATAGAAACGGTAGCGGTTTATAATAAGAAACTAAATGCTGCTTTAGATGATATCCAAAACCTGCAACCAAGCTTTGCATTGGTGGATGAAGGCAGAGAGGAAGACGAATTGAGCTGTTTGTTAATCGAAAATGGTAAGTTTTATGGTATGGGTTATTTTACAGACAAAAACTTTTTATCTGATGGCCTTGCCCCTATTAAAAATGATCTGGCCGTTTATCAATCGAACAGTTACATTCTAAATTTAATCTTAAACCACGCAGAGCAGTTTCCGCAGAAACTATATAAATTCTAGTATTTTATAACTTTTGCTAAGCCTTTTAGTTAGTCTGCAAACTTATCTTAAAACGCCTGGGAGATTTTATTAGCGCAAATTGATACGTTTAATTGCTAAAAAAAATCAAAATTGGTGTAAGTTTGTTGAATTATTTCCAAGTATTCATTCCATTACAAGAATAAAATTAAAACTTATATTATGACTCCAGATTCTTTCAGAGATCTTGCGCTATCATTTGAAAATGTAGTTGAGGCACCTAATGCAAACAAAAATTCATTTAAAGTAGACGATAAAATTTTTATCACCATTGATAATTCTAATCTGAAAGCCGTTTTCAGGTTAACCCCTAAAGATCAAAATAAATTTTCAGATTTAGATCCCTCGGCGATCTATCCGGCCCAGGCGGGTTGGGGAAAACAAGGCTGGACAATTTTTGAGTTAAGTTTTATCGAACCAGAAATTCTTCAGGATGCATTAACTAAATCCTATTGCACTGTTGCGCCCGAAGATCTCGTTAAAAAATATTCGAAAAAAACCACCAAAAAGTAATTGGCCTTTATCAGTAAACTAAATATTTCAGGGGATGGTAAATTCCCCAAAAGTTTCAGCATTTAAAAATATTCATCATGACAAGATCAATCTGGATCAATTTGCCTGTTAAAGATATCAGCAGATCAACAGCATTCTTTACAAAAATTGGCTTCACTCTGAATACCAATTATGGTATTCGGAATGAATCTGCATCTTTTTTAGTTGGAGATGATAAATTAGTAATCATGCTTTTTGAAAAATCTTTTTATGAAGGTTTCGCCGGAGTAGATCTTGCAGATAAGCTTTCCGGATCAGAGGTTCTGTTTTCATTAGATGCTGCAAGTCCTGAAGAAGTTGATGAAATTGCTAAAAACGTAGTTGAAGCCGGTGGTACCATTTATGGTGAACCTGGTTATAAAGATGGTTGGATGTACGGCTGCGGTTTTATCGATTTAGATGGACAGCGTTGGAGCGTACTTTATATGGATACGAGCAAAATGCCTATATGTTAGCCTGCTTGGCGGGTTTGTTTGAATAACATCACCAACCCGCCAAGTTTTTTATAATTATTACTTCTGCGAAAAATTATCCTTTAATAGCTGTGCAACTACCTTATCTGTTTTGAAGGTGATCTCATTTAAATCCAAATCTTGGATTTTAACCCAGCGAAATGCCTGTAAAAGCTCCCCTTCTGTATCAAAATCGTATATTTTATTTTTAAACGCCAACACTAAGGGTGCTTTTTCTTTGACAAGATAATAAACACTAATCACCTGACTATCATTAAATGACGATTTCTCAAAAAAATCTGTCGTATAGAAATGGCTGATTATCTCTATTTCAGCATTACATTCTTCTATAAATTCGCGTTTGAGGCCATCTAGCAAACCTTCACCAAATTCGAGCCCACCACCTGGAAATTTACTAAAACGAACACCATACTCTTCTTCATCGCTTACCAAAACTTCATTGTTGTGGTTGATGATTAAACCGTATACCCTTACGTTAAAGTAGCTCATTTTCGAAATGTTTTTTATTTTTAATCACGATCTCTGGTGTCCATATAATTTCCTGTTTAAAAGCCTCTGCCCTAACCTTACATTCGCTCATGTGGCAATAGTGGCAACATGCTGGTAAACAAGGATCGGCATGAATAAATAATTCAGCCTTCCGAAATCCATTTTTATTTATAAGTTCATCAATTTGAGAGATCTCCCGGTGAACCTGATTTAAATCAAAATAATAAGGTAAGGTTACATGGCAGTCGATATGAAATTCGGGACCATACTGTTGTGTACGAAGATTATGAACATCGATCCAGGGATTATGTCTGTTATTTTGCAAAACTTCTACCACTTCTTCCAAGAGGGTAAAATCGCTTTCATCCATCAGGCCACCTACCGAACCACGTATTAATTTATAACCTGAATAGATAATGTAGAAGCCTACCAGAACAGAAAGCAAACTATCAAGCCAAATAATATTTGTTAACTGAATCAGGATCAATCCCAATACTATCCCTGCGCTCGTATAGGTATCTGTCAATAAATGTCGCCCATCAGCTTGTAACGTAACTGAATGTTCGGCTTTCCCAACCTTGATCAGGTATAATCCGACTACCATATTAATTAGCCCTGTTACGCCAATAATGAGTGTCCCCTCCAATAGTTGACCAACCGCATGTGGATAAACCAGGTTATATGAAGACTTGAAAATAATAATTACGCCCGCAATAAATATCAAAATCCCTTCCACAAAAACCGAAAAGAATTCTACCTTTCCATGTCCGTATGGGTGGTTTTCATCACGTGGTTGTGTACTTAAATAAATACTATAAAAGGCAAAACTACCCGCAATTACATTTACAATACTCTCGGCTGCATCAGTTAAAATTGCGTTGGAGCCAGTTATGAAATAGGCCGTAAATTTGGCTAGCATTAGTACGATGCTGACTACTAATGATAATATAATTGCCTTCTTCTTTATAGACACCACTTTTTTTTACAAAAATACGCTTATCAAATAAATTAAATGATAAAAAGATGTGATTTTTAGTGCAGAATAATATTTGGTTTATATATTTGCGTTCAAAGTAATTAACCATGAGCACCTTATCTAAAAGAATCAACAGTCTATCAGAATCTGCAACACTTAAAATGACGAAACTTGGTCGCGAATTAGCTTCTAAGGGAATTAATATCATTAGTTTAAGTGTTGGTGAACCCGATTTTAATACGCCTGACCACGTCAAAAATGCTGCAAAAGATGCATTAGATGCGAACTACACCCGTTACTCGCCCGTTCCGGGCTATCCTGATTTACGCCAGGCCATTGTTAAAAAGTTAAAGGAAGAAAACAATCTTGATTATGATATCTCTCAGATTGTCGTTTCCACAGGTGCCAAACAATCTCTATCGAATGTAATATTAACCCTTATCGATCCAGATGATGAGGTAATTATTCCTACACCATACTGGGTTTCTTATTCGGAAATGGTTACACTTGCTGAAGGTAAGTCGGTTTTTATTGATACCGATCTGGAAAGCAACTTCAAGATTACTCCAGCACAATTGGAGGCGGCAATTACGCCGAAATCTAAGCTGTTTATGTTTTCTTCACCATGCAACCCAACTGGATCAGTTTACAGTAAATCTGAGTTGGCAGCATTGGTAGAAGTGTTTGAGAAATATCCAAATATCTATATTTTGTCTGATGAGATTTATGAACATATCAACTTTGTTGATAGTCATGAATCAATTGCACAATTCGATAGCATCAAAGATCGTGTAATTGTAGTTAACGGTTTCTCTAAAGCTTTTGCAATGACTGGCTGGAGATTGGGTTACATTGCAGCTAACAAAGAAATCGCGGCAGCAAATGATAAACTGCAAGGCCAAACTACTTCAGGTACATGTTCCATTGCGCAAAGAGCGGGTATTGTAGCTTATGAGCAAGGTTTGGAAAGTGTGTTAAAAATGAAGGAAGCCTTTTTACGCAGAAGAGAATTAGTTTATAATTTATTGAATGAAATTCCTGGTGTAAAAACAAATTTGCCTGATGGTGCATTTTATTTCTTCCCGGAAATCAGTTCATTTTTCGGAAAAAAAGATACCGATGGAAACGTAATCAAAGACTCTTCAGATTTAGCGCTTTACCTGTTAAACGTGGGTCATGTGGCTACTGTTGGTGGCGATTCATTTGGTAACAATAACTACATCAGACTATCTTATGCTGCATCAGATGAAAGTTTGGTAGAGGCTTTAAGGAGAATTAAGGAAGCGCTCGGCAAATTAGCTTAATTAATAAGATTATTTCAGTAATATCAATAGGTACATATATAAACACAAAAGCCGGTTAAATTATTTTAACTGGCTTTTGTGTTTTAGTGCATTTTTGATTTAGGTACTACGAAATGTTAATTAGAAACTGTTAACTCCTAATCGCCTCAACCGGATCTAATCTTGAAGCTGAATAAGCTGGCCAAAAGCCAGATATGGTACCTATAATAATGGAGATGCCAATTCCAAGAATGATATTGTTTAAGCCTAGAATGATACTGAAACCTGTAATAGCCCCAATGGCCAAGGCCATTAGATAAACGAGTATTAGCCCAAGCAGCCCACCTAGAATGCAGAGAGAAATGGATTCGAAAATGAATTGTAGTAGAATAAAATAATTTTTGGCGCCTAAGGATTTCTGAATACCAATAATATTGGTTCTTTCTTTAACTGATACAAACATAATATTGGCGATACTAAAACCACCAACTAAAATAGAAAACCCTCCAATAATCCATCCGGCAAGGTTAACCATCGTAAACATAGAATCCAGTTGGTTTGAAATGATAGTGGTTTTGTTTAGCGCAAAATCATCCTCCTGGCCAGGCCTGATCCTGTGGATCGACCGCATCAATCCCTGAAGCTCACTTTCAATCTCTTCTAATGAAACGTTATCATTACCCCGAACCGTAATTTGGGGATCGTATCGTTCATTTTGAATGTCTAAAATTCCTTTAGCAAAATTTACAGGCACATTTACGTTTTTATCTAACGTACTCCCGAACATATCTTCACCTTCTTTTTTAAACACCCCGATAACCGTTAACCTTCTGCCTAAAATTTGCACTTGCTTACCAACGGGATCTTCTGATCCAAATAAACCTTCAGCAATATCTGCACCCATTAATAAAACAGGAGCGCCGTTGCTACTCTCAGATTCTGTGAAATAGCGACCAGATTGTAATTCAAAGTTCCAGGTTTTATCAAAATCCTGAGAAGCTGCCGTTACCGTTATTCCTTCAACTGAACTGCTTCTATATTTTATGGTTCTATCGCTCGTAGAAATTTCAAATGTGATGCCCTGAGCATTTCCCATTCGTTCTCTTAACATCGCGAAATCACGGAGTGAAGGCTGCGGACGGTTCATGTATTTCCACCAGGGATAATTATCGCCAAAGCTCCATGGCCATTTTTGAATGAAGATGGTATTTGAACCAAGCTTGTCTACGCTGGATTGAAGTTTTCCGCGAAAAGTATCTACCGCTGAAAAAACCGTTATAATGGTAAAAATACCAATTGTTATCGCCAGAAGTGATAACATTGTACGTAACTTATTCTGACGCAATGCATCAAACGCAAAACGGAAGCTCTCGCCTATTAGCCTAAAAACGATCATAATTACCTGTTAGATGCAATGCGATTAAAAAGGTTACAGAACAACTATCAAAACTAATTAATTTTTGTTTAAAAGAGGTTCGAAACCATTTTTAAGTTATATAATTGCTTGCAAAACATTATATACATTAATTGCGTTTGATAAAATAAGGAAAAGAAAAATTAAATTCGTATTTTTGCACCTCAAAAAATTCATCAAGAATGAAATTATCACAATTCAAATTCAACTTACCAGAATCATTAATTGCCAACAATCCGGCAGAACAACGCGACGAAGCTCGCTTAATGGTCTTACATAAAGACAGTGGTAAAATTGAACATAAAATTTTCAAAGACGTTTTAGGTTATTTCGATGACAAGGACGTTATGATATTAAATAACACCAAGGTTTTTCCTGCTCGTTTATACGGAAATAAAGAAAAAACCGGCGCTACTATCGAGGTTTTCTTACTTCGTGAATTAAATAAAGAATTGCGTTTATGGGATGTTTTAGTAGACCCCGCCCGTAAAATTCGTGTTGGTAATAAACTTTATTTTGGCGATGACGATTTATTAGTTGCTGAAGTTGTAGATAATACAACTTCTCGCGGACGTACCATTCGTTTCTTATTTGAAGGTACAGACGAAGAGTTTAGAAGAAATGTTGAGATTTTAGGTGAAACACCGCTTCCTAAATACATTAAGCGTAAAGCGACTGCTGAAGATAAAGAGCGTTATCAAACCATTTTTGCAAAACATGAAGGTGCTGTAGCTGCTCCAACTGCTGGTTTACACTTTAGCCGTGAGTTAATGAAACGTTTGGAACTTAAGGGTATTGAGTTTGCAGAGGTTACGTTACACGTTGGTCTTGGTACTTTCAGAACAGTGGAGGTAGAAGACTTAACCAAACACAAAATGGATTCTGAACAATTCATTATTGAGCCAAAAGATTCAGCTATTGTGAACAAAGCGTTAGAAGAAAAAAGAAAAATCTGTGCGGTAGGTACAACTTCGATGCGTGCTATAGAGTCTGCAGTTTCTGCCAACAGAACTTTAAAAGCAGCTAACGACTGGACCAGTAAATTTATCTTCCCTCCATATGAGTTCAGCATTGCTAATTCGATGATTACCAATTTCCATACACCAGAATCTACTTTACTGATGATGGTTAGTGCATTTGGTGGCTACGAAAACGTAATGAATGCTTATGAAGTAGCAGTTAAAGAAAAATATAAGTTTTATAGCTATGGTGATGCCATGCTGATTATCTAAAATAGTATCGGGTATTAAGACTGGGGTTTAACTCAGTACTTTTCTGTTTAGATTTAAGTATCAGGTATCAAGAATGATTTTTCACTCGATACCTGATGCTTTATACTCGATACCTGATACTTAATACTCAATACTTAGCTACCTAATCCCCTTTACCACTACCCGCTACTTTTAAATGAAATACTACGCTATAATTGTAGCAGGCGGTTCTGGCAATCGGATGTTGACAGAAACCCCGAAACAATTCCTGCTGCTGAAGAACCTACCAGTGCTGATGCACACCATCAAAGCTTTTGCGCAAAGCGAGACACAACCGAAAATTTTATTGGTTTTAAATATAGATCAGCAGGGAAACTGGCGAAGACTTTGTGAAGAGTTTAACTTCCGCATTCATCATGAAGTGATTGATGGTGGTACGGAACGCTTCTATTCGGTGAAAAATGCGATCGACAGTATAAATGATGATAGCTTTGTAGCCATACACGATGCTGTTCGACCTTTGGTTTCTACACAACTCATTGATAGCTGCTTTAAACGTGCTGAAGCCATTGGAAATGTAATTGCTGCCGTCCAGTCTAGCGATAGTGTTCGGATGCTTAGAAATGAAAAATCATCAGCGCTGAGACGCGATGAAATCTATTTGGTACAAACCCCGCAAACATTTAGTCTGAAAATATTGAAAGCTGCTTATCAACAAGATTTCGCCAGCCATTTTACTGATGATGCCAGCGTTGTAGAATCACTAAATGAAGAAATTAATATTATTGAAGGTGAGCGAAATAATATTAAGATTACCTACCCTATAGACCTGGAATTAGCAGAACTTTTATTAAAAAAATAAACAAAGAAAAGGCGTTTCATAATAATGAAACGCCTTTTCTAATTCACTCTGATCAATAAACTTATTTAAAAGAGTAAATATTCCTAATTATATCTTAGGTTGCTCTGCCAATAACTTTCAGCAAGATAGCAATTACTGCGATTACTAATAAAACATGGATAATGTTACCAACATCTCCAAAGCCGTGGAATAAAAATCCGATTACCCATAATATAACCAATACGACTGCTACTAAATACAATAAATTTCCCATAGTGTTAATTTTTTTAATTGAATGTTGATGTATTAACACACACGAAATAGTTTTGTTTAGAATATGTAAATATTTTTTTCTAAAAATTGTTAACAGATTATTCTTCAGGGGAATGAGGATTGGCTAAGAATCAGCTTTGAATCGCTTTAATATAAATAAGTATAGTAAATAAATAGTATTAATAAAGGTATTGATCTATTCAGGCGCGAAAAACCAAATACTATATTTGATAGGCATTAATAGATTACAAAGTTTTGACTAGTCCTGAAAATTTGATACAGGATTAATAATTAAATAAAATTACGATTTAAATAGCAGTTGGTTCATTCCGGCTGCTATTTTTTCGTTTATAA
>NZ_JAXCWE010000013.1:0-164742 GCF_034045265.1 Pedobacter sp. CFBP9032 | reverse complement strand
ATTACATAAATTTATAAGCCCACACGAGCTTTCCCTATTATAATTACTAGCGGCTTTTTAGCACTATTGCATTGAATAGCAGACTAGAAATTTGCAGTTATATAGATCGGGATAGAAAACCCGACCAACTTAGGTATACGAGATAGTTAGTTGGGATTTATAATCCCGACTGATCTAATTACGGATTTTCAATCCGTATTACATAAATTTATAAGCCCACACGAGCTTTCCCTGTGATAATTACTAATGGCTTTTTTAGCACTATTGGATTGAACAGCAGACTAGAAATCTGCAGTTATATAGATCGGGATAGAAAACCGACCAACTTAGGGTAGAGATAGTTAGTTGGGATTTATAATCCCGACTAATCTAATTACGGATTTTTAATCCGTGTTAGATAACTTTATAAACCTCAGACGAGCTTTCCTATTATAATTACTAATGGCTTTTTTAGCACTATTGGATTGATAGCAGATTAGAAATCTGCAGTTATGTAGATCGGGATAAAAAATCCCGACCAACTTAAGGATAGTTAGTTGGGATTTATAATCCCGACTGATCTAATTACGGATTTTCAATCCGTGTTATATACATTTATACGCCCCACACGATCTTTCCCTATTATAATTACTAGCGGCTTTTTTAGTACTATTGGATTGAATAGCAGATTAGAAAACTGCAGTATGTAGATCGGGATAAAAAATCCCGACCAACTTAGGAGATAAAAACAGCAGCAATCAATTAATAGTTTATTGCTGTACAATGTTTAAATAGAGCAAAAAAAAGGGCGACACGTCAATACATACCGCCCTTTATACTTTTTATCAGCTTTTTTAGCTCACTCCGTGAAGTTTCACCTTCAAGCCATCCATGTTATTATTTAATTGTAACTGACAAGCCAATCTCGAATTTGGCAATAAATCTGGTAACGTATCCAGCATTGCATATTCATCGTCGGTCATTTCATTAAGCTTTTCTTCACCTTCCAAAACATCTACGCAGCAGGTAGCACACAAAGCCATTCCGCCACAAGTTGCCAGAATATCATATTCTGAAGCTTTTAAAAATTCCATCAAACTTAAGCCCATATCAGTTGGCGCTTCATGTTCAGTTACGGAGCCATCCGGCTCTTGCATATATAATGTAATGTTGTTTTCCATTTTGCTCGCTTATCAACGCAAACTTAATTAAAACTGGAGAGCATTTAAGAACACAAATAAAAAAATCTGTAAAAATTTTTAAAACGTGCTCTGCTAAACGTGATCAACAAAAAATTAGAATTCTGATACGCCGTTTACAGTGGTATATTTCATTGTGTATTTCACACCTGGGTTCATGTAAGAATAAGCACTATGGCTCATTAATGCAGCCTCATGGAAACCACTCAAAATTAACTTTAATTTATTGGTATAAGTGTTGATGTCGCCAATGGCATAAATACCTGGAATGTTAGTTGAGTAATCATCAACATTTACTTCAATTGCGCTTTTGCTGATGTTTAAATTCCATCCTTCTATCGGACCTAATTTAGGGCTTAAACCAAACAATGGAATCAGGTGATCAGCTTCAACAACTGTTTTTTCCATCGTACGGTTCTGCACAATTTCAACTTGTTCCAATTTGTCAGATCCCTGAACGGCTTGTAAGTTGCTATTTAGGATCAAGTTAATCTTTCCACTTTCAGCTAACGACATTACCTTAGCCACCGAATCTGGTGCTCCACGGAAACTTTCACTTCTGTGAACCAAAGTCAATTCAGAACAAACTTCAGCCAGGTAAATGGTCCAATCTAAGGCAGAGTCGCCACCACCAGCTATCACCATTTTCTGATCGCGGTATTTCTCCGGATCAAGAATCATATAATTCACACCTTTACCATTCTCGAAGTTTGAAAGATTTTCAACAGCAGGTTTACGCGGTTCGAAACAACCTAAGCCGCCAGCAATCACCACTACTTTAGCTTCGATAATGGTGCCCATATTCGTGGTTAAAACGAAATCAGCTTCTCCACGTTTTTCTAAACCCTCAATCCGTTCGCCCAATGTAAACGTGGGATGAAAAGGTTTAGCCTGCTCCATTAAATTATCAACCAACTCCTGTGCTAAAACGGATGGATAACCCGGAATATCGTAAATTGGTTTTTTAGGGTAAATTTCAGAAAGTTGACCACCAACTTGCGGTAAGTAATCAATTAAGTGGCAACGCATTTTTAATAAACCGGCTTCAAAAATGGCAAATAAACCAACCGGACCAGCGCCTATTATGGCTATATCAGTAGTGATCATTCAAAAAAAATTTAAGCAAAGTTACAAAATAAACTTTTATGTATCTCTCTATTTAGAAATATTCTAGATAATTCTGTAATGCTATTGTATTCAGTATTTTATATGCTTTATGTTAACTTAAAACAAAAGTTAAAGGTTTTTGATTGTTTAAAGCAAATTATAATTGGTCTATGGATATAGTAGGAAATCGTTATAAAAGCCTACTCGTGTTAATTTAGATGATCTCGGTGCTATTGCCAAATTTAAGATTTGCGCTAAATATTTTATACAATAAGCAAGTTCTATAGCAATTTAAATTATTGAAATAAATGATAACTTTCCTGAAATTCTAATTGACGATGTTGGACTATTTTTTTGTCATTTTGCCATTAGGAGCGATTTGGTTTCTTCTTTTTATTTTTTACTGTCGAAGCTGGCAATTGCCTGCAACTTTTGCTCCTTTATGTATCTATGGTCTTTATTCTGGAAATAGTCCCTGGAGATGGCTCTTGCTGATACCATTATTGTCTCTTTTAGTGGTAGATCTGCATATTATAGTAAAAGAATCTAATTTCAGTAAGAGAATCAATATCCTGACTTACCTATTAACCATCCCAATTTTAATTATCTATTTCTATTACGACCTGGGATTTCCTGAGCAGCGAAATTTAGCAGTTACGATCTGGGCTTATTTCTGCCAGATTATTATTTTAACTATTGTATTAAAATTCTGGTTCTTTGATGTCTTATTGCTAGTTGTAAATCGCTTATGGATAAGAGAAAAGTACTATCTAGAAACACATATTGTAGAAAAGTCAAGAAAAATTGTAGGAAGATCGATCAGCTATTTAGTAATATTTGATAACCTGGGTAAAAAGGAAGTCTCTGGCTTTTTTTATTTGTACCTTAAGTTTAAACGTGTCACACCCAAAGATAAGATAAGTATAATCATTAAAAAAGGGTTTTTGGGAGTTGAATATATAACAGGCTTCCCAAAGGTATTGTCTTAATAATCATATTGCCACAGCAGCAAACTTACGGCAGAATTTGAATGCGCTTTGTGCTGCTGTGGCAATTAAGCTACCAACTCATTCCCAAATTCTGGAAAACAAAGCTCCAGATGTCTGCTGCTTCTTCAATCATTTTAGTAGTGGGTTTGCCTGCTCCATGACCAGCCTTGGTTTCAATCCGGATTAACATTGGGTTTTCTCCTTTGTATTTCTCCTGCAGGGTGGCTGCGAATTTAAATGAATGTGCAGGTACAACACGATCATCATGATCAGCAGTGGTAATCAAGGTAGCCGGATAATTCACTTCAGCTTTAACATTGTGGAGAGGCGAATATTTAATCAGGTAATTGAAATCTTCTTTTTTATCACTGGTGCCATATTCAACCGCCCAGCCCCAGCCAACTGTAAATTTATGATAGCGAAGCATATCTAAAACGCCAACAGCTGGTAAAGCAACCTTAAAAAGTTCTGGTCTTTGTGTCATGCAGGCCCCAACCAACAATCCGCCATTAGAACCGCCTGAAATTGCTATTTTAGATGGATTGGTGTATTTCTCTTTAACCAGGTATTCTGCAGCAGCAATAAAATCATCAAAAACATTTTGCTTGTTAGCCAACATCCCACCTTTGTGCCAGGCTTCACCATATTCACTTCCGCCACGTAAACTCGGCTGCACGTAAATGCCTCCTCTTTCTAAAAATAACATCCTTGACAGGCTAAAGGCTGGTGTCAAACTAATCTGAAACCCGCCATAAGCATACAGGTAAACCGGATTGTTTCCGTCTAGTTTAATACCCTTCTTATGTACAATAAACATTGGTACTTTCGTGCCATCTTTCGAAGGATAAAAAACCTGTTTGGTTTCATAATTCTCTGTGTTAAACTTTAGTCCGGATTTTTTATAGAGTTCAGATTTTGCCTGGCTAATGTCATATCTGTAAATGGCGCCCGGCGTGGTGAAATTAGTGAAAGTATAAAAAAATTCTTTATCATTTTTATAGCCTCCGAAACCGCTGGCGGTGCCAATTGCCGGAAGTTTAACCTCGCCGATCTGCTTTCCTGTTAATTCGAATTGAACAATATTGGTGCTGGCATCCTTCAGGTAAGAAGCCCATAAAAAGCCACCACCACTGCCAACCCCTTCCAATGGAAGTTTAGATTCAGGAATAATTTTTTGCCAGTTTTTAGCATCAGGATTTTTGGGGTCTACTAAAACAACCTGCTTGTTTTCAGCACCTAAATCAGTGTTTAATAGAAGCTTGCCGTCAATATTATCAATAACATTATGGTTATGATCGTAACCTTTTACCAATGATGATATTTTACTATTGGTTTCATTAAGGTCCTGATAGTAAAGTGCATTTCCGGATGTCCCTGCACTGGCATAAATAATGAGAAAGCGATCATCTTCCGTAACGCTTGCGCCGAAATAAAGGTTTGGATTGGTTTTATCTTCAAAAATCAGTTGATCATTCTGCTGAGGATCACCCAGTTTGTGGTAGTAGATTTTTTGAAATTTGTTTGCTGCAGATAGATCCATTCCTTTTGCAGGTGCATCAAATTTGCTGTAATAGAAACCGTCATTTTTCCAGGCGGCACCAGAAAATTTAGTCCATTTTAATTCATCTGGTAGTTTAGTTTTAGTGGCAATATCCATGACATAAATACTGCTCCAGTCTGAGCCCGCCTGTGCAACTGAATAAGCTACATATTTTTTATCGTGAGAAAATCCAAGTAATGAAATAGCTGCGGTTCCATCGGCGGTAAGTTTATTCGGATCAAGAAAAGTTTCTTCTTTCCCATCTAGGCCTTTTTTGATAAACCAAACACCTTGGTTTTGTAAACCATCATTTTTGGTGAAGAAATAATATTCCCCCACTTTAAATGGCGCACTTTCTTTAGGATAATTCCAGATTTCGGTCAGTCGCTTTTTAATGTCTTCCCGGTATGGAATCTGACTTAAATAGTTTTGGGTAACTTTGTTTTGAGCAACCACCCAGGCTTTGGTTTCGGCTGAGGTATCATTTTCTAACCATCGATACGGATCAGCAATCGCTTTGCCAAAATAATTATCTGTTGTGCTGTCTTTCTTAGTTTCAGGATATTTCATTAACGTAATTTTTTCTGCAGATTTTTTGCCCTGGTTACAGGCAAAAAGACTTAGTGCAAATAAGCCTAATAAAAGTTTCTTATTCATAGTTGAAGCAATTTATTTACTAAGATATGTTTTTACCTGCGGATTGATTGCACCGATTGCCTTCGGGTTGATTACACAGATTGATGGATTACACAGATTTCCTTCGGGTTGATTACACAGATTGCCTTCGGGTTGATTTCACAGATTAATGGATTACACAGATTGCTTGTCTTTTGAAGCCAAGGTCCCCAAATAACTTTTTCTGATTTAGTCTCTAAGTTTTTTTCAACACTTCAACTTTTAAATTTTGCTCTTTGCTCTTTCCTCCTTGCTCTTTAATCTTTGCTCCTTACTCTTTGCTCTTTCATCCTTACTCTTTCCTCCTCCATCCTTGCTCTTTCCTCCTATAACTTTCAACTCTTTTCCCTTACCTTTGGATAACACATGGATAAAAATATTTATTTTGCTTCTGATTTTCATTTAGGTACGCCAAATTATGCTGAAAGCCGAAAGCGCGAGGATTTGATTGTTCGGTGGCTGGATTTTATCGAGCCAAATTGCAGTGAACTGTTTTTAATGGGCGATATCTTTGATTTCTGGTTTGAATATGCCAAGGTGATTCCGAAAGGGTTTATTCGTTTGCAGGGTAAATTGGCTACAATGGCCGATGCTGGCATCAAAATCTATTTCTTTAAGGGAAATCATGATATGTGGGTACGTGATTATTTTACCCGGGAAATTGGGATGCAAATCATTAGTGATGAAATGATTATGGAACGAAATGGTAAAAAATTCTACCTGCATCACGGCGATGGATTAGGCCCGGGAGATGCGAAATATAAATTCCTGAGGAAAATTTTTAGAAGCAAATTGTGTCAATGGCTATTTGCTCGTTTGCATCCAAATTTTGGAATTGGTATTGCCAATGGATGGAGCAGGGGAAGCAGAGCTGCGCAAACAGAAAAGGAGATTTTCTTAGGCGAGGACAAAGAATGGTTAGCCATTTATGCCAGGGAGCAGTTGCAAAAAGCGCATTTCGACTATTTTATTTTTGGTCACAGACATTTGCCTTTAGATTTAAATTTAGGCAACGGGAGTCGTTACGTTAATATTGGTGAGTGGCTTGAATCTAATTCGTATGGCGTTTTCGATGGGGTAGACCTGAAACTGGAATATTTTATCTAAAATAGCATTAATCGTCCGGGCTTTAATAAACTGTAGCATTTTCAGTTTCAAACTAATTCAGCTTTTTTCCTTATTTTTGTTTTTCCGAAATTTTGGCCTCGGCCGATTGTTGGAGAATTCAATACGAATAATCATATGTTAGATAAATTAGAAGCTATAAAGCTGCGTTGGGAAGATGTAGAAGAATCGTTAAGTAATCCGGATGTAATTCAGGATATGAAACGTTTTGCGGCTTTAAATAAAGAATATAAAGACTTGGGCAAAATTGTAGATGAGTATAAAATCTACAAAAATGTGATGAGCAACATTGATGCAAACAAGGAAATCTTATCGGTTGAAAAGGATGCTGAAATGCGTGAAATGGCAAAAGAAGAGTTGGATATGTTGTTAAAGCAGCAGGAAGAAATGGAAAGCAATATCCGTTTGATGCTGATTCCTAAAGATCCTGAAGATGCCAAAAATGCTGTTTTCGAGATTCGTGGTGGTACTGGCGGTGATGAAGCTGCACTTTTTGCAGGTGATTTATATCGCATGTATACCCGTTACTTTGAAACTAAAGGCTGGAAAGTAGAAACCGTTGATGTAACGGAAGGTACAGCTGGTGGTTATAAAGAGGTGATCTTGAAAGTGAATGGAGATGATGTATATGGCCAGTTAAAATATGAAAGTGGTGTACACCGTGTTCAAAGGGTTCCTGATACAGAAACTCAGGGGCGTGTACATACCTCTGCCGCATCTGTTGCCGTTTTACCAGAAGCAGAAGAAATCGATTTATACATTAACCCGGCAGACATCGAGTTGCAAACCTCTCGTTCTGGTGGTGCTGGTGGGCAAAATGTAAATAAGGTGGAAACGAAGGTTCAGCTCACGCACAAGCCATCAGGCCTTGTTGTGGTTTGTCAGCAGGAACGTTCTCAATTGGGTAATCGTGTAATTGCAATGGAAATGTTGCGGAGTAAGTTATATGATATCGAGTTGCAGAAAAAGAATGGTGATATTGCTGCAAAACGTAAAACAATGGTTTCTACTGGTGACCGTTCTGCCAAGATTAGAACCTACAATTATCCTCAAGGACGTGTTACCGAACATCGCATTGGTTTAACGATGTATAACCTGCCTTCCATTATGGATGGAGATATTCAGGAAATTATTGATGCCCTTCAGTTTGCAGAGAATGCAGAGAAGATGCAGGAAGGTGCTGTAGGCTAGTTGGTTATAATTATTTTGAAAAAAAATTTGCAATTAGAGATTTTGTCCCTATATTTGCAACCTCGAAAGGGGAAAGAGGTTTAAACTTTTAAAAAGTAAACAAAAGGAGTGGTAGTTCAGCTGGTTAGAATGCCTGCCTGTCACGCAGGAGGTCGCGGGTTCGAGTCCCGTCCATTCCGCAACAAAAGCCTTAACTTGAAAAAGTTGAGGCTTTTTTGTTTTAACCCACTGGTTGTTGTCCTCACCAACCAGCCGACGTTTTTCTAAATACTCACCATCACTTCCTTAAATGGTTTTTTAATTAACGCAATTTCTGAAGCATATTGTGTATTTTTTCTGGTGCCGAAATAAAGGATGTTTTTCAACTTTTCTCTTCCTTCCCAAATCACTTTAATTTTCCCTTCCTCCACCTCTTTTTTACAAAGAAAATCCGGAATAATAGCCAGACCTTTTCCACCAGATAAACACCGCACAATGGAATTTAAGTTCGGAACGATATAATTGGGTCTGAAGTCTGCATGTTTTCCAAAGTTTAATTGCCAGAAGCGCAATAAATGTTCCATGTCGCCGGCAGTACCATACCATTTTTGTTTTTTTAGCCAGGTTTCCATTTCAGCTAAATCCTTCTTTTTTACCAGCGATTTAAATTGATTATCGTCGGTGTCAATACCGCCAACCAATACAATTGTCTCCGAAGAGAATGCTTCGTGTTCAATATTAGGCGAACTTCCTTTTTGTGGTGTGATGATGAGATCAAGGATACCCTTATCTAACTGGTCGAGCATTTCAGGGTAATCGCCAAAGCGGATAATTACATTAAAAGGTAGTGTAGCAATATATTGTTCCAAAGTAATTTGAAAGGTTTCAAAACACATTCCAACGCTTATAGTTGGCGTATGTTTTTCTGTGCTTTTTTGAAAGTGCTTTTCGGCATCTTCTAATTTGACCAAAGGTTCAACAATAAAATTGTACAAAACTTTTCCTTTTTCTGTTGGAACCATTTTTCTCCCTGTTCGTTCAAACAACTTATAGCCAACATAACTTTCCAGCGAACCGAGGTGCAGACTTACCCCTGGCTGAGAAATAAATAAACTTTCTGCAGCGCCAGTTAATGTTCCGGTTTTATAAATTGCCTTAAAGCTTCTATACCATTCAAGATTAACCATAGTATTATAATTCTGATACAAAGCTATGAATTAACTTGTTTTAATAATAGCATAGCGAATGGTAATTTTGAAACATAAAATAAAGAAAATTGGAAATGACAAAAATATTCATCATCAATGGTGGTCAGAAATTTGGCCATTCAGGAGGTAGATTCAATGAAACCATCGCGACGACTACGGCTAATTTCTTTTCAGCATTATCTGAATTTGAAGTTAAAACCACTAATATTAATGATAATTACGATCCAAAGGAAGAAGTAGCTAAGTACGTTTGGGCTGATGTTGTAATTTATCACACCCCTATCTGGTGGTTTCAATTGCCTCACGGTTTTAAAAAATATATCGATGTCGTTTTTACAGCAGGGCATAAAAATGGAATTTACATCAACGACGGACGTAAAGCCGATAACCCGGCCAGAAACTATGGTACGGGAGGGATGTTGCAGGGAAGAAAATATATGGTAACTTCATCATGGAATGCACCAAAAGAAGCTTTTACTTTGCCAAATGAGTTTTTTATGGAAACCAGTGTAGATAACGGACCGTTATTCGGTTTTCATCGAATGAATGCCTTTATAGGAATGGAGCGTATGAAAGGAATGCATTTTCATGATATTGAAAAAAATGCAAACGTGGTGAGAGATTTGGAACTTTACCAATCACATTTACAAAATACATTTTTAAAAGAAAACATATATGAGCATTTATCTAACAGCAATCATTAAAATTAAACCTGAAACCAAGGCAGAACTGCAAACACTTCTACTTAACATGGTTGTGCAGTCGAGAAAGGAAGATGCCTGCATCCAATACGATTTACATGAGTGTAAAGAGGAAGATCTTTTTATTTTTTGGGAAGAATGGAAAGATCAAGCAGGATTAGATCTTCACAATAAGCGGGAATATATATTAGATTTCGTTAGCAAATCAAGTCAGTTAACAAATGGAATTGTGATCCATAAAACGGATAAAATTGCATAAGCGATTTATAAAGGATTTCCAAAGACTGCTACCCAATAGTTTCGATTGAAGCCAACACCAGCTTCTTTTGAATTGGGATCCATCATCACTTTGCAATGACTTGTGCTGTTTTTCCAGGCGCTGATTACCTGGTCTGAATTTACATATCCTTTACCTAAATTCTCTGCTTTTACATTGCCTGTATAGCCGGCCAGCTTTGCCCTTTCTTCTGGCGTATTGCCGTCAGGAGAAACATGGTCGAAATAACTTCGTTGCACCATATCTATCGCATGTGCTGTTGCTGCATTATCCAATAATGTATTTGAAGATAGCGGTGCCACAGGAGGCATAAATTCTGTGCCGCAGTTGCATCCAGACTGCCTTAATGAATTGATTTTCTGAAGCAGAAGATTCAGATCATTTTGCGGCGGCGTAATTTCAGACTTTTTGCAGCCTGTAAATAGTAAACAAACTAGTATATACGGGTATATTGATCTCATTTAAAAGTTTTATTGATATTGGAGATAGCAAGCGCTACCTCCAATATTTTTTACACTACTGTATTAATAAGCCCTTTCTCTACCCATATAAACATTTTTAATATTATATGTTGTATTGCCAGATGGACCTGGCGAGCCACTATCGCCCTCCATTTGCATATTAACGATGAGCCACATTGGTTTGCCAACCGAATTACTCATCACATGTCTCGCTACCCAATTATTGTCAATATAGTAATGACATTCTACATCAGTAGCATTTATCTTATTGTACCAGCATTTGTAATTATGGTAAGAACCAGCATTAGAAACATTTGTTAATTTATTTTCCCAGCCACCATCGTAAGTGTTTTGCCAATTGGTAGAACTTCCCTTAAATTCCATGATGTCGCTTTCGGGTGGCCACGAATTTACCCCGGTAATCCAAAAAGCTGGCCAGGTACCTCTATTAGTCGGTACTGCAAAATCTCCAGAAATGGTATAACTCGGAAACTGATCATTAATCAGTACCTGCTGTTTAGCATAACACGCGCCAGAATTATACCAAATGGCAACGTTTGTAAAGCCATTAGCCGTACTATTGCCTGGTGAACTGGATAATCTGGTTGCAGTGATGGTCATTTCTCCGCCACTTAGTGAAATCTGATTGTGATTCGTGGAGCTTCCTACCATACGAGCAGACCCATTATGGTCCGTGCCCCATGGATAATTATAATTCCACTTGGCCTCAAAGTTTCCATAGCTGGCGAAAGATTCACCATCTATTAGCGTTTCCCAGGCTTTTACACTGCCGGCTTCCGCCTCAGTTTCCTTGTCTTTTTTGCATGATAAGAATGCTATCGATAAGCAAGCCAATAGCGCAATCGATTTGAATGTTTTGTGATTCCTCATTTCTTTTGTTTTAGGTTTATATTTGGTTAATTATTAAGATACTGCTGTTTTGTGTATTCCTCTTTCACTAAGCTTAAATGTTAATTGATAATGAATAATCATTTAGTGATTGACAGGAAGCAAGGACAATCATATAATAAAAATGCTATGCAATGTACAGTTGAGGTTGCCTTGATAAATCGTTGTTGCGATGCTCATAATAAATTGGTTAGATCATAACATTCAATAGATTATTACAAGTAATGAATTTGTAATGAGTCTATATTGTAACCAAATATACTTACAAAATCATCTATGAAATAGGGGGGTAAATAGTAAAAAAGGAGGGGTAAAATAATTTATTTTTAGAAAACACACTCGTTTTCATTAAGACTGGCCATGATGATACGTATCGAAAATTTAAGATAGGTATCATTTTTAAAATGGAAGCAAAGGTTAAACAATAAAATGATCTGAAACCAAAAAACCGATCGATACTTATCGTTTCAGATGAATTTAACCACCAGGCCAATTTCTCTTCGATAAATAATGATCGGTATAATGTTTTAAGTGTGGAAGCTTAATCTAAAAGTGTCCAGGTTTTTCTGGCCTGCACTTGTTGTACAACTTGTTGCTCGGCAACAACTATATTTTCTTTACGTTGACCAATGTATTCTAATCCGCTCAACTTATTCCAAAGCGCAACCAATACACTTAAGAAATCATTCACGGTAACCATAGATAGATTAATTTGTTTATGATCGTAAACCAATTCTATCGTTTTCGCTAAAAGCTCCTCAAAGTTTCCTGGCGTTACATCTTTCCATTCGTAAAAATATTTAAGCAACTCTTCTCGCTCCTTAGGATCAATCAGTTTAACCGCAGTAAAAAAGATGTGGGCTAAACTAGAGAAATATCCTACTAATACCGTCGGCGATTCCCTATATGCAACGTTTCTGTATTCATAAAAAATCCCTGCAACGAAATCAACAATTTTTTCAGAAATTAACCTGATGTTTTTACCTAATGGGGTAATGTTATCTCTGCCGCTGGTTTTATCAATGATTTTGAATGAAGCCAGTTGCAAATCGTTCAATAAGGAATTAAATGTTTCATAATACCTGATTAATGCCGGGTGACTGGTAATCGTCGAGCTTGGCGGAATGTAGTTTTTATTAATCGTTAGTCTTCCATTCTCATGGTAAACCTGGCCTATAGTTAAGAAATAATTATCAGGCATCTGGCTGACAATTTCATTTTCGGGGAGCACTATGATGCTATATGCTTTGGCCAGTTCCGGGTAACGCAACGGGCTTTCTTCAGGATCAGGGATGCCGGCTGGGATCCTGTTGAAAGGATTTACAACCAAAAGAATAAAGTAATTACGAGGTTCTGATTGACCAAAATAATGGCTATGCGTTAAATTATCCATCGCATCACTCTGCAAAATATCTATATGAACACCTTCTGGCGTAAGTGCATTACAATATTTCACTCTTATTTCAATGTGATTGGTAGCCTTCTCTACAATTTCAATATCGTGAGAACTATTATAGCCAACAATTGGTGGCAAAAATCCATAATTGCTGTTATGAATATTTAGTGATATAGCATCCCTTACAAAATCCTGTAAATAAAGGTCGTTCGCAGTAAAGTGACTACTGGATAATTTCATTCCATTAATCCAGTTGATCGACTTATGTTTTAGCGGCTTAATCATAATAAAATTTTTTAGAGGTTAAATAAAGATAGCACTTTCTCCTACTTCGTTGGGTTTGTTAACGTTTTCAGTTACACGTTTCGCATAAATGGTCATTTTTTCTGAAATGCCGTTTTCAGTGATATCTAAATCCGGATCTATAAAAATATTTCTTTTAAAGAATGATGTTTTAATAAAGAATATCCACCTGTAGCCATCCTGATCTTCATCTCTGAATTCAACAGGATTTTTACCAAATTTAAGGTTGTAGTCGTCAATAAATTTATGAAACCAGATCCCAAAATTCATATTTTCTGGCGCTTTAACCTTAACTTTTAAAGGCTCAGGATCACTACTTCTTTTATAAAGCTCTAACTCCAAAACCAGTAACTTGTTAAAATCTACATGGTCCATATTAATATCCAAAGGTGTTGAAGGATATTTCCAGATTTTATAAATTTCTGAAGGAATACTGAGCAATGAAACATAAGCCCACCAGAACATTAGTGGTACAAAGAACCAGGCAATACTACCAGCGCCCCACCAACCGAAACGAACATTGCTGAGCCAATTAAAGGCCAGTTGATATAAGTACACGGACAATATAGCTGAAACCAAAGTGGCAAAAAAGATAAATACCTTACGCTCCAGTACATCTTTTGGATAATATTTTGTTAATAGATATACAAAGATAGTGCCTGTAAGAATATAGAAAATACAGCAAATGATATAACCCCAGGGCATAAAACTAAAGTTTAAAAAGCCAAGAAAACCAGGGATTGCTAAAATAATACCGATAACGAGAACACTTACTATGAGTCTTTTGTTATTGAGGAATTGGTTTTTCTTGTTAATAATAGAGAGTACAGCCGTTGAAACTATAAAAATCAGCGGAAATAGTAGAAAGCGAATAAAAAAAGATTGAACGTCCATTAATGTTTTTAGATGTGATGTGTTACAAATATAGTATCTTTAGTATTTGATTGTAATGCTAATTTGTTCTATAATATTAATTTAACCCTTAACAAACAAGCGGGCTGAAAGTTTAGATGAAAAAAGAAACTTTAATTCATAATGAACTCTTTACAGATTATAAAGCGGTAGCGCATGCCGCCGACTTAATTGAGCGTGAAGTAATAGATGCCGATCGAATAGAAATTATCCCTATTGGTGCAGATAAACGGGCATTTACTAAAGATATAGAAGATAGTACTGCTTATTATTCTGAAAAAAGGCGGCAAGATCGTATCCGCATTAGTACCAACCGGGAAAGTTTATACGACATGTTGCCTGAAGGCCTTTTCCACAGACCGCCAACGGGCAGTGCCGGGATGGACGAAGAATCGATGATTAAGGATATCAGAGACAGAAGAGAGGAAGAGAAACACGCCAGATTATTTTTTACCCCGTTTGATGCAGAGATTAATCATGTAAGGATCATGACCGAGCTTTACGAAAATAAGCTCGATAAAAAAACCACCTATTCTGATTTAAGCCGGATTTTTGAATTTGGCTGGGATGAATTTCAACTGCTAAATAAAGAACAAAGCATCATCTGGATGCACTTATTGCCCGAAATTCAACAAAAAAGAAACGATATCAGTTTTGTGTCTAAGGTACTAACGGCTTTATTTAACCTCCCAATTCTTTTAGTTGATGCAACTTCAAATGTATCCCCGGTAAAAATTGCAGATGATCTCCAGATGCAACTTGGAGGGAGCGCCCTTGGTATTGATACCATTATAGGAGACAGTTTTATACCAGATAATGAAGCCTATCATATTAATATCGGGCCAACTACACCCCAAGAACTTGTTAAATTTATTCCAGGCCAGCAGAACAGGGCTATTTTGGATATGGCCATCAGTTACCTCATGCCTATTGATGCAGAAGTAACTGTAGAACTGCTCACTGCAATCGAATTGCAGGAAACCATGCTCACCACCGATGGGGAAAGTGCTTACCTGGGTTACACGGTTTATATCTAAAATGTTTTATAAACAGACGGTTTTAACAACATGCGGTAATGTATATTCATTGTACTTCTAAGTTTTAATTTAGACAGGGTTAAACTCAATAATTCTTCCCAGTCCTGAGTAGTAAGTTTTTGATTTTCTGCAGGCTCAATAATGATGTCTGTTGTTTTTATGAAACCAGCATTTGGTTTATTATCCATCATAATTCCTTTAGCCAAGGTAATTCCGTTAAGTTTTTGCCCTAGCTCGTAACGGCAAAAATTAATCACATCGGCTTTGGTAATAATTCTGTCGGCTGTTGTTAAACCATATTTGTAAGCTTGTACCCTGTTGCTCGCATTCAATTTTGTACGTCCGCCTTTCGTTTGGCTTAAAAAAAAGATACTCTCCGCATTCACTTTATTATTTTCGTAAACAACCAATCGGCTGCCGGCGTTGATATGGTTGGCCTCTTCTGCCTGAGTTACCCAAATGTCTACAAATAAAATGTCGGCGTCGTCAATAGGTTTCAGGAGGATATAGCTTGGCAATTCTTTAATGTCTTTAAGGGCAGAACGGCTTTTCTGTTCAATCAGTGCAATGTTCTGTTCTAAGTTTTTAAGAATGGTGCTCAAGAAATCGGGCCCATAAGCAGAGAAAGCCGCTTTTTCATCTCTTAAAAGCTCAAAAAGATAATCAACCAATTCCTTTGCATTTCTGGTATCAAAGCGCTCTGTTCCACCATACCTGATCGAAAATGAGCCATCGCCTTTTTCATTTTCATTGGTATATGGAATTTCGTTGTAGCTGTTGCCATGATTATCCTTCAGGTTCTCTATTGCCAGCATTTGATCTGTTTCTACAGTCTTTATCGGGATAATGTTATTCATGATTTTTAGCCGGTGTTTAATCTGGCTTAATCTTTTATTCACTACAGGAAAAGCGTTGATATAAATATGAAGTTCATTCAGCATTTCCTGGTTAATAGCTGCAGGAAAAACTACTTTTAGCCACCTTACTTTCTTATCAATCTGATTGATGCCGGCAGGCTGAAAAATATTAGCCAAAGCAACTGGGAACTCTGGTTCATTATCAATGTTAAAGTCGTTCAGATCACCCAGGGTGATGAAACGGTTGCTGTAAAACTGTAAAATATCGGCCTTAATTAAATTCAGCAATTGTTTATGATGGAAAGGAGCCTCAATTTTGCCTGTTAAAGGCTCGTCCATAAAACGTTCGGTATACGCACCGAGCTCATTATCTTTATAAAACCATTTTCCTAAAGATAAAAGATCGTAAGTATTTTCTGGTACCGAGTAATTTTTCCAGTCGAAGAAGAAGTTGAGCTTATTGAAATCCATCCAATTTTTTATGCCACTTAAACCAATGTAAATGGTGTTTTTTTCAACAGAAAAACCGGGAAGTGTATTTAATAACGGTTGTTTGTTTGATTGTTCTAAGTTGAAAAGCGTATTTCCGGTGGCTAGGTATTTTATGGAAGCATTATGAACTTTAACGGTATGTAGGGGTCCAAAGAAAATATCTGCTTTTTTAGCTTTATCATTTTCCTGCGGGATGTTTTTCTTAAATGCAAACTGGGTATATGGTGAAAGATAATCTTCCTCCTCAATAGGTCTGGCATGTATAATGGCATGCGCTGGTAATGAAGAGGTGAGGTGATCAGGTGCTAAGATTCTGCTAATTTTATCAAAGATTCGATTCTCTAAGTTTTTAACGTCATTGGCAACATTAAAAAGCTCATTGCTCAATGCCTCAATAATTAATTTTACCAGCGGATCGAAATCATTTGTATCCTTAATATTCCAGAAATCTTCTGCATTTTTTAAAATTCTATTTCGGATTTCATCTTTTGATGAATAAAAAACTGGTTTCATGTGTAGAATAATTGATGCGTTTTTAACTTAAGTTGATAGTGGGCTAAGGAATAAAGCTGTATTAAAAAAATATTTTTCTCCTGTGGTTTTTATTAGTGCTCTTACAGTAATATCAACTTTCTTTTTTATCTCTGTTATCTTACGTAACGGATATACATTTTCTACCTCTGTGATCCTGACTTCCACCGCAATGTTGTCGATTCTGAATTCATAGTCTGAGATGGATTTGAGCAGAGATTTGCGGAATTTTTCCTCCCAGAGGCTTTCGCTGACAATTAACTCAAAATCCAGTTCCCAAATTTCACAGCCGAAATCATATCTATAGCGATGTTCACCATAGCGGGTAAAAATGATTAATTCTATATGGTTAGAAATCGATTTTCCGAGGTCAGTTGGCTGAAGCCCAGTGCCTGAAAATACGGAGTTAAATCTGAACGGTTTATTGAAAAAATTTTCAGACATAGAAATTTGGCTTAAAGTTTGTTAAAAGTAAAATAAATTAATTCTCTTTTATAACCAAACACAAAATATAAAAAATTGTTATTGCAAAGTTAATTTGAATGTTTTTGTGTGATATTGAAGGGTGTTGATTGTCAGATTAATTATTGTACCATTGCTATGTGAAACATTAAAAGTCTATGAAACCCATTAACGCCGTCGAAATCAAGAGCTCCTATACCAAGTTTATTCTTAACTTTTTATTCCTTACTCTTTTTTCCATCTTTTGTATTTATCTCTTTTTTGCCGCTTCTGATTATGAATATGCCTTACTTGATAAAAAAGTAAAGGAAGCAGAAAAATTATCTTATCTAAGAAAAGACATTAATACCAATTTCGATTTAATCCTGGTTCGATTTAAAGAACTTACTCAGTATAGAGATTACAACGCAAATGAAATGAGCAAGCAAGGCATTTTGCTTGGCGATATTCAAACTGCAAACAACCGTATTAAAGATCTCATCTCCAGAAAAACTGAGGACAGTCCAAGTTTTGAATTGTATGGAAAACTAAACAACAATGTTGGTGCAATGGCCGATTTGCAGGATTCGTTAATCAAATCAAGAGGTGACATACAACGCTACAAAGAACAAATAAACGATTGTCAGCGGGCTAATCAGTCTGCAGCAAATAGAATCAGAAACGGTAGATACGGCAGATAATATTTATTATGATTAAATTAAGCATAAAAGAAAGACGTGAACAATTCTTGTTTTTCACGGCGCTGTTTATTTTCACTGTCGGGCTGTTAAGCTTCGGTATATTTTACAGCAATAAATCGAGATATGAAATCTCGAAGGAAGAGCTTGAAGTAAAAATTAATGAAAATGAAGTATTCGAAAACATGGTAAAAGAAACCATGCCTACGGTAGATACTACTTTCAAACAAATTACCCGTTATAATCCCAATGTCCAGGCTGTATTTTTAAAAAACGACATCCAGCTGTCGTTGGGGTCGATTAAAGCCGCATTTGATCGCAAAGCATCAGATTCCCGGTACAAGATTTTTGTTCAGACATCTCAACTGTATGACAGGCTTTTCTACGACAGGCAAGAACAAAATAGAAATATCAGCGACATTGAATTACACAAAAGACAATTAGACGACTGCATTACCAACAGGCGACAATTGCAACAAACCATCTCTTCCCGATAAACCTCTAAACAAAATATAAAAAACGCTACCTATGTCCGACTCAAACACCAAGCAAGTTAATTCCAATTCGCAGGGCTATGTTATTTTATACATCCTATTAGCTGTACTTCTATTAACAGGCCTCATCTTTTTATTTAAAAGTTCCTTATTCGAAAAAAGAGCAATTGAAGCAAGAATTTTAAAAGACGAAATCTATTTAAACGAAGATTTGGTCTTTACAGATAATACCCCAAAGGCTACTAAATGGCTCTGGGAATTTGGTAATGGTGAAAGAGCCACCACCAAAACCGGATCTTACCACTATACCAAACCAGATACTTACATTGTACGCCTCACAGTTGATGGTGAGTTACGGCAGGAGTTTCCAATAACCGTAAGAGACACGGTAAGGGCTGTAGCGGTAGACAGTGTACTCACCATTAGCGGGCCAACAGCTGGTTTAGTTAATGAAGAGATACGGTTAGAAGGAGATGGAGAAGGCAAGGATTTCGAATGGTCTTTCGGTGAAACCGGACGGGTAGATGTTAAAGGAAAGACAGCCTTATACACTTACCGCGCGCCAGGAAAATATGTAGTCCGCCTTCGCTCAGATAAAGCGCGTAAACCTGCGTACTTAACTATACTCATTACCGATCCTAATGCAGAAATTGTAGAAGATTTTGTAGCACCAGGAGATGGTGAGCGTAAAACAATCGATGATATCAGGGCCAGATTACAGGCAATTGCTAATGGTGCAGACTTCAACTCCAATTACTATTACCTCGTTAACAAATACATGTGTAATAACGAAAAGGTAACTGTAAATGTAGAAATGAACGGGAAAAAAAAGCAGACAGATATTTATTCGTATTGCATGGGGCTAACCTTTGGTGGCGAAATTGCAGTAGATGAAGCCCAGTTAACCATCAAGCCAAATTCTACCTGCGCCAGTTTATTGAATATTAAACAACACTCGGGAACTGCACAGCCGGCAACAACAGCAACAACTGACGCACCAGCACCAGCTAAAACAAAATAGATTAACCTCATTCTAAAGCTCATCTACAACCATTATGAAAAAATATTATGCCTTAACCATCCTGTTTCTGGGAATATCCTTTGCCTATGCACAATCACCGGCATCGTTTGGCAAAAAAGTAAAATATATGCCTAAAGCCTATGAAAGGCCAGCAGAAACCATCAATGTAAATGACAATACCAGCAATAGTAGTTTGCCCTGGATTGTTTTTTCTGATCGTGAAGACAATTATACCACCACTGCTCCGGGCGGTAGTCTCATCATGAAAAAAATTGGTTTCATGGAACCCTTTTACGTATCCAAAGAAGAAAATGGCTATCTGAAACTGATCAAATACAAAGCAGGAATGATCAGAGGGAGAAAGATTACCGATAAAAAAAGTGCCATCAGTTATGGATGGATTGCAAAGTCAAAATTACTTTTATGGCAGCGCGGATTCTCTAACCAGAAAACAGGATATGCAGAAAAATCTATAGGTATTATCAACGGAAAAAATGCATTAACGGAACCAAAATTTTATTTCGATACTACAGATTCTATCCTGGTATATAATACTCCCGAACTTAAAGACAGACGCACGAAAGTAAGGTTGCATGAAATTTCTTACATCTATAAAAAATCAGAAGATGGAAAAAAATACTTAATTGGTTCTGATGATCAGTTGGTTGCGGATACTGCTTTAAAAAGTATTTATGGTTGGGTATCATCAGAAGTGGTGCACAACTGGGGAGATCGTTTGTACATCACATCAGCTAAACCAAGCAGCGATAATAGTGATGATTCTACCGCGGCCGCCATTAAAAGTGGTATTGATAAAGGAACAGCATTCGTAGTGGATCCTTTATTGCCAGCAGAAAACTTGATATTAAAAAGTGTTCCAATAGTTTCTGAAGATGCAGGTTCATATGGAATTGGGATTGCAGCAGACGTTTATAATAAAAAGGATAATAAAATCTTAACCATCAATGGGTCGTCACTTTCTTATCAGGATTATTTAAAACTTCGTAAGAATAAAAATAAAATTAACGTACTTTTTGTGGTAGATGGCGGAAGTTCAATGACCAAATATCTATCTGGAATGACCAACACCATATCCTCATTTGAAAATATAATGGGCGATTTTGGAAAAGGAACAACCGTAAATTATGGTGGCGTGGTATACCGTGGTGAAGCCGGATGTGCTTTGCAGGGAATTTTTGTGAGTCCAATCCAGAATGACTACAGGAAGCTGATGTCATTTTTATCTAACCAGGCAAAAAACACGCTAAGGTGTAACGGTGAAATTGCTGAAGGCCCTGTTTTCGAAGCTTTAAAAGCTGGCTTAAATCTCTTTAAAGCTAAGAAAAATGAAACTAATTTAATTGTATTGGTGGGAAGTACAGGAAACATAGGCGGAACAAATAACTACCTGATTAACGAACTGGGCGAACAGGTTGCCCAGGCAGATGCCAGAATTTTGGCACTTCAGGTATATAGCGATTTTAACCAATCATTTAATGATTTTGTTATTCAGTCGCGCAAACTAGTTTCAGAATCAGCTATTCGTGCAGCAGAATATAGAAAAAATACTATGGTTAAAGGTGAAGGCTTAAAGAGTTTTCAGCCTTATAACACCAGTTTACAAGATTCGATTTCATACTATTTAGATTACCCTAAAAACAGCTTGATTCAAGGTGGCGTGGTTTTCCCAACCAAAGGATCGGTAAATTCAAACCAAAGTATGACCATCGCCCTGCGCCGTTTTGTAAAAGAAACCAATATGGATATTTACAATCAAATCAGTTCTTTAGATAGCGCATTTCGCTTAACGGGGATTTCGCGTAAAAATCTTTCTTCGGAAGTAGAAGGTTTGTTACCCACGCCAGTTGGCGCAGAAGTAGCAGATCGCATGCCGCATAATGCCTTCAAATATTATAGCACTGCCAATTTATCTGCAGAGGTGGTGAAAAATCATCCATCAACCTTGCAATATGCCATTGTACTTAACAATATGGAGTACAAACAAATTGTAGATGTTTTCTCGATTATGTTAGGCCAAAATCTTCAGGCAGATCAATCTTCTTTCAGAAGCAAACTGGTAAAAAATTATGTTAAAATGCCGAAACAGTTGCTAGGAATTAAAACCTCTTCTGGCGATATAAAATCCATGACTTTGGCTAACTACATCAAACTGGTAACAGGGTTACCTTTAAACAACGAATTTTTAGCCAGGTATAAGGTTGGTGATTTAAAAAGCACGTCAAAAATGCCGCTTGATCAATTTGAAAACTACATTAAATTGTTAAACCAATCTGTTGAGCAAATTAAAAGAGCTACCCAGATTGAGCAGCAATTTCTATCAAATGGCAAAATATATTATTACATCACTGAAAATAATTTTAACCCGGCAGTATTGCCAAAAACCAACTAAGGGATATGGCAATTACAAATCTAAGTGAATCAGTAAAAACAGCATTGCACATTGCGCAATCATTGGCTAAAGAATATAGAAATGAAGTTTTTACTGCTGCGCATCTGCTGAAGGGCCTGATGCATAAAGACGTTGGTTTAAGGTCTTTTATTACTTCCATCGGAAAAGATGAGGAGTATATCAGTGAGTGGGCAGAAGTTCGGATTGAAGAACAGGCAAAATCTGCAAGCTTAAGCGATACTGTTAGTGGTGCACCGGAAATTGCAGTAATTTTCGAAGAAGCAGACAATGTACGCATTAAGTTGGGCCTCGATTTAATCACACCTATTTGTGTGCTTACCGCATTGGCAAAGCCTGGAATAGGTTTTCAGCCAGATCAGTTAAAGTCTTTCCCTATTAAAGAGCGCGAAATTTTAGACCTTTATGTAAAGGATGAAGAAATTTCGAGAGTCGTATCGCCGGATAAAACAGCGACCGGTACCCAAAACAAAAGTACAGGGAATGCATTACACAAGTACTGCATAGATCGTTTGCAGATGGTTCGCGATGAGAAGACGGATCCGATTATTGGCCGTGATAAAGAAACCCGGATGATGATGGAAATCCTTTGCCGCAGAACCAAACCAAATGTAATCCTCACAGGCGATGCCGGGGTGGGTAAAACAGCTTTGGTAGATGGCTTCGCCATTGATATTGTAAACCAGAATGTGCCAGATAGTTTAAAGGCTGTTCAGCTTTTTGAGCTTGATCTGGGATCGCTCATTGCTGGCGCATCTTACAAAGGTGAAATTGAAGACCGTTTAAAAAACATCATCAAAGAAGTGAAGCAGTTTGAGAAAGCAGTGCTTTTTATTGATGAAATTCATACGTTGTTAGATAGTAAGGGCCCACTTGGCGCAGGTATCGGCAATTTGCTAAAACCAGAATTAGCCCGGGGAGAAATAACGGTAATCGGTGCGACCACAATTGATGAGTACCGCAAAATTATTGAGCCAGAACAGGCCTTCAGCAGGCGTTTTGAAGTACTTCAGGTAAATGAACCCAATGAAGAAAGTACCATAAAAATGTTGCAAAAACTGGCAGTGAAGTATGAAGAACACCATACTTTGAGCATTGAGCCGGATGCTTTAGGCGAATGTGTTCGCCTGGCTAAACGCTACATGAAAGACAGAAGGCTCCCTGATTCTGCATTTGATTTGTTAGACAGGACGATGGCGGCCATGAAAATGATGAACGATACCTCTAACCAGGTAATAGATAGTTTAGAAGCAGATCTGGAAGCATTAAATACCGGTGAAGGGCAATCAGAAGCAGATCAGTTTGCAGATTATAAATGGTTGTTTTCCCTACTACAAGCCAAATTAAGTCCGGTTTTATTGGGCCGTTTAACTGATGAAACACAAACAGATGCATTTGAAACGGCCGATGAATACAAAGGATATATTAACAGTAGCCTCCAGGAATTGAAGAAATATGCTGCGGAAAAAAGTGACAAAATTACCAAGCAGGATATTGCCTCAATCGTTGCTTATAAAACAGGTATTCCGATGGGTAAGTTACAGGCAGGAGAGAAGGAAAAGTTGCTTAACATGGAGCAATACCTCAAAAAACGTGTTGTTGGGCAAGATCAGGCGCTTAAAGCTGTTTCAGATGCAATCTTAGAATCGCGGAGCGGATTAAATAAAAAAGGCCAACCTATCGGATCATTCTTTTTATTAGGACCAACGGGAACGGGTAAAACCGAATTGGCCAAATCTATAGCCGAATTCTTGTTTAATGATGAAAAGGCAATGATTAGGTTCGATATGTCTGAATTTAAAGAAGAACATAGCGCCGCTTTACTTTATGGAGCGCCTCCGGGATATGTTGGTTATGAAGAAGGAGGTTTGTTGGTGAACAAAATCAGGCAGCAACCTTATTCTGTGCTGTTATTCGATGAAATTGAAAAAGCACATCCGTCGGTTTTTGATACGTTTCTACAAATTTTAGACGAAGGTCACATGCACGATCGCTTAGGGAAGGAAGGAGATTTCAGTAACTCCCTTATTCTTTTCACATCTAATATTGGCAGCGAATGGATTGCAGAACAAATAGGAAAAGGTGTTATCCCGGCTTCAAACCAGTTAATGGAAGTAATGGCAGGCCATTTCCGCCCGGAGTTTTTAGCCAGAATTTCTGAAATAGTTCCTTTTGCACCAATAAATGAGAGCAATGTGGTACGCATTTTTGAAATCCAGTTAAGCAGTTTGGTTCAGTCACTAAACAAAATGGGCATCGAATTTGAAATTGCAGAAGATGCCAAGAAAATGATCGCTTTGGATGGTTTCACACCTAAATATGGTGCAAGACAATTATCTGCAGTGATTAGAAATCTTTTACGCCGCCCGATCTCGAAATACATAATTTCTGGCGAGCTAAAAAAAGGATCGAAAATTCATGTAAGCAAACATCCTGAAGAGGATAAATTAGAATGGAATATTATTCATCCGGAAGCGGCAACATTGGAACAAAAATTGAGTTAAAACGTTAACTATTATATTATTAGAAAAATTTAACCTTAAACCTAAAACTACATACTATGTTTAATTATGAAATTGGTGGAAACGAGCGAAAAATAGATACCTCGGAAGCTTTTGCAGAAATTGCCCACAACAAAACGCTTTTTGTACAAAAGTTAACAGATAACGAACCCATTAAACCAGAAAAGGTTGAAGGGTTGAAAACAGTTAAGGAAGTTTTTGAACACTATAAACCAAATGTAAAGGTAGCTTTCGAAAAACAAGATGGTTCTGCCGTTGGCGAAACAATCAACTTTAACGATTTAAGTGATTTCGGTGTGAAAAATATTATCAGCCAAAGCAATTACTTAACCAATGTGAACATTGAAAGGGAAATGTCTCTTAATGTAATCAAACAATTAAAATCGAATAAAACACTAAAAGCTACGCTTGATGATGAAGAAACTAAAAGTGCTTTTATTAGCGCTTTGAAGAACTTTGTGGATGAATTGGAGCAAAATAAATAATCTAAACGCTAAGAAAACATGTCAAATCCTCAAGAATTAAACGCAGACCAAAATATATCTCAGGCAGGTTTCAAATCTGCTGAAGGAAAAACCGTAGAAAAAACATCACTTAAAGATAATTTAGAAAAATTAGCAAGAGTTGGTGGTTTCGATTTATTAGAAACTACCGTTGATGGACTTCAAAATCTAAACCCTGAAAGAAAAGCCAGAAAGCAAATCTTTTTAACAGGTGATGAAAAAAGAAAAGAACGCGAAGAACTGAAGAAGAAAATTCAGCTCTGGATCGATGTACTGGAATCTTCATCATCCGTAGCGGATATGGTAGAAAAAAGCACTGAAAAGCTTAATGCTGCCGAAGAGAACCTGAATAAAAACATCGGAACAGCACTTGAGAGTTCAAGAGAACTGGAACAAGCTTACAGATCTGTTCATTTATTCTATAAAAATACTGAATCTGATAAGCTAAAAAATGTAGTGCTTTTAAATGCATCGATGGATCAGATCAAAGATTTGGATAACCCACGTTTTATTGATTACGTTGATGATGAGCTTAAGCAAAATTATGATCGTTTAGATTTGCGTAAAAACTATTCATTAATGGTTGTTCCCGGTTACATGGGATCGAACAAAGTTTTGGAGCGTTGGGGTAAAATTGCACATAGCAATAAAGCCATGCTGGTAACCGATTTTGCCGATTTGGATCAGCCAGATGATGTTCTGGACTTATTTACTGCAGCCAACTTTACAGGTGCAGATGCATTTCGTTCTAATGTAATTATGACTTGTAACTGGCTGGTTGGCAGAGGTAAAGTTGCCGAAGTAGGAGAGGAAGACGATTTAACTGTTCCTGGATCGGCGGCATTAGCTGGAAAAATGTATTATACCTTAATGTCTCAGGTTACTGCGGGTAAAAAACATGGTGCTATAAATGAAGTGGATGGTGTTAAATTTGACTTAAAGAAAAGTGAAATTTCACACCTGGAAAGAGTTGGTTTAGTACCCATGGTAAATGAATATGGAAAAGTAATGGCTTTCTCTGCGAAAACATTATTCAACGGCGATAACATCGGCTTGCAGACTTATTCGGTTGTACGGGTATTTGATTATATCACCAAAGTATTATTCGATTTCTTAAACAGAAGAGCTTTTGAAAACTGGACTTCTAAAACAGAACAGGATTTAAGAGGTCAGATTGTGAAGTTTTTAGATGGAATTCAGGGGGCAGATCGTTTAATAGAAAGGTTTAAAATTATGCGTTTTGAACGTGATGAACAGCAAAAGGATAGAATCCATTTAGATATTCACATTACACCATACTTCCCTGCAAAAAGTTTCGTAGTGAAATTAGATGGGCACAAAGGTGAAGACGAAAATACAACCTGGGCATCCGAATACAATCAACAATAACCAGAAAATTGACTGGTATTTGCTTCGAATTTAATGGCTTTTAAAGCGATTAAAAGACTATTCTGCAAGCATAATTTGAATTTGGTAACTGAAATACGTTGAGAGTTGCCTGTATATGAAAAATGAAAACCTGATCCTTGCGATCAGGTTTTTTTATTTTTGATGCATTAGGTTAACAAAAACTTTATAGTTTTGTAACATCTACCGCCTCACAAGCTAAATACCAATTATAAATGAAGCAAGTACTTATCCTGAATGGGGATATAGAAAAGACGGTATCCACAGATTTTTTGATCAATGCCTATAAAAATGGTGCAGAAAGCGCTGGCGCTACGATTAGGGAAATTGCCATTATCGACCTTATTTTTAATTCTAACAAGCTCTTTAATAACAGGCAGATCGCCGAACTTGAACCTGATTTGCAGAAAGCTTTAAGTGCCATCAGGCAGAGCAATCATGTTGTTTTATTTTGTCCGGTTTATGTAGATCATATCCCTGCAAAAATCAAAGGATTTTTTGATCGACTTTTTATGCCGGATCAAATCTTCACGACTCAAAATCAAAACATCAATAATAACTTCAGTGGCCGTTCTGCAAGAATTGTTTCCATTTTAGATGAAGCAACTTTCAAAGAATGGAAAGCGAATAAAAAAACCACTTACCTGGCTATAAAAAAAGCTGTATTTGAGAAGTGTAAAATGAATCCAGTATTGACCAATACCATTGGCGAATTACATTCCTTAGAAAATCACTATAGTCAAAAATGGGTAGCCAAAATGGAGAAATTTGGTGTTCAACTCATTTAAAATTCAAATTCTGGTTATTTGTGATGCCCTAAAGTGCTACATATTGTGGACAATTACTACAGTTATATGCGGTTATCTTTTTTCGAGTGTCTGTCTACGTAGAAAATATTTATAGAATTTTTCCACATATTTCTTTCATAATAATTCGTGCTTGAAGCTATATCAAAGGGATATTTTTGAATATATCAACTAAATTAAGATATTTTTGCTTTGCATATCAGTTATTTAATTAACTGCTGGCTTGATATTTGGGTGAGGTTTATTACGGTAGCTTGGCTACATAACCAAATTTTTCACCTTTAAATTTAGACACTATGGCTTTCAAAGCTAGATTGAATTTTTCGGGCAAGGAGTACGATGTGCTTCATTGCGCCTACGCATTAAATCGCGATGTAGATGCTAAAGGAAGACCTTCTTCCGGAGTTTACGGCGGTACCATTGATATTGAGATCGAATCAACTGAAGACACCTCAATTATCGAAGCGATGGTAAATAATCAATACAAACCTATTACAGGAACACTTCTGATTAAGAAAACTGAAGAAGATGCTAAAATGAAAGAAGTAGATTTCGAAGACGGCTACATTGTAAAATATTCCGAAGGAATTAACATTGTAGGTGATCATCCGATGACACTGAAATTCCAGATCTCGGCCAGAAAGCTGAAACTTGGTAATGCAGAGCATCTAAACGACTGGCCTAAAGCATAAAAGAGGTAGAGGGTAAAAGGTTGAAGGTATAAGGTAATTAAACACCGAATGCCTATTGCCATGCTCTTCGCTCCACGCCAGCCGCTAACCACAATTCATTTTTTCAAAAACATTTAAAAAACTTACAACAATGGCATTTAAAACCAGATTAACATTAGGTTCAAAGGAATTTGACGTATTACAGTGCAGCTTTTCATTAAATAGAGATGTAGACGCTAAAGGTCGTCCTTCATCAGGTGTATATGGTGGAACCATTAATATTGAAATTGAATCTACAGAAGATACTTCAGTAATTGAATCAATGGTAAATAACCAATATAAACCACAATCAGGAACAATCACTTTCAAAAAGGGTGAGGAAGATTCTAAAATGAAAGAACTTACTTTCGAAGATGGTTACATTGTTCAATATAGCGAAGGTATTGCCGTAAATGACAATACACCAATGACGCTTACTTTTGTAGTGTCAGCTAGAAAACTCAAATTGGGTAATGCAGAACATGAGAACGACTGGCCTAAAGCCTAGTCAGATTTAACAATATAAAATCTATTAAAGCGATTGGTTCTGCCAGTCGCTTTTTTCTATCAGATTTTATTTCAAATAAACCGCTCATCTGAATTATTCGTTTACTATATTGATGTTTCAATTGATTATATCCTAAAGCGCTATCTGCATTTAGCTTTCTGATATACGCAGCAAAAGTTATTAATTTTAAACGGTTACAGGTTGGGTAACACTGGCATAAACCAACATTATTTAAACCAAGCACGGTACCTGAATTGATTTGTTCTTAAATGAACGCCGTTTGCCATTCTGAATAAAGTTTTCAAGTAATTGTTGAGCCACTGATTTTTATCATCAATATGGAAAAGAAACTCATTACAGAAATCAACATAGAAGATAAGGAAATTACTCATTTCGCTTCCTTTACGCTTAAACAAGCTTTTAATGAACATCATTATTTTGAGCTTCGTTTTAATCATGACCAAATGGGAGCGCCAGGACTGATCAGTTTAGATGATAGTCGTGATTTTGTAGGTAAAACCCTGACCGCTTCCTTCGGTCATTCACAAGAAGGGATGCAAAATTTCATTGGCCTGGTTTCTAAAGTAGAACTTTCGCAAAGCCACGGTTACCATGGAATTATCATTGTAAGTGGTTATAGCCCCACTATTTTAATCGATCGCGGACCAGATTTAGGCTCATATTTAGATAAAGATCTAAATGAGATCGTAAAGTTAGCTACCAAAGATACGCCAGCGAATGATTTAAGTGTAGCCGTTAATGCAGCCAGAAGATCATCAATAGATTACATCATTCAATATAAGGAAAGTGATTTTGCATTTTTAAACCGCCTTTCGGCAGAATATCATGAATGGTTTTTCTACGATGGCAGGCGGCTCAATTTCGGTAAGCCTGATGTTAAGAATGAAATCTCGTTGTTTTACGGCAGAGATGTGCAGGAGATGCAGTATGCCATGGAAATTGCCCCCATTAAAAATAAGCGTTTCGCCTATAGTCCAAAACAAGATGAAATGCTTCAGAGTGAAAGCAGTGGAAAAGTGAATGGTACGCCAGATTTATCGCACGCCATTAAAGCATCAAATCTTACTTATAGCAAAACCTTTAATCAGCCTTCCCTAATTCGGGTAGATAATGGGAACGATATCAAAAACCTGGTCGATAACGAAGAAAAAGCCAATACCAGTGAACTTTTAAAAGTTACTGCCAAAGGTGATAATGCCGAACTCAGTATTGGAAGCATTGCAGAGATTACCATGAGTCTGCGTAAAGACCTGGCCTTCACTTCTGAGAGTTTAGGCAAATTTCTAATCATCGGTATAAATCATCACATTAACGAAAACGGGAAGTATAGCAATACTTTCGAAGGTAAAATAGCCACTACAGAACGCATCCTGGTTAAAAATTTTGAAAGACCACAACCAGATATGCAACTGGCAGATGTGATTGATAATAACGATCCGCAAGGTCAGGGGCGTATTAAGGTGAAGTTTAAATGGGAATGTTTAACTAATGATGTTACTGAATGGTTGCGTGTGGTTACCCCAAGCGCAGGTGTTGGCGAACGTGGAAATAACCGCGGTTACTTTGCTATTCCTGAAATTGATGATCAGGTAATGATTGCCTTTGAAGAAGGAAATATTGCACGTCCGGTGGTTATGGGGAGCGTTTATCATAGCGCTAGTGTAGACAGCAGTCCGCTGATTAAAAATCACTTAAAGAGTATTATCACCAGAAGCGGGCATTTACTGGAATTTGATGATAGCGAGGGTACACAAGGGATCAAACTGACCGATATGCACCAGAATATCATCTACATTGATACCAAGGGCAATAACATTACAATAACCGCCCTGGAAAACATGACGCTGAATTGCAAGAATATGCAGATTAATGTAGGGGAGAATATGGATGTGCAGGTGGGGCAAAACCAATCTACCAATGCGGGCAAGGATATTGCCACTACAGCGGGTAATAATTATTCGTTAAGTGCCGTTGGCGATGTTTCAGAAACATCCAATAACCGTACAGAACTGGCAACAAAAGATTTTAAAAGAACGGCTGATACTTCAAACGAAATTGCTTCAGAAATAAGCATGTTCAGTGCAAAAGAGAACATGACGATGCAGAGTGGCAAAATTGTGGAGCTTAATAGCGCCGAAAAATCTAACCTTTTCTAAAGATGGCGATTATAAAACAAGCTAAAAATATCAGTATCGAGGTAATCCAAAAATACGAGCTCCGTGTTGGCGTTAAATTGGAAAAAGTTGCCCAGGTAATGAATGTTGAAGCTACTTCACAGAACCTATCATTGGCCAGTAGCAAAAAAATTGTATCAAGCGGTAACAAATCATGAGTTTTAGAAAAAACAGGTATGTATTGCTGGCGTTCATTTTACTGGCGATAACAAGTTGCAAAGGACAAAAAATGGAAGAAAAATTTGAGTGGACAGGTACGGTTTCGGCTCCCGAAGAATATCCGATGGAAGTATACAAGGGTGCATTAATTGCTAACGATTTTACCTACAGTTTTGATGCCATCTGGGGAACGCAGAATACTGGATGGGGAAACGACGGCGGCGTGATGAGCGTTACAACCAAACAGGTGGAAGCACCGGATTCGTTAAGTTTTACCTGGCTCTCGTTAATGGAAAAGAAATTTTATACCGGAAAATGGAAATTAGATAAGGCCCGCATTGCCCAGTTATTCCATGACGGATTTAAGGATAACCTGACCAATAAAAAAGATAACTACACGTTGATCAAAATCGGTCTTGCGCCAAAAGGTAAGGTAGTGGTCTGGCTTAGCGGCCCAGGTTTCCAGACGGAAGTGGGTGCTTTTGATGCCAATGAAACAACTATTTCAAAGGAAAAGGCTTATCCCAATGCAAAGTACATGCTGGAGCCGAATTTTATCACACTTACACTGGAAGATAAAATGATTATGAAGCCGGAAATTTTGGAACGCATTAAAGTTGAAGGCATGTCAGATCCAGCTGTTTATGAACTTTACCGCAAAAAATATCCTTGGCATCCAGAAGTTCGTTTACCCGTTGGAGATCAGTTGATATTATGCTATTACAACTTCCTTAACGGTGAAGAAGAAAATCGATTTGGAGAAGATCTTATAGCTAATCCATACGTTTCCAGGGCCGTACCGAAATACATCACTTTGGTTTGGAAAAAGGAAAACGGAACTAAATATGGGCTTGAAATAAAACCTTTTGATGAAAAGGAAACAATGGCTGCTTTTGAGAAGCTGGGGAACTCTAGTGAGATAGACCTGGTTGTATCGCTGAATGCAGACGGAAAAGGAGCAAAAATATCGCTAAAAAATAGTACAGAAGAAATTCAGCTCAACAGGGTGAAAATCGATATCAGTAAAGTGGATTAGTATGACGAGCGTTAAATTGGGCAGTTATGTACCGCCAAACGATAAAGTAGAGTATTTAGATCTTTTTGTAGGAGTGTTTTTTGATGGAACAAAAAACAATATGAATAACTCTGAAGAGCGTAGAGCCAGTACACCTACCTACCAGCGTAACGGAACAGATAGCGATAGCAGTTACCAGAATGATTGGTCGAACGTTGCCAGACTTTGGGATATTTACGATAAGAGTAAAAGTATTTATTTAGAGGGTATTGGTACTGAAGATGGGCAAAAAGATAGTCAAATGGGTTATGCCTTCGGTACTGGAAGCACAGGAATAAGAGGAAAAGTGAGAAAGGCATGTGAAAAAATTTTTACAGATAAACTGAAAAGTGCGATAAAAAGCAGCGGAAAAAAGAAATTAAGAAGCATTACTTTCGACGTATTTGGTTTTAGCCGGGGGGCTGCGGCAGCAAGAAATTTTGTTTATGAGATCGGTAAAAATGAATACCGGTCTAGGATGACTGCAGACCCACATACTGGAATCGTATCGAGATATGATTCGGATGGGGAAGCAACAAGTTTAGAAGTAATGCCAGCCTGCGGCCGTTTAGGCGAAATGTTTAGTGCTGCCGGACTTAAAATAACACCTAACCAAATTAAGGTAAGGTTTTTGGGCATTTTTGATACCGTATCGTCGTACTCAAAATATTTTAGTGCATCTCCTAATTTCAACGATGTTGAAGAATTACACCTCAACCAGATTGGTCGTGCGCAAAATGTTGTCCATTTTGTAGCTGAAAATGAGCACCGTAAGAATTTTTCTTTAACACATACAAATGTTGGGAGGGAACGGGTTTTTCCGGGTGTGCACAGTGATATTGGAGGAAGTTACGAAACAGTTACGGAAATAGTATCCGAATTGGCTACCTCGTGGACGCTTAAAGGCAATCTGGACGCCTTTAAAGCTAAACTTATAAAAGAGGCCTGGTATGAGGAAAATCAATTGAAAGTTACCGGCGGTAATATGTACTGGGCTCTTGAGGGCACGAGGTTTATTTACAAAGAGTACAGTTATATTCCCTTACAGTATATGGCAGAGCATAGTCAGAACCATAATTTGCCACTCGTTAAAAGTAAAACCGAAACAAAATATACCATTAATGGCAATCCCCTGTTGCTTAGAGTCAAAGCTACGCTTAGAGATTATGTAATGGCTAACGGAACACCATATATTTTTTCATCAGAATTACCCAAGGATCCTGTACGGAGGCAACAGCAGGAAGACCTTCACAAATTGCGAAACCAGTATTTGCACTGGTCGGCAGATAGAAAAAGTGCTTACGGTGTCGTACAGCCTATGGCCCCCAATGCCGATGGTAATAGGGTTACTTATTAATACGCTCGGTTATGGAAAAAGTAAATAGCCTTTCAAATTCTGCAGCTCAGGGCAAAATTAAGCTCAATATCGATCATGCTATTGATTTTGCCCCCAAACCACGTTCTACCAGAAGTTATGGCATAACTATTAAATATTATGGCGAAGGCAATCTAGAGGCGACAAAAAGGTTAGATTATCAGATCCATCTGAAGGTGAACCAATTTAGAGATGAAAATAAAGTTTGGCAGTTATGCTTTGATAAAACGGACCTTTTTATAGACAGACATGAGCCTGATTTCGTTGGGGAACAACTTGCCAATATGAGCATGGGTGCAATATATCCCCTAAAGGTTGATGTAAATTCCAGAAACGAAATATTTAGAGGGATTGTTAATCATGGAGAAATTCTAAACCGCTGGAAACAGGTAGCCGAAAAAATCTCTGATAAATATGAAGGCAGATATGCGGAGCTATATTTAGAAAAGATGGAGAAAAAGATATCGGATAGGTTTGAGCTTGAATATGCATTGAGAGCAGATATGTTCTGGAATGTGTTTTTTCATCCCCTTTACTTAAACTACGATGGTAGCTTATCTCATCCAGGTACATTGTTTTTTCCCGTTATCGCTTATAAAAATGTTTCTTTTGAAGGAATTCAGTCTGTTGAGCCTAACTATACCAATTATGGTACATTCAAAGTGAATTTTGCCTCAGAAAGTGAGCTTACTGAAGAGCAAAAAATACAGATGGGACAAAAAGGGTCTTTAAAAATGAAATTAAATGCCGACTTTGATTTAGATCAGGATGGAGGTTTGCTTAAACATGCGCGTGTAGATTGGAATTTATCTAAAAAGGAAAAGGGAGAGGAAATAAGCATTAAACGCATTGTATTCTCTGCTTATGAAATTGAAAGTAGCATTCCGCCAACAGATCAGCATTTGTTAATTCAAGAGGGAAATAACGGTTTTCCTGTTGAAAAGAAAAAGGGATTTTGGGCAAGGGTATTGGGTTAAATAAAGGAGAAGAGAAATGTCACAGAAAGAAATCATTGTACAAGGTGCCACCTGCCAATGCAAGTTTGGTACCACAACCGATAAATTGAAGGTACTTACCCAGCAAAAGCATTATGTGAACGATAAAGATGGCATGCAAAAATTAATTGCCTCGCACGTAGATATCGGGATGACTTTTGAAAAAAATACCTTCGGACAATGTAAGCTACAACCCACGCCAGGCGGTTTTAAGCCCTGTATGCCCGCCCTAACCGAATGGAAAGGCATGTACAAGGATATGGTTTTGATCAACAACGGGCAGGTTTTAGTAGAAGATAGCAAAGGTGTTTGCACCATTAGCGGTTCGCCCTGTATATTTTTCGCCAAAACAGGGCAAAAAGGACAGCCTTCACAGCAGAATATTGATAATGCTGATGAGGAACAACAATCGCAGATTAATCCATTGGTGAATATGAAGGAATTGAATGTTACATCGCCTTATGATAACCTAAATGCAAAATAATATGAGTGAAAAGGTTAAACTACCAAGTGGTATAGTATCGTGTCAATATTCTGTAGATGGAATAGATAAGGGAACGATTAAAAACGGGGAGAATATTCTGTTAAAAACAGGACAGACACACCGCTTTTATCTGGATCCTGAAAAAGGAAATTTGGGTGACGGTACCAAAGATAAAACTGCTACTTCAAATCAAGGTAAGTGGGCATATATTCTATCATATCTGTGGTCAAAAGCTAAAGATATGAAGGGTAAAGAAGTTTTCCCATCATGGGGTAGGATAGGAAATGTGGAAAATACTAGCTTTGTTGAATATTGTGGTATCGGTCAACAATATAAATTAGGGTCATATATTGAATTCACTCCTGGCGGAAATGATTTTTGGTTAGGAAACTCATACCGGATGGAGGTTTTTAATAATATTCCAAACAAGGGTTTCAATTTTAATTTCTTCCCTGTAAACAAGCCTGATATTCGTTTTGCTTATTTCGATGAACAAAAAATTGAAACTGATGTAACTGCTCTCGGAATTAATGATGGATTGTATCATTACGGTCAAACTATTGATATTCATGTATTTACTCACTTATTGCCAGCAAAACTAGAAGATAAATATAATGTTGCAACAGAAAGAAATTTCGAAGATCTTGTTTTGGAAATTATCTTAACTGACATGGATGGTAGTCCTTTGCTGCCAGATCCTATAATAAAAGGCAGTTTATCAAAATATTATGTGCAGGAAAATGGAACTTCAGCCAACGCCGAATTTAAAGTCCCCTTTTTTATCGATCCAAACTGGAAAGGAAAAATACACTTTAAGGGAGATTTAAAGAAGGATTATTCAGTAATTATAAAGATTAATAACGCCAAAACAAAGGCTGAATACAAGCATCAGTTAAATGCTGAAAAAGTACTCAATATAAATCCGACAACTAAGGACGTTGAGGAGACAAAGGTGTCTCGATATATCTTAGTTAAGTATGAAACTGCAGCTACTATTTTAAAAAACTTTGAGATCAGTAAAAACAACCAAATTCAGTTTATTGGCGATGTTCAGTATCAAAGAAAAGAATTTGATCCCTGTGGATATTCAAAAATAAGTGTTACTGAAGACGATGGAAAGCGAAAGCCATTTGATTTATTTGATGAAGATGCAGCAGTAATTGATCGCACTACCCTTTATTATGATGTAATTAGGGGAGACAAAAGGAAAGGCCTGAAAATAGATTTGGTAAATCTAAAAAACAAAGGGGTTATGTGTACAGGCGTGCTTTTGGAAAAAGGACAACATCACAGCGACATACACAATGTTTTTCAAATGAAGAACGTGGTATTGCCTTTTAAAAACGAACAGAACAAATATATAGTAGAAGAAGACAATACTCATAAAAAGCAATTAAAAGCTGCAGGAATACCAATAACAGAGGAGAATAAAAAAGATTATGATTATAAGGCCGATCCCTCTCAGAGATCCAAAAATGTTTCTGTTGTCCAGAATTTAAAAGAAAATATAGATTATCAATATGCTGGAGATAGTTTGAAATTTCTCCCTCATTATATTTACAATAAAACAGTAGGTGAAGATATCATGGGTTATGACATCAGTAATTCAGCTTTGGATAAGTTATGGCCGCTGCGGTACCTTTTTTTAGGGGAAAGTAATGCGCAAACATATTTTATACCTGTTGGAAGCTGCCGTTATCCAAACCAGTTAGCAAGAATCCGTGTATTTCCAGATGTAAAGTGGAAGGTTTCATTTCTTTTTAGCGATAAAAAAACTCCTCAGAGTTTTGCCTCTACAGGAATGCCATCAGATGGACAAAGAACTACCGGTGATGATACGCCCTATCATCCTGAGGAGAAGAGGAAAAGTATCTATGAAGAAAATGTACAAAAGGCAAAGGATGCAACTGCTAAAAGAAAGGCAGGAGGAAAAACCTATGATTTCGATTTAACAGTATCCTGTAATATAAATGGAGAATCGCACGAATTTGCTAAAAATATCGCTGAAAAGATAGACAGATTTGCATCTATCTTTGCTAAAGTAAAACAAACGGTTGATACGTTGTGCCATAATGATGAAAAGCATGCCCTGAACACAATGAAAAAAATTCCTAAACCGAAGGGAATGCCGCTTTATATAAAATTCGATTACCCCAGTATTAAGATAGATGGCTCATGGGAATATGCCGTACAGCCAGATCCAACGCCAAATACTGTAGAATCCAGTGGTAAAATAACCATGGGCTTTGAGCCCTTGATCAAGGGTGAAGGAGGGATAGATTTAATAGCGCTTGCGCTTTTGCTGGCTAAAGGGGTACCGGTTGTAAGCCAAGTTTTATGGGCATTGGAATTATTGGAAGATGGAGTTGAATTAATTGCTAATTGGAGGGGATATGAGGTTAGTAAAAAACTAGAGTTTAATGTATATGCTTTTTCACAGATTGATGCCCGTGTAGAAATTCCATTTAATACTAAAGATTATGTTAGCTTACAAGTTGATGGCCGGCTTGGCATTGGTGCTCAACTCAAGATGGAAGCGGGAGTTGTGAAAAAGGGAGTGAATTTAGAGGCCGATAAAGTAAAATCAGGCTTTGGTATAGCAGTAGATGCAAAAGGCGAAAGTTTTATTGAACTGCTTGGGTCAGCAGGTATTGAAAAAGGAAATAATAAGGGATTATTTCTTGAACCCAAAATAAATTTTGGAGGAGTAAAGCTTACTATAATTGTTAAAAGCCTTGGTAAATCTGATGGTAGCTCTAAAACAAAAGAACGGATTAATAAACCTATCTGGATTGTAGAGAAAAAGTCGGATATTATTGAGTTGAAGAGATTCCATCCGTTTGCAGACTAGAATTATGAAAATAAAAATACTAATTAGCGTAATAAGTTTATTTGTTCTAAATAGTTGCGCACAAAACAAATCGAAAATAAACATGAATACAATGATTAACGAGGCATATGAAACCACCCCAAAACATAATAAGCAGCCTATGTATGGGCTACAGGTAGATAAAATGGGCTGCCGTGTATCAATTTCGATAAATGATGAAACGTTGGGTAACTATTTTGATATAGGAGGGTTCTCTACCACAGAAACGATTAATGGTCATATTGTAAGATCTGGAAATCAGACATTAAAAGTAATGGTATATCCCCGGAATGGAGCTCAGTTTATTGATGACTTGGCCCACATTAAATTGGAACTATTTTTTGTTGCGCAGAAGGGAGATCCAATGGATAGCTATAAAAATTTGAAAACAATTGAATTACCTAAAGGACTTAAAGATAAAAAGTTACCTTATTTTGAAATCAATGTTCCATTTGAAGCAAATGTACCTTGGGATTATTCTTCATTTTATGACAACTTGGTTGATCTCAGAAAAGTTCCGGATATAGAAAAAAAGGTGGTTAGTGAGTATGAAAAAATAAAGAATATGATCGTGGCTAACGACCAAAATAGTTACGTTAATTTGAGGGTTAAAAATAAGAAAATGGAATACGAAACATTTTATATGACTAAGGATGAAATTAAGGAATATATAGAGTCGATAGCAAAGGATGCAACTCCTTTGGAAAATAAGGAGGTTTTACCAATCAAAAATTATGAATTGGTCTTTGAAAAGGGAGGAAAGAAAGTTTTATTAAGAGACAAAAACACGAGAGACGGGATAATCAGAGTGGAATATGGAAGTATTAATACCGAAGGCGATTATAAAGGGCAGAAAAGCAAAGAAATGTACCTCAGTCCAAATTTGATACTAGCGAAGGGCAAAACAGAATTTGAATCTTTGTAAGGTATTAATTAAAAATAACATTGGAAAGAACAGACCATGGATATTTAGAGAATGAGTTGAAGATCAAAATCTCTCCAAATTTTCCGAGAATAAATCCGAGTGATCAATTGGAGATTTTTGAAGCACATAACGACTTTAAATATCTAAGCATTCTTTCCCTTTTACTTACAGCGCTTTTATATTTTGTAGACCCGGCCTTATTGCTTGTATTTTTTTCTAACATTATTTTTATTGGCATACGCTACCTGTGGAATTTTAAGTACACATTTAAGAAGAAACCTTTAATAGTTATAAATAGTATAGGCATTACAGAAAAAGATCATTTATATATTTGGCCAGAAATATCTGATCTTTCTTGTTCAGAAGAATTTAATAACGAGCGGGGTATGTTTACTAGTACGCATTTTAGGTTTATCTATCATGGTGATGTGAAAAAAATTTATATTGGTGGGTATAATAAATCCATTGAAGAAATTATTCATTATGCAGCAGTGTTTAGGAATAGATAAACTTATATATAACCGAAAAGAATTACTTTAAAGTAGTTCTTTTTTCAGTGCTATGAGTATAAGCATTTGAAAAGTGAAGGTGATAACCGAATTTTGGCAGGAAGGAAGCAATTAACCTTACAAAGTCGATTTCAAAAGCTAAGTCTGAATAATTTCTTTCCTATCGAAAATTATCAAATAATATTTTTAGGTGGAGGAAAGTTAGTTGCAATTAGAATTCCAAATGAACCAATTGGATTAAAATTTATTTCTGATGATGAAACGGAAAGTGTAGTCTACGAACAGGCAATCTTTCATAGAAAAAATAAAGGGGAAGCACTTTCTTTAATAAGATAAGTTTACATTAATAATAGGAAAGCGTATCGATGGAGCAGTTGTATATCAATGGTATTTAAATGATATCGTTGTACAGTTAGATAGAGATCTGAAACAAGAAAAAGAAAGCTCAAATATTGGAGGTAAATGGGTAGAAAAAAAAACCTGCCATGTAAAATTAGCCATTTATAATAAAGCATTATTAGATGATAAAATAAAAAAAGCATTAAGTAGAAATATTCCTTTTTTATTATACCAAAAAGAACATTTTGTAAAGGAAATCAAATAAATTCGAGTAAAATTAAAAGAAAAGAAGATTAGTTCTATATAATGAATTCTAGGAAGAACCGATTACGGTCATCTGATTAAAAAAAATATATGTTGGCTAAATATCTTAATCATGGCAAGTAAACACCTAAACTAATAGAAGACAATTCAAGAGTAGGAATTTAAATCATCTTCTGAAAATTCTGTAGCCAAAAGTAACAACTTGTCCAAAAATGCTACAATTTTTTGATCTATACACTGTAGTAAAAATCAGACTTCAGTTATTTTCAAAAAAAACACATTGATCACCACATAGAAAATCTTCGTTCTAGAAGCTCCCAATTAATTATTATTAACTAAACACATTTGTTAGCCATTCTGTATGAGTCAGATACATTGAATTTGGCCTGATATTTGGGCAAACGAATTTGAGCAGCGGAGGCTGCAATAACCTATTTATTTAACCTTTAAATTTAGAAACTATGGCTTTCAAAGCTAGATTGAATTTTTCAGGCAAGGAGTACGATGTACTTCATTGTGCCTATGCATTAAACCGCGATGTAGATGCTAAAGGAAGACCTTCTTCCGGAGTTTACGGCGGCACCATTGATATTGAGATCGAGTCAACCGAAGACACATCAATAATCGAAGCAATGGTAAATAACCAGTACAAACCCATTACCGGAACCCTTTTGATTAAGAAATCTGAAGAAGATGCCAAAATGAAGGAAGTTGATTTTGAAGATGGCTACATTGTAAAGTATTCCGAAGGAATTAACATTGTGGGCGATCACCCGATGACACTTAAATTCCAGATCTCGGCCAGAAAGCTGAAACTCGGAAATGCGGAGCATTTAAACGATTGGCCTAAAGCGTAGAAGGGAAAAGGTTAGGATTGGTTAGGGTTGAGGATTGTTTAGATAAATACTTCTAATACGCTAATCACTTAAAAGTTTAGTATTAGTTAGGGTTTAGGATAGGTTAGAAATTCATCTAAACTGCTAACCCATCCAACCTGCTAACCACTTGATGGTATTGAATAAGGTTTAGGATTTTTAGATAAATCCTTTTAACCTACTAATCCATCTAACCAAAATTCATTTTTCAAAAACATTTAAAACTTACCACAATGGCATTTAAAACCAGATTAACATTAGGTTCAAAGGAATTTGATGTATTACAGTGCAGCTTTTCATTAAACAGAGATGTAGATGCTAAAGGGCGTCCATCTTCAGGTGTATATGGTGGAACCATCAACATCGAAATCGAATCTACAGAAGATACTTCGGTAATCGAATCGATGGTAAATAACCAGTATAAGCCCCAATCAGGAACGATTATTTTCAAAAAGGGAGAAGAAGACGCTAAAATGAAAGAGTTAACTTTTGAAGATGGTTACATTATTCAATATAGTGAAGGTATTGCGGTAAACGACAATACACCAATGACACTTACTTTTGTGGTATCTGCCCGTAAACTCAAACTGGGTAATGCAGAACACGAAAACGATTGGCCAAAGGCTTAAATTGATTTACTTTAGACAGTGGGGCCACCTGCTGTCTAAAGTATAATATTGCTTAAATGCATTGCAATTATTGTAAATGGTTTAGCTATGAAAAAAACGAAGACAATAAAAATAGTAAAGCCATCTCAGCCAACAGATCTCGAATACATTAAAATGTTTGATGACTGTGTAATCGACCCTACAAAAATAGGAACAATTGATAAGGTAATAGATGATCACATCAGCTCTAGTAGAAATCGATATACAGATATCTCCGATCAGGTAGCTGGAAATTCATCAGTAAAACCGATATCATCAGCTTTTGGATCTAGTCCAATGTTTCAGCCTGCAGTTTTTTCTGATCAGCTTAATCCAGTGAATACATTTTTCACCAGTGTTCAAGCTAACGCTTTTGAAAACTCATTTAATAATGTTTTAGCTGGATCGTCCAAAATTCCATGGTATTTCATCGCATGTGCACATTATTTGGAATGTAGTTTCGATTTTAAAAAACATCTACATAATGGAGATCCACTGTCAGGCTACACCATAAGGGTACCGGCGAACAGGCCAAAGGTTGGTCATGGGCCACCATTTACTTTTGAAGAAAGTGCAGTTGATGCCCTAAAGCTGATGAAATTAAATGAAATATCGAACTGGAATTTACCAACTGTACTACGTAAACTGGAAGCCTATAATGGATTTGGCTATTTTAAATACCACAGTGTAAATTCGCCTTACCTTTGGAGTTACTCTAATCAATATCAAAAGGGGAAATATGTTGCCGATGGAAAGTTCGATGCTGAAGCCGTATCAAAACAAATGGGCGCTGCGGTAATTTTGAAAAGGATGGAGCAGCGTACATTAATCTACATACCAAGGCACTAACGATATGAAAGTGATTAAAAACCTAACCATATTAATTGTTTTGCCTTTTCTAATCTGTTGTACAACGGAAAATGGGCAGGTACAAGGTAAGGAACAGATAGAGCAGGATCAGGCATTAAATGATACAGCAACAAAACAATTTTCTAAACACCTTACTGATGAACAAGAATTTAGAACGCTTTTTGAAAACTTAAAAAATAGCCTCAAAAAGAAGAAATTAAATAATGTGGTTTCACTATTGAATTTTCCTTTTTACACTAGTCACAAAGAAGTATCTAATGGTGTGGGTATCCCCGTTGATCCCATTAGCTTAGCAGAATTTAATACTTATAAGTCTTCAATTTTTAATGCAGACGTTTTAAGAGTTTTACCTTTGTGTAAGGAAGATAATCTATCAGAAATTGATGAGAAAACGGATGAGGTCTATTATCAGTCCCTTAAAAAATTAACAGACTCGGGCAGTAAAATGTACGAGGTTTATATGCAGTATCCAGAAACGAGTACACAAGCCGAAAGTTATTTTAGCTTTATTTTTGGTAGAGTAAATGGCAAATTTAAAATACTTTCTACCTACGCTAAATGGCCTGTTAAATAATCATTTCAGATCAAAAGAAGTGATGTTCAAGCCAGTGGCAAAATTTAAATTTTATTCCTTTTTGCGGTAAAGGATGAACCTGCTGATGCAACGACTACGCAACCCACAGCAATACATTCAGTAACCGAAAGGTATTCTTGTAAAAAGGCAAAAGCTGCCAATGATGCCATTGCAGGCTCCAAACTCATTAATATACTAAACGTTCTTGCAGGTAATTGTTTTAAAGCACCAATTTCCAAAGTGAAGGGGATTGCACTGGAAAGTAATGCAAGCGCTGCACCAAGACCTAATAATTTAGGACTTAAATGGGATAAGCCACCACTCAAAAAACCAAATGGTAAAATAATAATAGTGGCCACTAACATTCCTAGTGATACAGCTTCACCACCTTTCATAATTTTTGATATTCTACCCCCAAGGATAATGTATGTAGCCCAGAATACACCGGCAAGTAATGCCAATAAAACTCCAGAAATAGCTAAGCCATTGCTGGTCCAGGGTGCTATCAAAGCAATGCCAATGATAGATAATGCTACCCAGATAAAATCTATAATACGCCTGGAACCAAAAATTGCCAGGATCAATGGCCCTACAAATTCAAGAGTTACACCTAAGCCAACAGGAATACGCGCTATCGCGAGATAAAAAACCATGTTCATCATGCCCAGGGAAGCTCCGTAAAGAATTACGTATTTCCATTGTTTAGGATTAAGCTTAAAAAGGTTAGGACGGAAAGCAATCAGAAGAATTGCTGCTGATAGCCCAATTCTGAGTGATGCTGTAGCTGCTGCACCTATTTCCGGAAAAAGCCCTTTAGCAATCGCTGCTCCGCATTGTACGCTTATAATAGCAATTACAACTGCCGTAATGGGTGGAATATTAAATTTGAGTTTCATTAAACTGGAAAACGAGCGACGAAATTACATATTTCCAGTAGTAGAAACACTTTCTATTTTTTTTATTGCCTTTCTGTTATAAACCAAAAAGGCACGGAATAAATCCGTGCCCTTTGAAATAAATCGTGTTTTTATTAGCAGAAAAGCTCCTGCTCATCCCGGTTCTCAGTTGGGATTTTTTTTAGGAAATCATCAAATCCAGAACCAATATTGTCCGAATAGATACCATAAGCATCTAACATATATCCGATATTCTTATCTGAATCTTCAACCAGATACAAAACTGAATTATCTGCAGGATCTGAATCTCCCTCAAAACGGTAAGTTTTAACAATTGTTAAATCTTCCGGCTTATAGATTTTATCCAGAGATTTACTCTGCATCTTCCCGTGATCGGTCATTTTTAATTCATTATCTCTTCCTTTCAGCCTCAATTTCTCTAAAATTTGACTCAAAGTATTCATTGCAATTGGCTGTTCCATAGTTTATATGATTTTACGTATCTATTAAACACCTGGCGTTTAAAATGGTTTTGTGTCTTTTATTTAATATCAAACCAAATGATTATCAATCTGTTTCATACTTAACTAAATTTAAATTGTATGAAAAAATATTTTCTTGGCCTGGCCATAGCCAGCATTGCGTTCATAAGCGCATGCTCACAAAAAGAAACAGAACTTGCATCGGCAAACCTTTCTGAAACTGCAGATCCGTCAAAAAGTATTGGAACGGTTAAGTTTTATGGATTAAGCGATGGCAAAATCAAAATGGATTTAAAATTAAAATTCGCAGCCAGAGCAGATAGCAATGTAGCCGTTCATTTTCATGAACATGGCGATTGCGGGGATATGGGCGAAAATACCCACGGACACTGGAATCCGACAAAAGAAGACCATGGAAAGTGGGATTCCGGCGCTTATCACAGTGGTGATATCGGTAACATTAAGCTAGATTCGAAAGGCGAGGGTGAAGTTTCAATCACTACAGATAGGTGGAGTGTGCAGGATGGTGATGTAAAAAATATAATAGGAAGAGGAATTATTGTGCATGGTGGAACTGATGATTATAAAACACAGCCAACAGGGAATTCTGGTCCTAGAGTAGGTTGCGGCGTGATAGAATCCGCAAAATAAAATTTTAAAAATCATTTTAAGGCGGTTAAAATTTAATCGCCTTTTTTTATGCAATTTGATTAAAGTTGTCATCCTGTTTTAAAACCTAAAAACATGGCAACACTAAACGAAACTTCAAGCGGCAAGGTCGTAAAAGGTAGAACAAGAAGAACAGCACCAAGAGTATATCTTACTGCTATGGTTGATCTGATGTTCTTACTCACAACATTCTTCATGCTCACTACATCACTCAGCAACCTAAATGCTGCAGATATAGCCAAGCCAGATCCATGTGAAAATTGTAACATGGAGTATCCTGCATCCAGAACAATGACCGTTCTGCTTGGGAAAGATCATCAGGTAGTTGGGTATTTGGGAACAGCAGAAGAGGCAAAAATGAAAATCACTCCTCTCAAAAGTATTCAAAAAGCGATTGGTGACAATGAAGCCCGAGTGGCCAAAGCCAATCACAACGATGTTTCTAAGTATATGTTGGTGATCATCAAACCCACAGCTACTGCTAAATTTCAGGATTTCGTAGATCTGATCGATGAAATGAAAATAGCTGGAATTAAATCATACACAATTGATGATGGCAATATTTTGCCAGAGGAGATCAGTTTTTTGAAGACTAATAAATTGTAATGATTTGGAAATAGAAAAGGCTTTGCAGTTTGCAAAGCCTTTTCTATAAATTCCAAAAGCTATTAGATTTGAAAAGCAGACTTTACTTGATCTACGAAATCCAATTTCTCCCAGGTAAACAACTCTACAGTAACGGTTTTTTCTTCACCGTTTGGTGTTCTGAAGGTTTTAGTAACGGTTTCTGGCGTTCTGCCCATATGGCCATAGGCAGCCGTTTCACTATAAATTGGGTTTCTTAATTTCAAACGTTGTTCGATAAAATAAGGACGCATGTCGAAAATTGATTCCACAATCTTCGCAATCTCCCCATCAGTTTTACCAACTTTACCAGTGCCATACGTGTTAATGTAAATTCCCATTGGTTTTGCAACACCAATAGCATAAGATACTTGTACTAAAATCTCATCAGCAATACCAGCAGCGACTAAATTTTTTGCAATATGGCGTGTAGCGTAAGCAGCACTTCTATCTACCTTACTCGGATCTTTACCAGAAAAAGCACCACCACCATGGGCACCTTTTCCACCATAAGTATCAACAATAATCTTTCTGCCAGTTAAACCAGTGTCGCCATGTGGTCCACCGATAACGAATTTACCAGTTGGATTAATGTGGTATTCAATTTTATCATTAAACAAATGAGCGTATTGAGGATTACTTTTAATGATTCTTGGAATTAAAATCTCTACTAAATCTGTTTTGATTTTGGCAAGCATTGTTGCTTCTTCATCAAAATCATCATGTTGAGTTGAAATTACAATCGCATCAATGCGTACAGGTTTATTGTGATCATCATATTCTAAAGTAACCTGACTTTTCGCGTCTGGACGTAAATATTTTATTTCATCGTTTTCGCGTCTTAAAACAGCTAGTTCCTGTAATAATTTATGAGAAAGATTTAAGGCCAATGGCATATAATCTTCTGTTTCGTTGGTAGCATAACCAAACATCATCCCTTGGTCGCCAGCACCTTGTTCCTCTTTATTGCTTCTGTCTACACCCTGATTAATGTCTTGAGACTGCTCATGTATGGCGGATAAAATACCACAAGAATTAGCTTCAAACATATATTCACTTTTGGTGTAACCAATTTTCTTAATTACATCACGTGCAATTTGCTGTACGTCTAAATAAGTTTTAGATTTTACTTCACCAGCTAAAATTACCTGCCCGGTAGTAACTAAAGTTTCGCAGGCTACTTTTGATTCAGGATCAAAAGCTAAAAAATTATCAATTAACGCATCCGAAATTTGATCGGCAATTTTGTCTGGGTGGCCTTCAGATACAGATTCTGATGTAAATAAATACGACATCTATTAAATTTTAATGATAAATAAACATTTATAAAAGCGCCAACGACCCCTGGAAACAGGTTGTAAATGATTGGAGGAGGTATTAGCACTTTTTTTTAAGTGGTTGCAATCCGTTCCGAACGTGTTCGGAATAGCAAATCGGTCCACTATATAATGCGACAAAATTAGCATATTTTCTTTATTTCAAAAATTATAGATTATTTTGTACCCTCATTCTTTACGTTTTGCACACAAAGCACAATATACTTTTTATCATCAACCCTATTTCCGGTGGGAAAGGGAAATTACGTATTCCGGATTTTATCGATAAATACCTCGATAAGGAGAAGTTTAATGCAAATTTTGTATTTACGGAATATGTTGGTCATGCCTCAGAGTTGGCCGATGAAGCCGCAACTAAAAATTTCGATATTATTATTGCAGCCGGTGGCGATGGAACCATCAATGAGGTAGCCACAAAAGTGCTCCAGCATAATAAAATTTTGGGAATCTTACCTTTAGGGTCAGGGAATGGCCTTGCCAGGTTTCTTCAGATTCCCCGAAATCTTCGCTATGCAATTTTAGCCATCAACCGTTTAAAAACGGAGAAAATAGATACGGCTACCTTTAATAATAAGCATTTTTTTAACTTAGCAGGAATGGGTTTCGACGCTCATTTAAGCGCGGTTTTTTCCAGCGACAAGAAAAGAGGATTGTCAGGATATGTAAAGTTGGGGCTAAAGGAAGTATTTGGTTACCGAGCCCAAAAATACAGCATCAATATTGATGGAAAAGAAATTTCCAGAGCAGCATTTGCCGTTACCGTAGCCAATTCTTCGCAATACGGCAATGATGTATTTATTGCGCCAGGGGCATCTGTTAAGGATGGTTTGCTGGATGTTTGTATCATCAAACCGTTTAGTTTATTGAAACTGCCCATGCTTGGTTACGTGATGTTGAAAGGAACGGCAGAAACATCAGAAATGATCGAAATTATTAAAGGAAGAAATATTCAAATTACGCGTGAAAAAGCAGGTGCTGTTCATGTAGACGGAGAGCCTTTGCAAATGGGTACAACAATAGAAGCTTCCATTAATCCGCTATCATTATCTGTTATTGTACCATAGCTTATTTTCACATTCATAATTTCCTTTACCTTTGCAATATGAAACCTAAAAAGAATAGCTTGAGTGATCTGGGCGGAATAATGTTTTCAACCAATCCTGATTTTGAATACCAGGAAGAGGTAGATGATACGGTCACCTCACCAAATAATCACCAGGATTTGAGGGTTATGCTGGATAAGAAGAACAGGGGAGGGAAAGCTGTCACATTAATTACGGGCTTTAAAGGGCGTTCAGAAGACCTAGATATACTGGGAAAGATGCTCAAAACTAAATGTGGTGTTGGTGGTTCAGTAAAGGATGGAGAAATTATGATTCAGGGAGATGTTCGGGATAAGGTAATGTCTATCCTTCAAAAAGACGGTTATAAGGTTAAAAAAGCTGGGGGTTAATCGTTTCGCTTCAAATTCTTGATATGGCATAGCAGAAGAGTTTAAAAGAAACTTAAAATTATCATTCTCTTTCCTGCAGTAAAGCACGCTTGCAAGTTTCTCTTCTTTAGGGATTAAATTATACTTAATTCTTCTTATTGGTTTTGCTAATCTTATTTATAACTACTGCCAGGTAATTATTTTTTAGTAAAATATTTCCTCATTTTATCAACTAGCTTAGTGTATTTTTTTTGATTTTTATTAAGCCTAAATAAGTACGTAAGCTACTGATTTTCAATTTATTAATTAATAGTGTATTTGCTACAATATGTAAATATTTATGTTTAAATGCTGGTTTTTGTGGTGGATAACTCATTAACTTTGCGTTACTAACCAAATATTATTTATGAGCAAAAAGAAATTACAGTCTCCAGATTTAGGCTATTTAAATCTGGCAACAAACGTTACTGTAAAGTATCAATTATCTCCAATGGAATTAATTGATGAAGCACTATTAAACAGGGAAGGCGTACTGTCTTTATCAGGTGCTTTAGCAGTTGATACCGGAAATTTTACTGGTCGGTCGCCAAAAGACAGGTTCATTGTTTGCGATAGGGTTACCGAAGATACCGTTTGGTGGAGTGATGTTAATATTAAAATCAGCCCTGATAAGTTCGATCATTTGTTTCGTAAATTAACTACTTACCTTGCAGATAAAAAAATCTATGTACGGGATTCATCAGCTTGCGCTAATCCTGCCGATACCATTTCGATTAGGGTAATTACTGAAACTGCTTATCAGAATCTTTTTGCAAATAATCTTTTTCTTCGTCCTGATCGCGATAGCTTAGGCCAGCAGCCAGAATGGACGGTTATCGCAGCACCAGGTTTTCTTGCAGATCCAAATACAGATGGCACACGACAAGAAAATTTTTCTGTAATTAATTTTTCAAAAAAAATGATCCTGATAGGGGGAACGGGCTATACCGGTGAAATTAAAAAAGGAATTTTCTCCGTATTAAATTTTATTCTTCCACTATACAAAAATATCTTACCCATGCATTGTTCGGCTAACGTTGGCCGAAATGGAGATACGGCTATCTTTTTTGGTTTATCAGGTACTGGTAAAACAACTTTATCTGCAGATTCTGAGCGGAATTTAGTAGGAGATGATGAACATGGCTGGGGAGATACATCAGTTTTTAATTTTGAAGGAGGATGTTATGCGAAGTGTGCAGACTTAACAGAAGAAAAAGAACCCCAGATTTTCAAAGCAATCAAATTTGGTGCGTTACTAGAAAACATTAATTTTCTGCCAGGAACACAACAGGTAGATTATTCCAATGTTGATAAAACTGAAAATACAAGAGTAGCTTACCCGATTGATTTTGTAGATCATGCAGTTCTACCTTCAATTGCAGCAATTCCGAAAAACATTTTCTTCTTAACTGCTGATGCCTTTGGTGTACTGCCACCCATTTCAAAACTAGATGTGGAACAGGCAATGTTTCATTTTCTAAGTGGTTACACCGCCAAAGTTGCGGGTACTGAAGCTGGAATTACGGAGCCTCAACTTACTTTCTCTGCATGCTTTGGTAAAGCGTTCTTACCATTGCATCCATCAATCTACGCAGAAATGTTAGGAGAAAAAATGAAAAAGCACGAGGTAAATGTATGGCTGGTAAATACAGGCTGGAGTGGCGGGCCTTATGGAGTAGGTAAACGAATGAAGTTGAGCTTTACCAGGGCAATGATTAGCGCAGCTTTAGCCGGAGGGCTGGATCATCAGCATTACAAAAAGCACCATGTTTTTAAATTGATGATTCCTTTACATTGCCCTAACGTGCCGGATGAAATATTAGACCCTTCAAAAATGTGGAGTAACCGCGAGGAGTATTTTATAAAAGCTTATGAACTCGCAAAAGCGTTTGAACAAAATTTTAAACAATATGAGCAACCCAAAGTGTCAAAAGTACACCAGCAACCGTTAAAATTGTGTTAAATGAGGCTTAAAATGCTTTTTTTGGCCAAAAAATTTGCAATTAGATTTTATTTTAGTTTTCATTGTGAAAGAATTGCCTCCGGCTGAGGCAATTTTTTGTTATACACACAGTATATTTACCGGAAACTAAATCTTAAGTAACGATTTAATTGTTTATTGATTTATTAATTTGTAATTTAAAATCAATTTATAAATTTGTTTTTCGCAACAAAATCAGGTCACATTCGTTGTGTGTAGTACAAAAGTTAAAAAGCTAAAAATTAAAAACAAGAACTAAAACTAAAAATTAAAAAAAAATGGCAAACGCACCAAAACCAACAACTGTTAAAAAAGAGAGCTCTTCAAGTGCATCAAATGTTTTCGCAACTTTGGTTATTCCTATTTGTATCGTAATTGGCTTTATTATCTGGAGATTCGTATTAGGTGATCCTTCAAACTTTATTGACAATAACAACGAAAATTTACCATTACCAAACAACTATCCAGGTACAGCGTACAAAGGTGGTCCAATTGTGGCAATCTTAATTGGATTATTATTAACCGTAATCGTCTTCTCTATCGAACGTTTAATCGTAATTGGTAAAGCAAGCGGAAAATCTAGCTTAGATACTTTCATTATCAAAGTAAAAGGTTTATTAAATTCAGGAAATATCGAAGCTGCTAAAGCGGAATGCGACAAACAACAAGGATCTGTTGCTAACGTAATTAAATCAGGTTTGAAAAAATACAGCGAAGTTGAAGCTGATACTAATTTAGATGTTGAGCAATCAATCGTTGCCATTCAAAAAGAAGTAGAAGAAGCTACTGCATTAGAAATGCCAATGCTAGAACAAAACTTAACCATTATTGCTACATTGGTATCTATCGGTACATTGATTGGTTTATTAGGTACAGTATCAGGTATGATCCGTGCATTCGCCGGTTTAGCAAACTCCGGTGCTCCAGATCAATCAGCATTAGCAGTAGGTATCTCTGAGGCGTTAATTAACACAATGACTGGTATTGCGGTTTCTACATTAGCGATTATTATGTATAACGTGTTAACTTCGAAAATTGATAAGTTAACTTACGCAATTGATGAGGCTGGATTTAGCATCGTTCAAACTTACGCTAGCTCGCATAAATAATATTTTGAAAAAATTTTTACCGGCTTTATGGAAAACCGGGAAAAAGATCATCATTATTAAAAGTAAAAAATATTATGCCTAGAATTAAAGTTAAAAGAACCAGTACCGTAACAGATATGACAGCCATGTGCGATGTTGCAGCTCTGTTACTTACGTTCTTCATATTAACTGCTACGGCGAAACAACCAGAACCACTAGCGGTATCCACGCCTTCATCTACGTATGAATTTAAGGTGCCGGCAGAGAACAATGCAATATTAACCATTGGGCAGGGTAAGGTTTTCTTCGAGGTGGCAGGTCCAAAAGTTAGGGCTAGAACATTAGAGCTTATTGGAGACCAATATAAGATCAAATTTACCCCAGAAGAGATTAAAAAATTCTCTTTGGTTTCAAGTTTTGGTGTTCCTGTTGCTAGCCTTAAGTCTTTCCTAGCTATGGATGGTGGAGATCGTATGAAACCAGGTGTTCAAACCGGTATTCCTACTGATTCAACAGATAATCAGTTGAATCAATGGGTTCTACAAGCTCGTACAGCAACCGCTGAAGTTAATCAACAGCCAATGCGTGTGAGTATCAAAGGAGATTCAAAAGAAGAATATCCGGTAGTTAAAAAAATCATTGATGTATTGCAGAAGCAAAAAGTAAACAAATTTTTATTGGTTACTAATTCTGAAGCTAGAAAAAAATAAGAAATGGCAGAATTAAACACAGGCGGGAAGAAAGCCACGCCAAGAGTCGATATGACGCCGATGGTAGATTTGATGTTCCTTTTGGTAACGTTCTTTATCTTAACAACATCAATTTCTACGCCACAGGCAATGGATATTGTGAAACCTGATAAAGATGATAACAATCAGGAAAACAGATTGGAACTGAAAGCTTCTAAAACCATGACTATTTTATTAGGTAAAAACGATAAGGTAGCCTGGTATATGGGAGAAGCTGGTGCAACAGCTCCAACGTTTGAGAATTTATCTCAGGTTGAAAAAGCGATTATCGATAACAGAAAAGTTGCTGACGCGTCAGGAGTGAAAGGTGATTTCGTTGTGTTGGTTAAGCCAACTACCGGATCTAATTTCAAAAACTTTGTAGATATTATGGATGAATTGGAAATATTAAAGGTTAAAGTTCGTCAGATTGATGATGATAATATCCTTGATAATGAAAAAGAAGCCATGAAAGCTCAGGGTATTTTATAATTTGTTAAATCAGTAATCATGTCAAAATTAGATATTTTAAGAAAGGAGTGGATTGAAGTAGTTTTTGCTGAAAAGAACAAAAGCTACGGAGCCTACCAATTGCGTAAAACCAATGGGGCCAATACCACACGGGCATTAATTATTGGTTCGATATTATTTTTAGCGTTTTTCTTTGCTCCAAAAATTTACGGCCTTATTAAAGGCTCAATGGATGAAACAGAAGTAGTAGAAAAAGCAAAGGAAGTAATTATTGCACCACCGCCACCAGTAAACCCAGAAACACCACCACCACCACCAGTAGAGCCACCACCACCAAAAGTGGATCAGGTGAAAATGCCACCTCCAATCGTAAAGCCAGATGAGCAGGTACGTGATGAGGAACCACCAACAGTTGAAAAACTGAAGGAAGCAGATCCTGGTCAAAGGGATATTAAAGGTGATCCTACTGCTGATATTGTAATCGCTGAACCAGTTGGTGAAGGTCCGAAAAGAGAAGCTGCAGTTGCTGTAGATGATAATAAAGTTTATGACTTTGTTAGTATCGAAAAGCAACCAGAATACCCGGGAGGTATCGCTAAGTTCTACAAGTATTTAGGTGGAGCGATTAAATACCCGCCAATGGCACAAGAAAACAACGTACAGGGTAAAGTATTTTTATCTTTCGTTGTGGAGAAAGATGGTAAACTAACAGATATCCAGGTTACCCGTGGTTTGGGTAGTGGAACTGATGAAGAAGCTATCCGTGTATTGAAAGCTAGTCCGCGTTGGAACCCAGGTATCCAAAATGGTAAGCCAGTAAGGGTAAAATATAACATCAACGTTAACTTTACATTGAACTAATAGTGAATGTTAAATTTTGATATTTTTAAGCAAAAATCGCCTAAACAGCGGTTTTTGCTCATTTTAGGCCTAGTCACCTTTGTTTTGTATTTAGTAATGGGACTAGCCTTTATATTTTGGTCACCCCTGGCAATACGATTCAATTTTATACCAGCATGGGGCCGTATTGCTATAGGCGTATTTTTAATTTTTTACGCTTTTATCAGGCTGCTGAGTCTGGGCAGAAGGGATTAACATTTAAAATGAAAAACATACTATTTATATTTATCGTTTTGGCTTTCGTTTCTTGCAAAAGAAAAGAGAAGACGGCGCAGGTTGAAGAAACCCGAACTAGTGGTGTGTTGAAAATGCTTGTTGATGAAAGTGTAAGCCCAATCGTTCAAGAGCAGATGGATATTTTTAGCTTGGATTATCCTGAAGCGAAATTTCAACTCACTATTAAGCCTGAAGAGAAAATCATTCCTGCTTTTTTAAACGATAGTGTAAGAGTGATTGTAATGCCGAGATTACTTACTAAAGCGGAAGAAAAGTATTATACCCAACGGGGAATCAGGATTAACTCCACTAGGTTTGCAGTTGATGGTATTGCATTAATAACAAATAAAGACAATATTGATAGCACAATCACCGTTAAAGAAGTTATTGATATTTTACAGGGAAAAGGATCAGGTAGAAAATTAATTTTTGATAACGCTTACTCAAGTACCTTTCAATACTTTAAGCAATTGGCCAATATTACCCAGTTTCCTGCCCAAGGTGTTTATTCAAAAAATTCAAGCGCAGAAGTTATTAAACTAATTGCAGAAGATAAAAACTTTATAGGTATTTTAGGCGTGGATTGGGTTTCAGATAGAAATACAAAATATGCTAATTACCTCACAAAGATCAAAACACTTGGAGTTAAAAACCTGAAAGGAAAACCAGGTGATGATCAATTTTACAAACCAACACAAGATAATTTGATTAATGGAATCTATCCTTTTTTAAGAAACGTAAATATAATAGATTGCGAAGGGAGAGATGGTTTAGGCACAGGATTTGCAACATGGTTAAGAAGTCAGAGAGGCCAGCTTATTGTACTTAAATCTGGACTTGGTCCACATAAGCTAATGCCGAGAGAAATCAACCTGACAAAAGGGAAATAAATAACAAATTATAATTGAACCACGAAGTTATCTCAACAGACACTTCATTTTTATTAAAAAAACAGAATATCCGATGAAAATTTCAAAGAAAGCAATAACCTTAAATGTAGGTTTGGTGTTGATGGGTTCTGCAGTTTTTGCTCAAAATTTAAATGACGCGAAAAAAGCCATTGACGCTGAACAGTATCAGAAAGCAACATCAATGCTAAAATCATTGGTAAGCTCACAAGCATCAAACGGTGATAATTATTATAATCTTGGTTTAGTTTATTTAAAAACCGGTTATATTGATTCAGCCCGTGCTGTTTTCACAAAAGGTGTAACAGCTGATGCTAAAAATAACTTAAACCTAATTGGTTTAGGTGAAGCAGATATGTTATCCAACAATCCAACTTCTGCTAAAACCAATTTCGATAAAGCAATCGAATTGGATAAGAAAAATTACAAAACATATTTAGAGATTGGTAAAGCTTATTTAGCTCAGGATAAATTAAGTGATGACGTATCTAAACCAGATTTCACTAATGCCTTAGCGAATATCACTAAAGCTGATGAGTTAGATTCGAAAGATAAAGATGCTGAGGTTTTCTTAGCATTAGGTGATGCTTATGCATTACAAAAGAAAAATTCAGAAGCGTTAGGCCCATACATGCGTGTTGGTGATGTAGATCCAAACAATCGCAGAGCTAAAACGCAGATTGGTAAAATGTATAAGGAATCAAGAGCTTTCCCTGAAGGAGAAAAAGAATTACAAGAGGTAATTGCTGCTGATCCTAATTATGGTCCTGCTTACCGTGAACTAGGCGAGCTTTACTTACAGTGGAGTAGCTTTGGTACTGATCAGGAAAAAGCTAAAAAAGGAATTGAGAACTATAAAAAATATATGGATTTAACTGATAAATCCTTAGAGTCTCAATTACGTTATGCACAGTTCTTGTTTTATGCAAAAGACTTCCAAACGTTAGAACAGGTTGCTTCTGCAATTCAAGTGCCTGCTAATGATTCTAAATCTTCAGTTGTATCCAGGATGAAAGGTTGGGCGGCTTACGAGAATAAAAACTATCCTCAAGCCTTAACGAGTATGAACGATTTCTTTGCTAAAGAAAAAGATCCAAATAAAATTTTGGGTTTTGATTATTTGTATTTAGGTAAAGCACAATTAAAATCAGGTCAAGATAGTTTAGCATTAATTAATATTACTAAAGCAGTTGAAAAAGATACAACTAACGTTGACGCTTTAGCTGAGGTTGCGAAAACTTTCTTCGATGCCAAAAAATATGCTAAGTCAGCACAGATTTATGACAAAGTTATTGCTGCAAGTCCAAATGGCAAAGGTGTTTTATATAGCTATTTTTATGATGGTTTAGCTTATTATTTCGATTATGCAACTCAGTATTCAGCTAAGAAAAATCCATCGAAGGATCTATTAGTTAAAGCAGATTCTTCTATTGCAAAAGTAGCTCAACTTGCTCCAGAAACTACTGATGCATATTTATATCGTGCAAGGGTTAATAGCTTATTAGATGATGAAAAAGCGCCAAAGGGATTAATGGTACCTCATTTCGAAATGTTTATTAAAAAAGTAAATGAGAAACCAGAATTAGTTACGCCTAACGCTAAAAAATTATCAGAAGCATATGATAACCTTGGTGGATATTATTTCAATACAGATAAAGCAAAAGCAAAGGAGTATTTTGAAAAAAGTGTAGCCGTTTACCCTACAGGTACTTTCGCTACCGCGAAGTTGAAAGAACTATCTGCTCCAGCAGCTAAAGGAAAAGGTAAATAAATTTCAAGTTAAAATAAATTAGAAAAGGCAGAGTTTGGTTACTCTGCCTTTTTCTTTTACTTTTGCATCAGAAGATATTAATTATGCAAGCACAAAGTACCTCAATCGATTTTTTACCAATTATATTTCAAGTAGTTGTTGCTTTAGGTTTCGTTGTAACTACTCTAGTGGCTACACACTTTTTAGGCCCAAAACGTAAAACAAGTGATAAGCTTGAAATTTTCGAGGCAGGTGTTAAAAGCGTAGGTAATGCCCGTCAGCCTTTCTCCATTAAATATTTTGTAGTAGCCATCCTTTTTGTATTGTTCGATATTGAAGTGATTTTTATGTACCCTTGGGCCGTAAATTTCAGGGCTTTGAAAATGGATGGAATGATAGAAATGTTCATTTTTATGGGAACATTGCTACTAGGCTTCATCTATGTGATTAAGAAAAAAGTACTGGATTGGAATTAATTCTTATCATTGCTTAAATTTCTCAGTAATGATTGTAACAGGCGTGCACTCCCGAATTGCTGCTGATTAGCTTTAGGAAAGCAAGGTGTAACAATCACACAAACAAGCCAAGAAATCATTTATTTAGAAAGGTTCTAAATCAAGGCAAGCTAGTTCAATTGCCTTTAAAATATTGTAAATTTGTTGCTCATTCTGCAAAGGGATGAGCATTTTTTGTTTATAAACATGAGTGAAATTAATATAGTTGATGCGCCTCCAGGAACCGAAGGACCTGGATATTTTGCTACTTCATTAGATAAAGTGATTGGCTTAGCACGCTCAAATTCATTATGGCCATTGCCTTTCGCAACTTCATGTTGTGGAATCGAATTCATGGCTACCATGGGTTCTCATTATGATTTAGGTCGTTTTGGCGCAGAGCGCTTGAGTTTTTCTCCACGCCAGGCTGATGTTTTAATGGTAATGGGAACTATTGCAAAAAAAATGGCTCCGGTACTTAAACAGGTTTATATCCAGATGGCCGAGCCACGTTGGGTAATGGCAGTAGGTGCTTGTGCCAGTAGCGGTGGTATTTTTGATACCTATTCGGTATTGCAAGGGATTGATGAAGTGATTCCGGTAGACGTTTATGTGCCAGGTTGCCCGCCAAGACCAGAAGCAATTTTAGATGGTTTTCAACGCATTCAGGATTTGGTGAGAAATGAATCAGGAAGAAGAAGGAATTCTGATTATTATAAAGAACTTTTAGGTCAATACGGCATTAAATAATGGAAGAAACGACCCTAAATAATACGATTCATGTTAGGCTAACTGAAAAGTTTGGCGAAAAAGTAACAGCGGTTTCTGAACCTTATGGATTATTAACTTTTGTAACTTACAAGGATGTAATCATAAATGTCTTATCTTATTTAAAAGACGAATTAAAATTTAACTTCCTTACTGATATCACGGCAGTTCACTATCCTGGCAAAGACCATGGTATTGCGGTTGTATACCATTTAAACAATATGGTAGAGCGGGTAAGAATCAGAATAAAAGTTTTTATTTCTGAGCAAAATCCAACCATCCCAACCGCAACAACGGTTTGGAAAGGAGCAAACTGGATGGAACGTGAAACTTACGACTTGTTTGGCGTTAAGTTTGAAGGCCACCCTGATTTACGCCGTATTTTAAATATGGATGATCTTGGCGTACACCCAATGTTGAAACAATATCCATTGGAAGATCCAAACAGAGTAGATAAAAAAGACGAATTTTTTGGAAGGTAATTTATATGAATCATAACCATCCGGTATTTACAGATAACGATCCGCAAAGTGAGCTGGTAACCTTAAATTTAGGCCCAACCCACCCAGCAACACACGGAGTTTTTCAAAACGTTTTGCAATTAGATGGCGAACGGATTGTAAGCGGCGTTTCTACAATTGGCTACATTCACCGAGCATTCGAAAAGATTGCCGAACATCGCCCGTTCTATCAAATTACACCATTAACAGACCGTTTAAACTATTGCTCTTCGCCTATTAACAATATGGGATGGCACATGACGGTTGAAAAATTGTTAAATATCCAGATGCCAAAACGTGTAGATTATCTTCGCGTGATCATCATGGAACTTTCCCGCATTGCTGATCATATTATCTGTAATACAATTATTGGTCAGGATACCGGAGCAACAACAACTTTCCTTTACCTCTTCCAATTTCGTGAGCATATATATGAAATCTTCGAGGAGGTTTGTGGTGCCCGTTTAACCACAAATATTGGTCGTATTGGAGGGTTTGAGAGAGATTTCAATGAAATTGCCTTTACTAAAATCAATAAATTCTTAAAAGAGTTCCCAGTTGCCTTAAAGGAATTTGAGAACCTTTTAACCCGTAACCGTATTTTCATTGATAGAACAGCTGGCGTTGCGGAAGTGACAAAAGAGGCTGCTTTAGAATATAGCTGGACTGGCCCTTTGCTTCGTGCAGCTGGTGTGGATTACGATGTTCGTGTGGCAGACCCATATTCATCTTATCAGGATTTCGATTTTGAAGTTCCTGTAGGTACAAGCGGTGATATATACGATAGATATTTAGTGCGCAATGAAGAAATGTGGCAAAGTTTGCGCATTATCGAACAAGCAATAGTGAAATTGAAAACAGAACCTAAAGGTCTTTTTCATGCCGATGTTCCTGATTTTTACCTTCCTCCAAAACAAGAAGTATATAATAATATGGAGGCATTAATCTATCACTTCAAAATTGTGATGGGAGAAATTGATGCACCAAAGGCCGAAGTTTATCACGCTGTTGAAGGTGGGAATGGAGAGTTAGGTTTTTATCTGATTAATGATGGCGGACGTACACCTTATCGTTTACACTTCCGCAGACCTAGTTTTGTAAATTACCAGATGTTTGCACCAATGAGCGAAGGCATGTTATTGTCTGATGCCATTATCAACATGAGTAGTATGAATATTATTGCAGGAGAATTAGATGCTTAAAGTAGAAGAACAAACACCTGTAGTGTTTTCATCAGAGTTGCTTGCCAAGTTTGATGATGTTAAAAGCCGTTACCCGGAGGGTAAAGAAAAGTCAGCTTTGTTGCCATTATTACATTTGGTACAGGCAGAATATCTTTGGGTTAGTACTCCGGCGATGGATAAGGTTGCTGAATATTTGAACATTCAGCCAATTGAAGTTTATGAGGTAGCAACTTTTTATACCATGTACTTCTTAAAACCACAAGGTAAATATGCTTTGGAGGTTTGCCGTACAGGACCTTGTTGCCTGGTTGGTGCAGAAAATATATTAACACATTTAGAAGATAAGTTAGGCGTAAAAGAAGGTGAAGTTACTGCAGATGGATTATTTAGCTTTAGAGGAGTTGAATGTTTAGCTGCCTGTGGTTTTGGTCCGGTATTGCAAATAAGCCCGGAATATACTTTTTATGAGAACCTGACTACCCAGAGTGTAGATAAATTGATTGAAGATTTGAAAAATAAGTCCTAAGTCAGGAATCTTAAGTCATGAGTCGTTTGATTCAAGACTTTAGACTAAAGACTGGAGACTATAGACTAATTATAAATGTCTCGAAAACTGTTACTTGAGCATATAAACGTACCAGGCATCAATACACTTGAGGTCTATCGCCAGAAAGGTGGGTACCGTGCTGTGGAAAAAGCCCTTAAAACTTTAACACCTGAAGAGATTGTTGAAGAAGTTAAGAAATCGGGTTTACGCGGTCGTGGTGGTGCGGGTTTCCCAACAGGGATGAAATGGAGCTTTTTGGCAAAACCAGAAGGTGTTGCGCGTTATTTAGTTTGCAATGCTGATGAATCAGAGCCAGGGACTTTCAAAGACCGTTACCTGATGACATACATTCCTCATGCTTTAATTGAAGGAATGATTGTTGCCAGTTTTGCATTGGGTGCAAAAGTTTCATACATCTACGTTCGTGGAGAGATGATGCCTCAAATCCGTATTCTAGAGAAAGCCATTGCAGAAGCGAAAGCCGCAGGATGGTTGGGTAAAAATATTTTAGGTACGGGTTACGATTTAGAACTTTATGTTCAGCCAGGTGGTGGCGCTTACATTTGTGGGGAAGAAACTGCGTTGTTAGAGTCGCTTGAAGGTAAAAGAGGGAATCCGAGAATAAAGCCGCCATTCCCTGCTATTGCAGGATTATATGGTTGCCCAACAGTAGTGAACAACGTAGAGTCTATTGCTGCTGTGGTGCCAATTATCAATGATGGTGGTGATGAATATGCAAAAATTGGTATCGGTAGAAGTACAGGTACAAAATTAATATCGGCATCTGGCAATTTAGTTAAGCCAGGTGTATATGAAATTGAATTGGGTTTACCAGTTGAAGAATTTATCTATTCTGATGAATATTGTGGCGGTATTGCCAATGGTAAACGCTTAAAGGCAACCGTTGCAGGTGGGTCATCTGTGCCAATTTTGCCAGCTAACTTAACTTTAAAGTATGCAAATGGCGAACCTCGTTTAATGAGTTACGAATCTTTATCAGAAGGTGGATTTGCAACAGGAACCATGATGGGTTCTGGTGGCTTTATTGCTTTTGATGAAGACCAATGTATTGTTCGCAATACCTGGAATTTCTCCCGTTTTTATCATCACGAAAGTTGTGGACAATGTTCGCCTTGCCGTGAAGGTACCGGATGGATGGAAAAAGTATTACACAAAATTGAGCATGGCCATGGTACAATGGATGATGTGGATTTGCTTTGGGATATTCAACGTAAAATTGAAGGAAATACCATTTGCCCGTTAGGTGATGCAGCCGCCTGGCCAGTGGCAAGTGCGATTCGTCATTTCAGGGATGAGTTTGAATGGCACATTAAAGAGCCTGTAAAGAGTCAGCAACAAAATTACGGCATTGCTAATTACGCAACTCCGATAGAAAAAGCTCCGGTAACGGAAGAGAAATAAATTCTAAGACCCATTTTGCAACCCAAGAAAGTTAAACTTAACAATGAAGTATATGTAAATGAAAGAAGAAATATCACCAGCAATTATCCCCAACGAAGTAATAATTAAAAAATATATCTTTTTAGAGGAGTTAAGGTGATGTTGGATGCTGATTTAGCAGAACTTTTTGGCGTTGATACTAAAAGATTAAAATAGCAGGTCAGAAGAAATATAGAGCGGTTCCCCGAACACTTTATGTTTGAATTGACAAAAGAAGAGAATGATGTCTTAAGGTCGCAATTTGCGACCTTAAGACATGGCCGACACTCAAAATACCTTCCGTTCGCATTTAGTGAACATGGCATTTTGAAAGTGGATAACCAGGATAAAAATATTGAAGTCATTTTCAGGTATTGCACTACTGGAACAGAAGGCACAACCAAGAAAAGAAATTGGTTACAAAATCTCGAAAGAGAAATAATATAAAATAGAATTGGTTTGTGGGTATACAAACCATGGCGAGATAAAGAAATAAAAGAATATCATTAACCATGAGTGAAAAAGTTAAGGTTACGATAGATGGAATAACAGTAGAGGTTGATAACGGAACCACTATCCTGAATGCTGCAAGGCAAATTGGAGGTGAAATTGTTCCGCCAGCCATGTGCTATTATTCTAAATTAGAAGGCAGTGGTGGTAAATGCCGTACCTGTATTGTTAAGGTAACAAAAGGTTCGGAAAAAGATCCACGCCCAATGCCAAAATTGGTTGCATCTTGCCGTACAACTGTAATGGATGGCATGGAAGTGTTAAACATTACTTCTCCAGAGGTTTTAGAAGCACGCGCTGGTGTAGTAGAGATTTTGTTGATTAATCACCCGCTAGATTGCCCGGTTTGTGACCAGGCTGGAGAATGCGATTTACAAAATTTAGGTTACGAACACGGTTTGCAGAAAACACGATATGAGTTTGAGCGCCGCACTTTCGACCGTATTGATATTGGTGATAAAATTCAGTTGCACATGAATCGTTGCATTCTGTGTTATCGTTGTGTTTTTACTGCTGATCAAATCACTAACAAACGCGTTCATGGGATTTTAAACCGTGGTGACCATTCGGAGATCTCTACTTATATTCAACAAGCTGTTGATAACGATTTCTCTGGCAACGTGATTGATGTTTGTCCCGTTGGTGCCTTAACTGATAGAACTTTCCGTTTCAAAAACCGTGTATGGTTTACTAAACCTGTTGATGCACATCGTAATTGCGATCATGAAAAGTGCAATGGTAAAGTAACGCTATGGTATAAAGGAGAAGACGTTTTACGTGTTACGGCTCGCAAAGATCAGTTTGGTGAAGTAGAAGAATTTATCTGCAATACTTGTCGTTTCGATAAAAAAGCAACTTCAGACTGGACAATCGAACACCCAACACATATTGATGATACTTCAGTAATTGCATCTAATCATTACGAAACATTAAGGCCACTTCCGGTAATTAAGCCAAATGCGGCATTACAGGCGGCGAATGAAATTGAATTACATAAAACAGTAAAATACTAATGGATACAGGTTTTATAATTGAAAAGTTTATTCTGGTTGCCGTTATCTTCGGGATTAGTTTAGTCGTAGCCATGTATTCTACTTATGCAGAACGTAAGGTTGCCGCTTATCTTCAAGATCGTTTAGGTCCGGATAGAGCAGGCCCCTTTGGGATCTTGCAGCCTTTAGCCGATGGCGTTAAAATGTTTATGAAAGAGGAAATTATTCCTGCCTCATCAAGCAAATGGTTATTCATCGTTGGGCCAGGTTTGGCCTTGCTTTGTGCCTGTATTGGTACTGCGGTTATTCCTTGGGGAAGCCCAATGCTAATTGGCGACAAAATGGTTCCATTACAGGTTGCAGATATTAATGTAGGTGTTTTATACATTTTTGGCGTAGTTTCTTTAGGTGTTTATGGTGTAATGATTGGGGGTTGGGCATCAAATAATAAATACTCATTATTAAGTGCTATACGTGCAGCATCACAAAATATCAGTTATGAAATTGCAATGGGTTTATCAATTATCGCATTGCTTTTAATGACCAATACCTTAAGTTTAAAAACCATTGTAGAACAGCAACATGGCTTAAACTGGAATGTATGGTATCAACCATTAGGATTTCTAATCTTTATGGTGTGCTCATTTGCAGAAACGAACCGTGCGCCTTTCGATTTACCTGAATGTGAAACGGAATTAATTGGTGGTTACCATACCGAGTATTCGTCAATGAAACTGGGCTTCTACCTGTTTGCGGAATACATTAACATGTTTGTTTCATCAGCAGTGATGGCAACATTATACTTTGGTGGCTATAACTATCCGGGTATGGATTCGATGGCTGTTTGGTTAGGTCCAACTTGGGCACCACTTTTCGGTACAGCCGTTTTCTTTGGTAAAATAGTATTCTTTATCTTTTTCTTCATGTGGGTACGTTGGACAATCCCTCGTTTCCGTTATGATCAATTGATGAATTTGGGTTGGAAAGGTTTAATACCTTTGGCCATTGCCAACATTATAATAACTGGAGTTGTGATTGCGATTATAGAGAAGTTTTAATTATGGAATCATTAAGTAACAAGAAAAAAGTACTGGAACAAAAGCCCCTAAGCTTTATGGAGCGTATGTACCTCCCTGCTATTGCAAAAGGTATGGGCATTACGATTAGTCACTTATTTAAAAAAGAGGCTACAGTAAGATATCCAGAAGTAGAACGCGAGTTTTCTGCAAACTTCAGAGGCATGCACTCGCTTAAGCGTGATGAAAACGGAAAAGAACGTTGTACCGCTTGCGGGCTTTGTGCATTATCCTGCCCAGCTGAAGCAATTACTATGATTGCTGCAGAACGCAAAAACGACGAAAAGCATTTATATCGCGAGGAAAAATATGCAGCAACTTATGAAATAAACATGTTGCGTTGCATTTTCTGTGGATTATGCGAAGAAGCTTGTCCGAAAGAGGCAATTTACTTAGATGGACCAATCGTACCTGCTGATTATTTACGTAAAGATTTCATTTACGGGAAAGATAAATTAGTAGAGGCTCCTTTGGAGATGAAAAAATAAACAAAATCGTCATGCTGAACTTATTTCAGCATCTATTAATCAAGACTCTGAAATAAATTCAGGGTGACACCATTAAAAATTGCTTCGTGGCTCGCAATGACGAACGAAGAAACAGATAAAACAAATAACAAATTAATGAGTACACAAGTATTCTATTTCGTAGCCACATTAAGTATCATCTTTTCACTGATGGTGATTTTTGCAAAAAATCCGATCCACAGTGTATTATACTTAATCCTCACTTTTTTCACGTTCACGGTACATTACGTATTGCTGAATGCCCAGTTCCTGGCCGTTGTAAACTTCATTGTTTATATGGGTGCCATCATGGTATTATTTCTCTTCGTACTGATGCTCCTCAACCTGAACAATGAAACTGAACCCGTAAAATCTCCATTGATTAAAATTGTGGGTGTAATTGCAGGATGTTGTTTAGTGGTAACTTTGGTCGGTTCATTTAAAGCGGCAAGCATTAACAGTCCGCTGATTTTGAAAAACCAAGGATTGGGTTTGGTAGAAAACTTAGGTAAAGAGCTTTTCGGACCATTCTTATTGCCATTTGAATTATCATCTCTGTTACTATTGGCCGCAATGGTTGGAGCTGTTTTATTATCTAAAAAAGATGAGGTAGAGGCATAATGGAAAATTTAACAACTCAAATGGCAGGCGTTCCACTAAATCACTACATCTATTTATGTGCAATAATTTTCACAATAGGTGTAATAGGCGTATTAACGCGCAGAAATGCAATCGTAATCTTTATGTCGGTAGAGCTGATGTTAAACGCAGTAAACTTGCTTTTAACTGCTTTTTCGGTTCATAGTAACGACCCATCCGGACAGGTTTTCGTATTCTTCATTATGGCGCTTGCTGCTGCAGAGGTTGCAGTTGGTTTGGCGATTATTGTAATGGTTTACAGAAATACGAAATCAATAGATATTAATGTTTTAAATCGCCTTAAGTGGTAAATATATATTAAGAATGACAATAGAACAATTGATTTGGTTGGTTCCTTTACTTCCTTTTTTAGGGTTTGTAATTAATGGACTGGGCAGAAACACGTTATCTAAAGGACTAGTTGGAATCATTGGAAGCGGCGTAATCTTAGCTTCATTCATCATCAGCGTAGTTATTTTCTTTAGTTTACAAGGCGACACACAAAAATCTCACGAGGTATTTTTATTCGATTGGATTAGCGCAGGAACATTGCATATTCCGCTATCATTCCTTGTTGATCCATTGAGTTCGATTATGCTTTTGATTATTACTGGAATTGGTTTCTTGATTCACTTATATTCTACCAGCTACATGCACGATGATGAAGGGTTCGGCAAGTTCTTTTCTTACCTGAATCTGTTTGTATTCTTTATGCTCTTATTAGTATTGGGTTCGAATTATATTGTCATGTTCATCGGCTGGGAAGGCGTTGGTTTATGTTCGTATCTGTTAATCGGTTTCTGGTACACCAATAGTGCTTATGCATCGGCAGCTAAAAAAGCCTTTGTAATGAACAGAATCGGAGATTTAGGTTTTTTGCTGGGTGTATTTTTAATGTTCAATTTCTTCGGAAGTGTGGAGTTTTCTAAAATATTTCCTCAGGCCGCTAATATGTTGCCTGGCAATAATACACTGATCTTAATTACCATTCTTTTATTTATTGGTGCATGTGGTAAATCTGCACAATTGCCACTATTTACATGGTTACCAGATGCAATGGCCGGACCAACGCCAGTTTCTGCATTAATCCACGCTGCAACCATGGTAACGGCAGGAATTTATATGATCGCCCGTTCAAGCGTTTTATTTGATCTTGCACCTTTCACGCAACATATCATTGCAATTGTTGGCGCCGCAACTGCATTAGTAGCCGCAATTATTGCATTAACCCAAACTGATATTAAAAAAGTATTGGCTTATTCAACAGTGTCTCAATTGGGATATATGTTTTTGGGCTTAGGCGTTGGTGCATACACAGGTTCATTCTTCCATGTATTAACTCATGCATTCTTTAAAGCATTATTGTTTCTGGGCGCAGGTTCGGTAATTCATGCCATGCACCACGAACAAGATATGCGGCACATGGGTGGCTTAAGAAAGAAACTTCCGGTTACCTTCTTAACCATGATGATCGGTACCATCGCTATTGCAGGTCTACCTCCATTTTCGGGCTTCTTCTCGAAAGATGAAATTTTAGCCCATGCATTTCAATATAGCCCGGTGCTTTGGGGTGTTGGTGTAGTCACCGCATTCTTAACCGCATTTTACATGTTTAGAATGATGTTCCTTACCTTTTCCGGGAAATACAGAGGAACACACCATGAAGAAAGTCATGTTCATGAATCACCAGCGGCAATGACAACGCCACTAATTATTTTAGCTGTTTTAGCAGCCATTGGAGGAGCAATCAATATTCCTCATGTTTTTGGTGGAAATGAATGGTTAGCACATTGGTTAGCTGGCGCAGGTGTTGCACAACATGAATTAGATTTAAGTCATTCTACTGAATACGCATTAATGGGTACATCGGTAGTTGCGGCCATTATTGCTTTACTGTATGCTTACGCCAGATATGTAAAAGGTGCACGCGTTCCTGTGGCCGATGAGGCACCACGTTCTGCACTCGCTAAACTATCTTACAATAAATTTTACCTGGATGAAATTTACGATTTCATTATCACTAAGCCATTGGATGCGTTTTCAAGATTTTTTTATCGAGTGGTCGATACCAAATTTATTGATGGTATTGTAAATGGATTAGGCTGGAGTACAAACGAAGCCAGCAAAGGCATTCGTTTACTGCAAAGTGGAAACGTAGGTTTCTATATTTTTATGATGGTATTTGGTATCGTCGCATTATTGTTATATACATTTTTATACATATAAAAAGGGTTCAAAATTAAATAATGGAACAACTTTTACTACTTATATTTCTTCCGCTTGCAGGCGCGATCATAACAGCCTTTGCTGGCAAGTCGGCTAAAATAGTTTCAACCGTAATTTCGGTTGCCTCTTTGTTATTAGCTTTGTTCATCGCCGCTAACTTTATTCCGGATGCAAGCACGCAGTTTGAAGCAAATTTACCGTGGATTGCTGATTTAGGCATTCGCTTTCACGCAGGTATCGATGGAATTAGCATGCTCGTGGTATTACTAACTAACTTGCTGATACCAATTATCATTTTATCAAGCTATAAACACGATTATAAAAACCCTGGTGCCTTCTATGCATTAATTCTATTTATGCAAACCGGATTGCTTTTGGTATTTACCGCCATGGATGCTTTCTTGTTCTATATCGGATGGGAAGCCGCTTTGATTCCGATTTATTTTATCTGTGCATTCTGGGGAGGGCAAGACAGGATTCGCATTAACATGAAGTTCTTTGTGTATACCATTGCTGGTTCCCTGTTCATGTTGATGGGTATTATCTACCTGTACTTACAAAACCCGGCCGATAATTTCGATATTCAAGCTTTTTATGCTTTGAACTTAGATAGTGCACAGCAAGGATGGATTTTCTGGGCTTTCTTTATTGCTTTTGCCATTAAAATGCCGATTTTTCCATTCCATACCTGGCAACCAGATACCTATACGGCCGCTCCAACTCAAGGAACAATGTTATTATCTGGTATCATGTTGAAGATGGGGATTTACGGTGTAATCAGATGGCTGTTGCCAATCGTTCCAACTGGTGTACAGGACTGGTCTACCCTGGCTATGGTACTTTCAATTATTGGAATTGTTTATGCCTCGCTAATTGCTTTTACGCAGAAAGATGCAAAGCGTTTAGTTGCTTATTCTTCTATTGCCCACGTTGGATTAATTTCTGCAGGAATCTTCGCACTAAACCAACAAGGGATGCAAGGCGCTATGGTGCAAATGTTAAGTCACGGGATTAATGTAGTTGGATTATTCTTCGTTTTAGATATTATTTTCTCCAGAACAAAAACCAATAAGATAGAAGAGCTTGGCGGTATTGCAAAAGCAGCCCCTCAACTGGCAATTGTTTTCTTAATTATTGTTTTAGGAACGGTAGCACTACCAGGAACAAATGGCTTTATCGGAGAATTCTTATTGTTAATGGGCGTTTACAATTATGGCATTTGGGCGGCCGCCATTGCGGGTTTGACTATTATTTTCGGAGCTGTTTACATGTTACGCATGTATCAGAATGTTATGTTAGGAAAAACCAATACCTTAACCGTTACCTTCGCTGATATTCAGGGAACTGAAAAATTGGTACTTTATATTATTTGTGCTTTGATTATTATTTTAGGAGTATATCCTAAGCCGTTATTGCACATCACAGAGGCATCTGTACAACATTTATTAGAACAGGTAAATCAAAAATTAACATCAGTAAAATAAGCAATGAACATTATCATAACTATTAGTATAACCGCTTTTATTGTACTTTACGCAGGTTTGTTTAAAGCGAAAAAAGCATTATTGCCGATTACCGTTGTTGGGCTACTTACTGCGCTGGGCTTTACCATTGCAGCATGGAATGGTAATGCTGTACACTTTGGCATGATGCAGACAGATAACTTTGCATTGGCATTTTCTGGTATTTGCATTGTTGGAACGCTATTAATATTCTTATTAACGCAAAATTATTTTCATGCTAAAAGCGATAATGTAGCTGAATATTTTACCCTAATCCTGTTTGCCCTGGCGGGGATGATTATGATGGTATCTTATAAAAACATGGCGATGTTATTTGTGGGATTGGAAATCATGTCAGTAAGTTTATATATCCTTGCGGGAATACGTAAAAAAGATTTTGCATCAAACGAAGCTTCATTGAAATATTTTCTGATGGGTGCTTTTTCTACTGGTTTCTTATTATTTGGGATTACGTTAATTTATGGGGCTACAGGATCATTTGATTTAGATAAAATCCAAGCTTACCTGGTAGATAACAGCAAAGCCATTTCACCAATCTTTTATCCGGGAGTAATCCTGATGATGATTGGTTTATGCTTTAAAGTTGGTGCTGCACCATTTCACTTCTGGACTCCGGATGTATATGAAGGTTCTCCAACACTAATCACTACCTTCATGAGTACAGTAGTTAAAACTGCTGGCTTTGCAGCCTTCTTAAGGTTGTTTGCGGGTTCACTTGCACCGCTTCATGATTTTTGGGTCGCTCCGCTAATCGTTATCGTATGTTTAACTTTATTTATCGGTAATGTTACCGCATTGTTTCAAAAGAACTTCAAGCGGATGTTAGCCTATTCAAGTATATCTCACGCAGGTTATCTTTTATTTTCACTTATCGTTTTAAGTGCGAAGTCTGAAAATAATGTTTTGGTTTATGCAGCTGCTTATACTTTCGCGTCAATCATCGCTTTTGCCGTACTAATTTTAGTAAAACAAAAAACAGGTAGCGATAGCTTCGATAGCTTTAACGGCCTGGGTAAGAAAAATCCTTTAGTTGCGCTGTCTCTTACCATTGCGATGTTATCGTTGGCCGGTATCCCCTTAACGGCTGGCTTTATAGGGAAATACTTAATGTTCCTGAATGTAATGGGAGAATACCAAACACTTTTGGTGGCTTTCGCAATCCTGAATGCTTTAGTAGGTTTCTATTACTATTTCAAAGTTATTGTAGCCATGTGGTTTAAAGATGGTGCAGAAATAGAACTTAGCACACCAGGCCAATACAAGGTTGTTTTATTAGTTTCAGTAGCGATTACTCTTATTTTGGGTATTTATCCTGGAATTATTTTAAACCTCATATAGGTATACAGTTGTTAGATAATTATTTGTAGTTTTACGAATAATTCAATATGCACGATTTTTGGAATAACCTGCATCACCTGATTGATCCCGAGAAATTATTGAGGGAAGGCGGTTTCTATCTCGTTGTATTTGTAATTTATGCAGAAACCGGTCTCTTCTTTGGTTTCTTTCTCCCGGGTGATTATTTATTGTTTCTGGCGGGCATGTTTGTAGCCACAGGAAAGTTAGATGTAAATATTGCATTGTTATTGGCTGGTCTCTGCGTTGCAGCCGTTTCCGGGAACTTCACTGGTTATTGGTTTGGACGAAAAACTGGTCCGGTGCTGTACACCAGAAAAGACAGTTTCTTTTTTAAGAAGAAATATCTTAAGGCTGCAGAGCGATATTATAACAAACAAGGGGCTTTTGCATTAATTATGGGCAGGTTTGTGCCAATCGTTCGAACTTTTGCACCGATTTTTGCAGGGGTGGTGAGATTAGACTTTAAAAGGTTTGCACTTTACAACGTGGTTGGTGGTGTATTGTGGATTTGCTCTCTTACATTATTAGGGTATTTCCTAGGGAAAAGGTTTGAAAAAGAAATTAACGATTACTTATTATATATTATTATTGGCTTCATCTTTATTACAACTATCCCTTTATTGATTACATTTGTAAAAAGTAAAGTAACAAGTTCTGACGAGGAAAAGACAGATTCAAATTAAAATGGCAAAAGAAGAAACTCACGCTTGGCATAGCGTATCACCAGGTAAAAACGTACCGGAAATTGTAAATGCGATTATTGAAATCCCAAAAGGCTCAAAAGCAAAATATGAAATAGATAAAGAATCTGGTTTGATTAAATTAGACAGGGTTCTTTTCTCATCAGTAATGTATCCTGCTAACTATGGCTTTATTCCTCAAACTTATTGTGATGATAAAGATCCATTAGATATTTTGGTGCTATGTTCTGTAGATGTGTATCCTATGACTTTAATAGAAGCAAAAGTTGTTGGTGTAATGCATATGGTAGATAATGGCGAGCAGGATGATAAAATTATTGCAGTAGCCGCTCATGATATGTCAGTTAATTACATTAACGATTTAGATGAATTGCCTCCACACCAAATGAAAGAAATTGTTCGTTTCTTCCAGGATTATAAAGCATTAGAAGATAAAAATGTTACAATCGAACATTTGTTAGGTGTTCGCTATGCTCATAAAGTAATTAAAGAGAGCATGGAACTTTATAACACTACCTTTAGAGAATTAGTTTAATGGATTTACCCACGGTTTGCTTGTTTTTAAATTTTAAACTAAGCGCTATCCTTCCATCAACAGACCTGGCAATGGTTGCGCTGGCAGAAACAGATACAACTTCTGTTGGATGGCGACTATTTTTTGCGTTATTTTTGGTGTTGTTGAATGGATTTTTTGTAGCAGCAGAGTTCGCTATTGTTAAAGTTCGGGCCTCCCAAATTGAAATCAAGGCAAAAACAGGCAGTAGAGTGGGTAAAATGGCCAAAACAATTATCCATAACCTGGATGGTTACCTGGCCGCCACACAGCTAGGCATAACGCTTGCATCACTAGGCTTAGGTTGGGTTGGTGAAGGCGTTATGCATACTATTTTTAAAAACCTTTTTGATAGCCTTCAGTGGGGCTTAAGTGATGCTTCTATTCATACTGCATCTACTATAGTGGCATTCTCGCTAATTACCGTAATGCACATTGTGTTCGGTGAACTGGCGCCTAAATCTTTTGCCATTCAGCGTCCTGTAGCTACCACTTTATTTGTTTCGGTACCCCTGCAAATCTTTTATGTTGTTTTCAGGCCATTCATCTGGACTTTAAATAGTCTTGCTGCAATTATTTTAAAGCCGTTCGGTATTGATACCTCAGCTGGGCACGAATCGCTTCACAGCACAGAAGAATTACAGTATTTATTAGAGCAAGGTAAAGAAAGCGGTGCGCTTGATAATAACGAGCACGAACTGATTAAAAATGTTTTCGATTTTAATGAGCGTGTTGTTAAAAACATTATGGTGCCCAGAACGAAAATTTCAGGTATTGAATTAAGTTCTCCGAAAGAAGAAGTGATCGACAAGATTATCAAAGAAGGATATTCCCGCTTACCTGTTTATGATGAAATTATGGACAAAATTGTTGGAATTATTCACGCAAAGGATATTCTGCCTTTAGTTGCAGCAGGAAACCAACATTGGACATTAAAAGACATTATCCGTAAACCCTATTTAGTTACTGAAACTAAAAAAATTAATGATCTGATGAGTGAGTTGCAAAGCAACCGCATTCAAATTGCTATTGTTTTAGACGAGTTTGGTGGAACAGCAGGAATGGTTACACTGGAAGATATTGTGGAAGAACTAGTGGGCGAAATTCAGGATGAATATGATGAAGAAAAACCACTGGTTGAGAAAGTATCTGATAATGAATTTATCGTAAATGCTTTCGCAACGGTTTACGACGTTAATGAGCACTTGCCACATGATTTGCCAGAGGATGAAGATTTCGACACCATTGGTGGTCTGGTATCTCACGTGTTTGAACGTATTCCTGAAGTCGGCGAAAGCAACGAATCATACGGCTACTTGTTTACGATCCTGAAGAAAACTGAGCAGAACATTGAAACAATAAAGTTAGAGTTGGTTATCAGTAAAGAAGATATGGTTGATAATCACTAATTTCAACTCATGCATATTTTTTATACGCCAGATATTACCCAAAATACTTACACCTTAAACGAAGAAGAAAGTAAACACTGTGTTCGTGTTCTTCGCCTTTCGAAGGGGGCAATTATTAATCTGGTTGATGGCGTAGGAGGTTTTTACACTGCAGAAATCGTTTCTGATCATCCTAAAAAAGTAGTCTTGGCTGTTTTGAATGTTGAAAAGGGGTTTCATAAGCGTAATCACTATTTACATATCGCAGTAGCGCCAACGAAAAATATCGACCGTTTAGAGTGGTTTCTCGAAAAAGCCACTGAACTAGGTATTGATGAAGTTACTCCAATCATTACCGATCGCTCAGAACGAAGGGTCATTAAAGATGATCGGTTGAATAAGGTAATCACTTCCGCTGTAAAACAGTCTATTAAAGCGTATCATCCCAAGTTAAATGAGGCCACTTCATTTGATGATTTTCTAAAACAACCATTCGATGGTGAGCGATTAATTGCCCATTGTATCGATAATGCAGAAAAGAAATTTATTAGTGAACAAATAGCACCATATCAAAAATATTTAATTCTTATTGGTCCAGAAGGAGATTTCACACCAGAAGAAGTTGATTTAGCTTTGAATAAAGGCTTTAAACCGCTAACTTTAGGTGAGAACAGGTTACGCACAGAAACTGCTGCACTATCTGTTTGTTTTGAAATTAATTACCTTAACCGATAGTCAGTTTGAAGTTTTCAGTTATCAGTTTCCAGTTTTCTAAAATAAGGATTTTGTTGTCAGGCTTTTGTCTTTTGACTTTAGTCTTTGGACTTTATGCTTTCAGCCCGGTTCCCTCTTACCGAATGGGAAAATTAAAGTACAATGGAGGTGGCGATTGGTATGCTGACAGAACAGCACTTCCGAATCTTATCGCCTTTTGTAATTCAAATCTCAAAACCAATTTTTATGAAGAAGAAAGCATTGTTGAAGTTGGCGGTAAAGAAATTTTTGGTTATCCCTTTATTTATATGACCGGGCATGGAAATGTTCAGTTTAGCGATCTTGAAGCTAAAAATTTACGACAATATCTAATTGGTGGTGGTTTTCTTCATATTGATGATAATTATGGCTTAGACAAATTTATAAGGCCACAGATGAAGAAGGTATTTCCAGAACTCAGTTTTGTAGAGCTACCCGCTAATCATGCCATTTACAATCAGAAATTTAAGTTTTCAGGCGGCTTACCAAAAATTCACGAACATGACAACAAGCGTCCGCAGGGATTTGCATTGATTTATAAAGGAAGAGTTGTTTGTTATTATACTTTCGAATGCGATTTGGGAAATGGCTGGGAAGATCTGGGGACTTATCCTGAAGATACCCAGGAAACACGCTTAAAAGCACTCAAAATGGGCGCTAACCTGGTGCAATATGCCTTAACACAATAATGCCATGTATAAGATTGCTGTAAATGAAAATATTCTTTATAATGTTGAAGAGCGGGATGGAAAAACTTTTGTGAATGATAAAGAGATAGAACTGAATGTAAGCAAAATTTCACCTTCACAAACTCATATTTTATACCAGCATAGATCATATAACGTCGAGATTATTGATGCCAATCTACAAGATAAAACCTGCAAAATAAAAATCAATGGAACCATTTATGAAACTAAAGTAGAAGACCAGTTTGATCAATTACTAAAACAATTGGGGATGGATACTTTAGCTTCTGGTAAGATTGCTGAAATTAAGGCACCAATGCCCGGCTTGGTATTAAAAGTATTGGTGGAAGAAAACACAGAAGTGAAAAAAGGAGACAACCTTCTAGTGCTCGAAGCCATGAAAATGGAGAATATTTTGAAATCTACTACCGATGGTATAGTGAGTAAAGTTGCCGTTAAGCAAGGAGATAAAGTGGATAAGAATCAAATCTTAGTCCAATTTAAATAGCGGTTTTCTAGCCTTGAAACATAAGACCTTTCTCTATAATAAATTTGCTTGCAGGTTAATTGTTTTTCACCACCTTAGTCACCTAAGAATTCACCAATGTACTTTACAATACCTGAAAACTTGGACTATATCTATGCAAGATCATTTGCTTCTGCATCTATTAGGTGGAAAACATCTTACGCTCTTTACCCAGCTTAGGTGTCTTAGGTCGTAAAACACCTCGATGATAAATTTATTGCAGTTAGTTAGTTTTTTCACCACCTTAGTCACCTAAGAATTCACCCAGATACCTTACAACACCTAAAAAATCAGACATAATTTTTTAAAGATAATTTGCTTCTGCAATTATTAGGTGAAAACATCTTAGGCTCCTTACCCAGCTTAGATGTCTTAGGTGGTAAAACACCTCGATGATAACTTTATTGCATTTAATAGTTTTTTAACCACCTTAGTCACCTAAGAACTTACCGAAGTACTTTATAATGCCTAAAAGCTCAGAATTTATTTATTCAAGATAATTTGCTTCTGCAATTATTAGGTGAAAACATCTTAGGCACCTTACCCAGCTTAGATGTCTTAGGTGGTAAAAATACTTAGATGATAAGTTTATGTGCAGTTAATAGTTTTTTAACCACCTCAGTCACCTAAGAATTCATCTAAGTCCTTTACAATACGTGAAAAATGGACTTTATCTATTTAAGATAATTTGCTTCTGCACTATAAGGTGAAAAACATCTTAGGCCCTTACCCAGCTTAGATGTCTTAGGTGGTAAAATACCCATAGAATTTACGGACATCCCGCAAAAAAAAGTCCTGATTTTTAAACCAGGACTTTTAAATCTATTTACTCCTACCTACACGGTAAGGTTTTGGAGGAGGAGTTTTAAAACTTCTTTTGCCAACGGTGCTAATTTCAGGTGCTCCAAGCATAGTCATTGCACAACGGAAACCGACTTCTGCAGATGACTCATCCTGTTGCATAAAGCGGCGGGTAGCTGGGTTTAACCAGTAGGCCATATCGTTCCATGATCCACCTTTATAAACTCTGGATTTATCGTTTACAAGTGTAACACCTTCTTCATTTAAAATGGTATTCTGTCTGTCGCGATAACCCCTTTGATCCGCCTGATAGGCATTAGTCGTTCCAATCGTTTGTGGATCTGTAGATTTTGAAATAGAATCCACACGTTTTGCTTGCGCTTGTTTCTCCGCCCAGGTTTGTTTTCTGCCTGAATAAGCATTTTCCTTAATTGGATTGCCATATTTATCAAGTGCAATTTTACCGTTCTGGGTATCTTCTAATTTTTTATTCGTAAAGTAGTTACCACGATAAGGATTAAATGCATCAGCATCTGTAAAAGTTCCAGTTCTATAAACATCGTTCACCCACTCGTTTACGTTTCCAGCCATATTATACAAGCCGAAATCATTTGCACCGTATTGGATCACTGGAACCGTTAAATCACCTTTATCATTTAATGATCCACCAACCCCCATATAATCTCCAGGCGCTCTTTTAAAATTGGCCTGAATCATACCTCTGGTTTTTTTACTTGCAGAACTTACGCCTAATCCGTTCCATGGATAGATCTTGTTCTGGTTAATGTTTTCATATTCAGTGTTACCGATAAGTCCGAGGGCAGCATATTCCCATTCGGCCTCTGTAGGTAAACGATAAGGTTGCATAATTACACCATCTTCCAGGGTTGCAGTTCTGCGTGGTTGTGTATTTCCCTTTCCTGAGCCAGCAGTAGTTGTAGCCGCTCCTGCTTTGGTATTGTAATCAACCGGGGCATTTTTCCCCTTATCATCATATTGGCCATTAAGGTAAGCATCGGTATTGAAAGGCTTATCTGGTTTTGGTGTTGCAGCGGCTGTTGCATTGTTGCCTTTACCTGTATTTCCTGCGTTTAGTGTTTTATAATCTGTTAAGATGCCTTTTTCGCGCAAAATAAACTCATTTGCCCTTGATGTTCTCCATTCGCAATAGCGTGATGCTTGTTCCCATGATACACCAACAACAGGATAATCACGATAAGCCGGATGTCTTAAATAATTATCAACGTACGGTTCGTTATAAGATAAAGCACTACGCCAAACAAGTGTGTCTGGTAATTCATTGTAATAGAACTCACGATCTTCAGGATAATTATATCTGATCCAGTGTAGGTATTCTAACCAATCGGTGTTAGAAACTTCCGTTTCATCCATATAAAACGAAGGAACTGTCACCTGCCTTTTATAATTGTAAATATTTGGTTCTATGCCCGGTACTTCAATTGCACTTCCACCAACAACTAAAACACCACCTTCTATAGGAATTAATCCCGGACCCGGTGCACGTCTGTATTGTGTAGCTACGGCAAAGGCACCTGATGCATTAGTTTTGCTCTTTCGATTTGCATATGGAATGCCTGTTTTGCTAGAACTGTTTCCTCCTTTGGAGCTACAGCCAGATAGCAAAGCCGCCAATGACAAACAAGTAAAAGAATATAGTAATAGTTTTTTCATATGTTACTTTAAAAAAGTATCGCCCAACAACGTTTCAACTGATAAAATTAAACAAATTTAAGTGAATATATAAATATAATAACAATTTCTTGAGATATATTTTTAAGGCATAAGGTATCAGTTTCTTTCCTGATTTGTCTACTTAATTTGAAATACAATTTTTTGCTAAAATATTGTATATAAGTCAACTAAAAACCAGGGTACACTAATATCTAAAGTTTGCATCCAAGCGAATGATTTTAAAACTGAATCTCATCTTCCTTCTTTCAAACGGAAGTGATACCAACTTGAAGCAGGCACCATAAAGGACCATACTGTACAAGCATCAAATTAATCTAATGGCGTATTTTAGTTTTAAATGTTCGGGAACGATGTAAAGCAATAACGAATAAAGGTATCATTGATCAAATAAATAGTAAAGTACTGAACAATGCAATGGGCGAGAATATAAGTCATCATTTAAAATATTATAACCCGCTGATTAGGTTTATGTTGTCTTTTTTGTAGTTGCAGCAATATGTAAAAAAATGTAGTTTAGTTAGTAAATTATGAGTTAATTCGTATTTTGGTAAAATATACTTTTTGGTTTTACGTTAAAGGAACATATTCTTCTAGTTTTTTCAAATACCAAAATCTAAAATTACGTACCTTTAAAGGATGAATCTCAAGTACATTAGTAAACTTGCTTTTTCTGCATTCTCATTGGCTTTGATGTTTGGTAAAACAAACGCTCAAGTAGTTGTCGGCAATACTTTAACCAGTGGGAGTGAGTCTAACAATATTGTAACCGCCGTTCCATTTTTATTGATAACACCTGATGCCCGGGCTGGAGCAATGGGAGATGCAGGTGTAGCGGTGCCAGGTGATGTGAATTCAGCCAGCATAAATCCTTCGAAATTAGCTTTTATTGATAAGCCCTATGGCTTTGCTGTTTCTTATAGTCCATGGTTAAAAAACCTGGTTCCTGATATTAGCCTCGCTTATCTTAGTGGGTTCTATAAATTAGACGATAGAAATACAATAGGTGCATCATTGAGGTATTTTTCATTAGGTTCGATTCAATTAACAGATATTAATCAACAAGAGCTGGGGATTGCCAATCCCAATGAATTGGCTTTTGATGTTAGTTTTGCAAGAAATTTTGGTGAAGAATTCTCATTAGGAAGCTCTTTGCGATATATTTATTCCAATCTGGCTTCTGGTCAGTTTGCTTCTGGTCAGGTTCGCGGTGGCAATGCAATTGCTGTTGATGTTTCCGGTTTATATAAAACATCTAGTACGTTGTTTGGTAAGCCCACTACTTTTTCTGCTGGTGCGAATATCTCCAACATTGGTACAAAGATGAGTTATTCTGATGTTGGCCAAGCGTTTTTTCTGCCTACAAATTTTAAATTAGGCGGCGCATCAACAATTACGCTAGATGATTACAGTACTTTCACTTTCGCACTTGATTTTAATAAGTTACTGGTGCCAACGCAACCTATTTACGACGGCAATAATAATATTGTGAGTGGAAAAGATCCAAACCGATCAGTTCCTGCCGGAATATTTGGTTCTTTTAGTGATGCCCCCGGGGGCTTTAGCGAAGAACTTAAAGAAGTGGGCATTTCAACGGGAATAGAATATTGGTATAATCAGCAGTTTGCCATAAGGGCAGGTTATAATCACCAAAGTCCAATGAAAGGTGATAGCCGCTATTTTACAATGGGACTGGGGCTAAAATATAATGTTTTCAATATAGATTTTTCTTATTTGCTGGCTAATGCGCAAACAAGCCCACTTGCAAATACCCTTCGTTTTGGTCTTTTGTTTAACTTTGGCGATAAGAAAATCGTAAAGTAATCTCAATCTAACGTCTTAACAATTGATTCTTCCAGTTAGATTATAAATCCAATTAAATGAAAATTAGAGTAGGCTTCGGCTTCGATGTACACCAGTTAAAAGACCAGCATCCCTTCGTGGTTGGTGGCGTAACTTTAGACCACCATAAAGGTGCTTTTGGGCATTCTGATGCTGATGTTTTACTTCATGCCATTTGCGATGCACTTCTTGGAGCTGCAAACCTGCGAGATATTGGCTTCCATTTCAAAAATACAGACGACCGTTGGAAGGGAATTAGTAGTATTATCTTACTAAAAGAAACGGTGAAATTGTTAACAGATAAAGGATGGCAGGTAGGAAACATTGATGCGATGCTTTGTTTGGAAGCACCTAAAATTAATCCGCATATTCCTGCCATGCAAGAGAATATTGCAGCTGCTATTGGTATCTCCACTGAAGAGATCTCGATCAAGGCTACTACAAATGAGTTGATGGGTTTTGTTGGTCGTGAGGAAGGTGTTGTGGCTTATGCGGTTTGCTTAATTGAGAAGGTATAACAAATTTGTAATTATAAAAGGAAAGCTGGACTGATTAATTTCATCCGGCTTTTTTAGTTTAATTTATTCATCCAGATAGCCAAATTTTCCTTGATTATAATCTGCTATGGCCTGGTTAATTTCTGCTTCTGTGTTCATTAAAAAAGGACCGTAATGCGCAATAGGCTCATTGATAGGTTCGCCGCTTAATACCAGCACTATACTATTATCTAAAGCCTCAATTTCAATTGCTGTTCCGGTGTTTTCGAAATAAACGAAGTGGTTTACATCAGCTTTTTCAGATCCGTTTACTTTTATGGCTCCTTCAATAACCATAAAGCCTGTATTGAAGTTTTCCGGGAAACTAAAATGCGCTTTTCCACCTTTATTTAACCTAGCATGATATACATGTATTGGCGAAAAAGTGTTCGCATTCGCTTTAACTCCTTGATAATTTCCCGCAATCAGCTCGATTTTTCCGGCTTGGTTGGGTAAATCAATATAAGCCATTTCCGAATGCTTTATTGCCTGGTATTTAGGCTTACTCATTTTATCCTTTGCAGGTAAGTTAACCCAAAGCTGAACCATCTGGAAAGGGCCGCCTTGAAGACTATATTGTGTTTCGTGATATTCTTTATGTAAAACGCCGCTTGCAGCAGTCATCCATTGAACGTCTCCAGGATAGATAACACCGCAATTCCCCGCACTATCATGATGTGCAACGGCTCCACTATAGGCTATAGTAACGGTTTCAAAACCGCGATGTGGATGCATTCCAACTCCTCGCGGATTTTTACGTGCGGAAAAATTAATCTTCGAGCCATAATCCATCAGAAAAAAAGGATTCATATCGATATGGTACCCACCAGGAAAAAAGTTATGTACCCGAAAACCATCACCAACCATGTGTGGTGCTGGCGGAGTAAATATCTTTGCTATTTTCTTTATTTCCATAAGATTGTGTATTGAATGTTTCGCGTTGCGAATGAAAATGGAGCGCTGAAAATGGCTTATACTTGTTTTACAAACTGAAGTTCGCCTAATAAACGTACTTCTTCGCTCACCATTACGCCGCCACCTTCAATAGCAGTATTCCAGGTTAAACCGAAATCTGTGCGGTTAATTGTTCCGCTAAGGGTAAAACCAGCTTTTGTATTGCCCCATGGATCTGTCGCTATTCCTCCGAATTCAGCAGTTAACAGGATTGGTTTGGTTTGACCTTTGATCGTCAAGTCACCTTTGACCAGGTATTTCTCGCCATCTTTTTCTACAGATTTTGATTCAAATGCGATATGCGGGAATTGTTCGCCATCAAAAAAGTCTTCACTTTTCAAGTGGTTATCACGATCTGTGTTTCCTGTATCAAGTGAATTTATATCGCCTTTAAAGGTAATTTCCGAAGAATTGAAATCATCGCCATCAGCAGCTAAGGTCGCCGAAAAAGATTTCATACTACCGGTGATGGTGGTGATCATTAAGTGCTTAACCTTAAACTGAAGTTCGCTATGTGTTGGATCTAAGATCCATTTAGTCGTTGCCATATATTTTGTTTTGATGCATTTAATATTACACCACAAAAATAGGTTATGGGCTTAGGATCAGGGTTGATGTATGGTAATAAATAAATTATTGAATTAGAGAAGGAGTGAACTCGCTTTCCCATTCAAATTCAATCATTCAAAAATATTTAAGGTCGAAAGTGTTTATGAGCAAGTTCTTTTCTAACTCTACTTAGCGATTCTGGTGTAATGCCTAAATAGGAAGCAATCATCCATTGTGGAACGCGAAGGGTAAGGTTTGGGTAGAGTTTAATAAAGTCGAGGTAACGTTCTTCTGCAGTTGCACTCAACAGCATATTAATTCTTTTCTGCATAAAACGAATTGAATTGTTAAGCAACTTAACTTGCATCGGCTGCAAGCAGGGTACTTTAATAGCTGCCTGCTCCAAAAAATCATGTGGCATTAGTACGGTTTCCGAAGTTTCAATGGCATCAATAAAAAAAACAGAAGCTTCATTGTTCAGGTTATTTCTATCGGCAATAAGCCAATTTTCGGGTGCAAACTGTATAATATGTTCTTTCCCTTTTGAATCTATTGAGTACGCTCGCAAAAGACCTTTACCAACAAAAAAACCATGTTTAAAGGTTTCTCCAGTATATTGTACCATTTCTCCTTTGGCAAACTTTTTTACTTTTAACCCAGCAGAAACGCTTGCAAATTGCTCATCAGTTATGGCTATTTTTTCTTTGAGATAGTTTTTAAACTGATCAATCATGAAGCTGAGATTTTACTTTTTAGATGGTTTGATGTCTGAAAAATCTACGCCGCATTTGCAGTTGCCTCCACAGCCATCTTTCTTCACCTGAAGGGATTTGTAAACCAAACGGCCAACATATACCAATGCTACCGCAAAAAGTAAAAAGACTAAAATGGTTTGAATATTCATAAAACAAATATAATGAGCTTTTCTAATTTTTGTATTCAGGGGAATGTAAATTATTGAGCAGGCAGGGGTTAATTTTTTTTGCCACGGAATTACAGAATACACGGATGATTGTATTTTCATAGTTAACAAGAAATAGGGGTTGTTACTCCGTAAATGTTGGCACTAAATTTTGCCACGGAATCACAGCATACACGGAAGATTGTGTTTTCATAGTCAACAAGAAATGGGGAGTATTACTCCGTAAATGTTGGTATTAATTTTGCCACGGAATCACAGAATACACGGAAGATTGTAATTTCATAGTTAACAAGAAATAAGGGGTATTACTCCGTAACTGTTGGTATTAAATTTTGCCACGGAATCACAGAATACACGGAGGATTATGTTTTCATAGTTAATAAGAAAAAGGGCTTACTACTTCGTAAATATTGGTGTTAAATTTTGCCACGGAATCACAGAATACACGGAAGATTGTATTTTCATAGTTAACAAAAAATAGGGAGTATTACTCCATAAATGATAGTGTTAAATTTTTCCACGGAATCACAGAATACACGGAAGATTGTATTTTCATAGTTAACCAGAAATAGGGGTTGTTACTCCGTAAATGTTGGTGTTAAATTTTGCCACGGAATCACAGAATAAACGGAGGATTACATATTTGTGTAATTAAAAAAGAAGCCATGCTTTGCTTTCTTCGCGGCTTTTCTTTGCGATCTTTGCGGTTAAACTTTTACCCCGAAGTACCCAAATCAAAAGTGGATCATTCCTCCATAAAGCAGACCGTGCCGCCAACCCAGTCAAAATCTGCGTTATATCTTACACCAATCATTTTACCACGACTTAACCTGGCTAAATTGATGCAAAGTTGAGGTTCACCGCCATCTGGCCACAAATACATCATCCTGATTTCTGCTTTTACGCCACCAGTTGGAGATTGTACGGCCGGTTCATAATTAACTTTTTGTTGTAAAATCCAGTTTTCCGGATCTGGAATAGTATTAATATCGTCTTCCGTTACATCAATAATTACACCCATCCCTGCGAAAGAAAATAAAGGTTTCAATACATAATTTTCAAGATCTGTTGGAATACTATCAATTTGATTCAGGAATCGGGTTTCCGGAACAAATTCGCTATCCAGAAATGGCATCGTGTATTTGCTGATTCTATAAAACCAGTTTGGGTGTGTAACCCACTCAATATCTAACGCTTCCCGAGGATCGAAGCTGGTTTTAAAGACCTCTGAATTATTCGCTACTTCATCAAAAATTAAACGGTTATAAATTCTCTTTAATTGGATTTGTTCGCCATTTTCTTCGTAGAAAAGCTGGCTGCCTACCTTTTTTATATCTGTTAATGCCAGAACTTTGATCCCAAGTAACTTTTGAGTAATGAAGAAATCTATGGCAGTTTTCTGATTTGGGGCATCTACATCCATCAGCGCTACCTCATGCGGTTGGTGTTTTCCAATAATCACCTCCTTTAGTAATTGGACATACTGTGCTTCATTAAATCCATTTAAAAAATAATCGAGTCCTGGATCAATCTCGAATTGCGTAGAAAAAGTTTTTCCAAGGTGATGCTGAAAGCCATAAAGCGAAGGGAAGCCCTGCAGTTCTATTAACATGGGCGTTAATTCTCCAGCTTCGTTTTTACAAATGCCGAAGTCGAATGTTAAAAAATGAGGCTGTTCGTTTTCATTAGGCACCTTCCACTCTGGCGGTATAGACGGCGCTGTAAAATCTTTGAAGTTCGGTTGCTTAATCAGATTAATGATTTCTTTTCCGGCAGCGATTAATTTTTCTTTTAACGCTTTAGGAATGAAAACCGGAGTTTCTGCTACGCGAAAAGGAATTTTAGGATATCCGTTTTCCAGTTCTTTAATGAATGAATGATACTTATCATCATTTAATTGTTCATTGTATTTTTCGCGTTGGGCAGGTATCATAGTTTTTATTTCATTAATACTTACAAAGTAATGCGTCTTGATTTAAATCGGCCAGATCCAAAGCGTGGTCTGCTATGAAAGTACCTTGAATAACCTTGATGACTTCATGTTTATTTACTGTATTTGGATTTCTTCGGATTTGTATATAATGCTCTCTAGCTATTTTTGCAGCCAGGTCTCCGATAGAAATAAAGTCAATTTCATTTTGAAATTTAGTCGCTACCCAATTAAAAACTAAACAAATCAGAATTCCTGTTAAAGCGAATTTCCAGCTAAAGAAGAAAGTGGCAAGAGAGATAACGAGGCCCGCAATAATGGATAATAATAGCCATGTTTTCATTGTTAATAGAATAACAGGTATAGCTAGTTCATTTTTAAATTCTTTTATTCTCTTTCTACGCTCATTTCTAGGGAAAATTTCATCCAATTTAGTGCATGGTCTAATATGCTCTCTATTTATATTTTGTGAAACAACAATCGAATTACGAATCTTATAGAATGCCTGTTGTGTAGTACAGCTTTCCTCATTCTTGTAAGGCATGTTTTTTTCGAAAATCTGGCAGATATCTCCAAATGTTTTTACGTTCTCGAAAGCGTTTGATGGCAAATAAAAGCCAAATGATTTATGTAATTTACCTAAAGTATACTCAATGTCTTCTAATTCGATACTTTCAAGATTATAGATTAGCTCCACTTTCATAAATGTAAATTTTAAACTTCCTGCAATTTCCCAACTGCTTTATACAAAAAATTGGGTAAAATTACGCTTTGCGTCAGCACAATCCTTGCCGGATCGTCCAGGCTATTCAGCATATCCAAATATTTTTGTTCACCATGCATCCCGATAATTGCTTCCTTCTTTTCCTCTTGCAGTAAATACATTTTCATACCTAGGGGATCTGCTTCCGGATGAAACTGCGTACCAATAATTTCATTTGAAAACCGAATAGACATCATACAACGTTCCAGGTCTACATGTTTACGCTCCTTTTCTATTGCCAGTAATCTCGCTCCTTTTTTTTCAAAAGCTTCAAAATCTGGTTCTATTACCTGCCAGTCTCTACTATCTACAGAAAAGAAAGGATTGGTAATGCCATCAAAAATTTCATCCTGCTCACCTTCTTCCGTAAGTGTAATTGGGAAAATTCCGAAAGCATTAGATCGCCGTTCGGTTACATTTCCCAGTTTATATTTGCGGCAAGCCAACTGAAAGGAATGGCAAATTAAAAAAGCATACTTTTTTTCCGTTTCACTGCCTTTATTAAAGGCTTCAATCTGATCGAGCAAGTTGTAAAAATCATTTTCCCATTTTTCGCCTTCACTCTCCAACGGGCTTCCAGGTCCGCCACTAGATATGTATGCATCATATTCCAGCCCGGGGATTTCGCCATCCTGCCTTAAATCATACAAGTCAAAAGAAAGGTTAATTTTATTCTCTTTTCCAAAGCGCAGCAGAATTTCCTGAATTCCCCGCATACCTTGATTAGGTGCACCGTTATTCATATCAATAACGGCCACCTTTAAATCTTTTTTATTCATTGTGAAATTACTTTGCACCAATCAGGGTTTGGGTAGTAATGTAATCTACTACCGATTCAAAACTGCCGGTTTGTTGGTAAACTGCCAATTGCCTGTCTGCACCAGTGCCATGTTCTAAAATTTTATGAACGTAATTAATATCATCTCTGCAACCTAATTCATCCACTACATCATCAACAAAATCCAATAGTTCAAGGATCAGGTTACGGCAATTTACCTCCATTTCCTTTCCAAAATCAATCAGGTTTCCATCTATTCCATAACGGGCAGCACGCCATTTATTTTCATTGATGAGTGCTCTCGAATAGCTGATAAATTCCATATTCTGCAACCGCAGCTTATATAGTTTTGCGCAAAGTGCCTGAAACAGGGCGGTAAAAGCCATCGTCTCATCAATCAGCATGGGGCAATCGCAAATCCGGAATTCTACCGTATCAAAAAATGGGTGTACACGAATGTCCCACCAGATTTTCTTGGCATTATCCATGCAATTGGTTTTAATCAGCAGCTTTACATAGCTATCGTAATCTTCTATACTGTTAAAAATATCTGGAATTCCGGTTCTTGGAAACTTATCAAAGATTTTAGTTCTGAACGATTTATATCCAGTGTTTCTCGATTCCCAGAAGGGAGAGTTAGTAGACAACGCAAACACATGTGGTAAAAAATACCTTACCTGGTTAGCGATATGTATGGCCAACTCACGCGATTGAAAACCAACATGAACATGAAGGCCGAAGATCAGATTAGATCTTGCAGCCTCCTGTAATTCGTTTACAATTTCGTTATAGCGCGGATGTTCTGTAATTAATTGCTTTTCCCAGTGCGAAAACGGATGTGTTCCGGCAGCGCCGATCCGTAAACCTTGCTCACCAGCCAGTTGTGATACGGTGTAGCGAAGCTGAGAAATCTCTTTCCGGGCTTCGGTAGTCGATTTACAAATTCCGGTTCCCACCTCTACTACAGCCTGATGCATTTCTGCCTTTACCTGGTCTTTATGGATCTTTTGTGCCGCTTCAACAATTTTTTGATCATGCGAGGTAAGCTCCCTGGTAACGGGATCAATTACCATGTATTCTTCCTCTACTCCCAGTGTAAATTCATTCATCCTGATTGGTATTTATAAAATCCAATTTATTTTTTAGGGGCTGCTTTTTTAGGCTTTGGAGCTGCTTTTTCTGGAGCAGATTTCGCAGCTACCGGTTTTGTAGCCGATACTTTTTTGGCCGCAACTTTTGTAGCTGCTTTAGCAACCAGTGGTTTTCCAGCAACAGAAGCCTTAATGTATTCGCCCCAGGTTAAATTATCCTGACCATCTATTTGTGCTTTAGCTCTTTCGATAGCGTAATTGGCGGTGGTTTCCACTACCCAGTCGAAATTTTCCTGTCCCACACTTTTAATGTCAGCATCTGGTGCAGGGTTGCAAAAATCAATGGCGATAGGCACACCATCTCTAACGGCAAATTCTACAGTATTAAAATCGTAACCTAAGTATTGACAAAGTTTAAGCGTGTATTCTTCTACGGTTTTTAGCAGTTTTGGGTCTGGCGCTTTACCATCTGCTGCGTAGCGCAAGTGGTGCGGATTACGGGGGTCATATTGCATAATGTGAACATGTTTTCCGCCAATGCAATAACACCTGAAATATTCTTCAAAAATAATTTCCTCCTGCAAAAGCATTACCAGCTGTTCGGTACCGCTATGTTTATCGAAGAAATCTTCCTTATCATGCAGTTTATAAACATCTCTCCATCCACCGCCATCATAAGGTTTCATGTAAGCAGGGAAGCCAGTATATTCAAAAATAGCATCCCAATCTAAAGGCATAGTTAAGTTAGAAAAAGATTCTCCTGTTGTACCTGTTGGGTGTTGCCTTGACGGAATTAAGGCTGTTTTTGGAACAGGAACACCAATCTGTTCTGCAAGGGCATTGTTAAAAAACTTCTCATCAGCGCTCCACCAGAATGGATTATTAATTACGGCTGTACCAGTGGTGGCTGCATTTTTTAAAGATGCACGATAGAATGGAACATCCTGAGAAATGCGATCGATAATCACCGAATAACCAAGCGGCACATTCTGAAATATTTTATCGATTTTAACCGCTTCTGCAGTAATACCTTCTTCGGCTTTTTGATTAATCCTTTCAATAACGGCTTCCGGAAAAGAACGCTCCTGGCCGAATAGAATCCCTATTTTTTTCATTTGTATTTGTTTTAGTTTGTTACTCGTTTTTCGTTGTCCGTTTCAAGCAATTCGAAAAACGATAAACAAATAACAATTATCATTTAAATTTGTGCTATATAATTAGGAAACATTTCCCGCCAGATTGGCCAGTCGTGATCTGCATTTTGCCTGATATCCAGCCAATGATCTATTCCCTTTTTTGCCAGAATTCCGGATAAGTTTTCATTATCTGCACGGCACATATCGCGATCGGTGGTTCCCAGAACGATTTTCATATGGTGTAATTCCGGGTTACTGTTGTTCATCAGGTTATCCACCGGGTTATTAAAATAAACATCATCATTATAAAAACCATCTAACTGGCCTTTAATATCGAAAGCACCACTCATGCTAAACATGTGGCTAACCAACCAGGGATGGCGAAATGCAAAGTTAGCGGCATGGTAACCGCCGAAGCTACATCCAGCGGTGATGATTTTGCTGCTTCCGGTTTCATTTCTGGCTAATGGTGCAACTTCTTCCAGCAAATATTTGTCATACCAGATGTGGTTCTTTACCCTATCTGCCGGATGAATATTTTTATTGTACCAGCTAAATTTATCAATGCTATCAGGACAATAAACTTTTATTTTCCCCTCATTAATAAAGCCTTCTACAGAATCAATTAATTTGAAATCTTTGTTTTCATAATAGCGGCCCATACTTGTTGGAAACAGCAAAACAGGGATGCCCGCATGACCAAAGATGAGCATATCTATATCAGCACTTAAATTCGGGCTATACCATTTCTTATGTTCTTCTCTCATATCAAAAATTGAATGTTTTAAGATAGAAATTTAATCTTAGAAAAGAATGTCTTTACTTTAAATAAAAGCATAGTGTAAAAATTGAATACTGATAATTAATAGTTTAGCGAGATTTGTACCTTTGCCAAATTATACGGCGGGATGCCAGGGTTAGGGGAGATTAAAGATATGTACAGTACAATTTTATCAGTAAAAGTTAATATTAATAGTTTTAAAATTCCTTCTGCTTATTTAAAGCACGAGGTTGAAATAGATATGTATGTGCCTGAAGGTATTTTAGGCAATGAAAAAATAGAACTGCTTTTGATTAATGATGGTCAGGATGTAGCGAAAATGGATTTCGCTAAAATTCTGGAAGATGCACATCATAATAAGCGCAACCATAGGTTAATTGTGGTTGCGATAAAAGCTTCTGCAGATCGTTTAATGGAATATGGCGTGGCGGGCAAGCCTGATTTTAAAGGAAGAGGGGCAAATGCAGGCCTATATAACGACTTTATTATTAAAGAACTTTTGCCCGTTGTGAAAAAGAAAATAGCCATGCCAGTTATGGGTAAGGTTGCATTTGCAGGCTTTTCACTTGGCGGTTTATCTGCTTTTGATGTGGCCTGGAATAATCCTTCGGTTTTTGATGTGGTTGGTGTTTTTTCAGGTGCTTTTTGGTGGCGTAAAAAAGATCTAACAGATGGTTATACTGATGCAGATCGGATTATCCATGAGTTAATTGATTCTACAGCAAGTAAACCTGATATGAAATTCTGGTTGATGACGGGAACTGAAGATGAAAAGGCCGATCGAAACAGAAACCTGATTATTGATTCTATTGACGACACCATTGATGTGGTAAAATGCCTTTTACAGAAAGGTTATAAGCGCCCGGATAATATTTTTTATTATGAAAAAGTGGGTGGAAAGCATGATGTGCCAACTTGGGAAAGTGCAATGCCAGCCTTTTTAAATTGGGCTTTTGAGGTTTAGGCTAATCATATTTAAGTAGAATGCCCGTGTCGAAAATGGTCCACAGGCAACTCCGCTGTCCACAAGCTTTTAATGCAGCGTTCGTCCAGGTGTTACAAGTTTTAAAAATGCTGTAGCTTCCTTTAGCTTCATAAAAAGCATCGCCAGTATCATAGCGGATATTGGTTTTTATTTTAATAAAATTTCCTTTAGCATCTGGTGTAAAACTATCGCTCACATATCGAATCAGTTTTTGATATTGCATGTTGCTAATCATTACTTTTTTGCATTGATTATTTTCTTCCATATATTGATAGTAGGTGGCATGCATGGCAGAAGTGCTTAAGCCAGAAATGGCTTTTACAGCAGTAGTGAGTTTTAAATCTGCGAATTCTGGCGTTTCCAGGTAGAACTCTTTATCACCCCAACCAATTGCGAGGTACTGATAGGTGCTATCAGCTTTAAGGGTGTTGGCATAGGGAATTTTCTTTGTCCAGTTTATTGCTGGAGTTGCTGCGGGCATTACAACATCGGTATGAATTCCGTTAGTTATAATATAGATAGCCACCTCCTGTTTATTTATAGGATGAGCATTTATGGTGATTCGCGATAGACCGAACGCCATCAGAAAGTAAAATCCAATCAGCGAGATGAAGATAACCGTAAACCTGCCTGCGTATTTTAAAAACCGTTTATTCATATTAAAATTGAGTTGGGGTTGTTATTAATACAAAACGAAGCAGCTGGGTAACCCAAAATAGCTTAGTTTAATCGTAATATCAATTCTGTAGATGCGCTTATCGATAAAGGTGATTTCTTGCAGGTGTTGATAATGCCTACTTTCATTGCATGATAAAAGGACTATTTGAAACACATATTGATGTTGAAGACTTAGAAAAATCTATAGATTTTTATAAAAATGTGATGGGCTTAACCCAGTGTTATTATGAAGAAGCAAGGAGAATTGCTTTCTTTTGGGTTGGTGAGCCAAAGGGAGCCATGTTAGGGCTTTGGGAAAAATCGAAAGGCGAAATAAATGTGCGGCACTTTGCTTTTAGATGCGATGTGGATGATGTGCTGAACAAATCTGTAGGCTTTTTACAGGAGAATAATCTAAAGCCTTATAATTTTTTAAAGAGTGATGCCCTAGCACCTATGGTTTTTGCCTGGATGCCGGCTATTGCTATATATTTTAATGATCCTGATGGAAATGCCCTGGAATTTATTGCTATGCTGGAAGGTGAGGCCAAGCCTGAGTTAGGTGTTATTTCATACCAGGAGTGGGAGCAATCTTTTTGATACGATCACAATTTTCCCCTTTGCTGGTGAGGTGACTGTAAGGCGTGGTGGTTGATCAGTGATCTTTTTTCTTAATCAATCTGTCATTGCGAGAACGGCTTTTTCAGCCGACGAAGCAATCCTCCAGTTTGCATCTCACTTTTTATGAAAGCTGCACATAATTATTGTGGAATAAAAGCCTGTTAAAAATTTCGCATAATCAAATTAACTTCCGACTATTGTAATGCGAAAACATAGTTAATAATTAATTGGTGCCAATTGGATTCTAGATGATTTATCAAGCCTGTAAGGGCTTAGATATTTTATTGTAAAGATATCCCAGGGGAGCCGTTTTAGGACGGTATTCTTTTTACCGATTAATTTCGTTAATTATTGTTTTCGCAGCCCCTGGGCTTTTATTTGATTTTTTACGAAATGCGAAAACAAGTACAAAAATCAACAACCTTCATCATGATATGTGGTGAGTTATTGACGTATGATCTACGAAACAGATTCATCTTCAAAATTGACAAAAACGTTATTTCACAACTAGCAAATGGGAGGGCAGTTTTATGTTAGTCCTTACGCAAGAGCAAGTAGAAAAAATAGGTGAATATTTTCAGCATTACAACGTTGATGATACTGAAGATAATCTTTTCTTTATGTTGGATAGATTAATTGTTAGTGACAAGGAGCGGATTATACGTAATGATACAACATCAGATTTACTGAATATGATCAGGCAACTCACAAAAATGTTGAGAGATTGTAAGCCATCAGACGATCGTCAGAATTAAATAACTAATCGATCGGGCTTACTTCAATATACGTGTTTGAGTGAGCCTGATCTTTTTATTGGTCCTTGTAGAAGCGAGAAGTATTAATCTACCTTTTTATCTTCTATCATAATGCCGCCACCTTCGCAATGAATTAATACCGTACATTCATCACGGCGGTCTTTAACTAAAACTTTTGTATTGATTTTACACAGTTTATCGGCCAATGCATCTTGAATCTCACCCCATTCCTGGCTGAGTGTTTCTAATTCTTTTTCCCGGCGTTCTCTTTCTACGCAGGCAATCAGGTGTTCATCTGCCTGTTCTGCACTGATATATTCTTCTTTTGACAAGTCTGGAACCTCTGCCTGGTCCATTACTTTTTTCGCTGCTTCTACCTCCAGCGACTTTTCTTCATACTCATCAAATAATTCTTGTATTGATTTTTCCATTTAACTAAGACCGTTTAAATTCTTCAATTGTTTTGTTCATTTAATTAACTGGATTTGATGGCCAGTTTTTTAGGGTTATATCACCTAGAGGAGGTCTCTTCATCACTATTTTGAATAGTTACTGAATGCATTATCGCCTATACTTAAACGCTGGATTAATTAATGGTTGTTCTGTAGTATTGGATACCTTCCAGGATGTGCGATACATCCATTCCGTCATTTTGCGCAATTTTTGATAATTAATGTGTTCAGGGTCATCCTTTGGAGTATGATAATCAGGATGCAATAAGCTCGTGTAGAAAACGGCTGGAATTCCCAGTTTCAGAAACGGTGCATGATCACTTCGGTATAAAAAGCCTTCTTTGTGATTGGGATTATCCCAAACGGTATCCAGTTTAAATTTTGGGCCTTCAGTATTAGCTTCTAATGCCATTTTTGTTAAAATCACAGAAGTATTATTCGCTCCTTGCGTACCTAAAATCGCCGCACTATCAATTGCGTTTCTTCCGATTAAATCGGCATTTAGAACAGCAACAATATCTTCTTTCTTAATTGTTGGATGCTGCGTATAATAGGTTGATCCAAACAAGTAAGGCTCTTCTGATCCAAAAGAAATAAACAACTGTGATCTTTTAGCTGGTTTTTGGTTGTAAGCCCTGGCAATAGCCAGCATGGCCACGACGGCACTTCCATTATCGTCAGCGCCGTTATAAATAGAATCGCCATTTTGAGGCTCTCTAACGCCCATATGATCGATGTGACTGGTAATTAAAACATTTTCATTTTTAAGTTTTAAATCCGTTCCCTCAATTTTGCCAATTACATTAACAGATGGGTATAAATATGAATCGGTTGTTAAGTTAGCGGTAAAACGAATCTTTTCATTTTTTAGCAGTTCCGTGTCTTTATCCAGCATCCAAAAGGCTGGGATGTTAAGGTTGTTTTGCGCTGAAGTATTTAATCCATTATCAAGTCTGTAATAACCCCTTTCGAAACGAACACGAACATGCTCATTCCAGCCAGTTTTTGTAAATTCATCACTTGCCAGAAAGATGATCCCCTTAACTTTTTTTTCTGCCAATAAACTTCGGTATTTAAGCGAAGCCAATCTTTGCATAAATCTCACTTTCGGAAAAGCAACATTTAAATCCAGGTCATCATAAGTTGGAATTAATGCAACTACTTTGCCTGTTAAATCTGCTGAGTTAATGGCCTCCCTCGTGCCTTTTCCAATGTAAATGATATCAGCATCAATATTAGAGGGGAGGGGTTCTATTGCCAGAATATCTTTCCAAAGAGTTAGGTTTCTATCGCCGATTTTAATGATGCTCGAAGCCGATAGCTGATCTCTTCGTACATTAAAAAACTGAAAAAATGTTCCGTCAATACCGGCAGGTTTCATTCCTGTAGCCCGCATTTTGTCTGCAAGCCAAACTGCTGCCCGGAGTTCATCTGGTGAACAAAATTCTCTTCCTCTAAATCCATCACCAGCAAAAGTATATAAATCGGTTTTTAAGTCTGTTTCTTTTATGGCTGCCAAGCCTTCTTTTGGTGCTAACTGAGCGTTAGCAGATAAATAAGCAGCTAATGTTAAGCAAATAACGAAAAGGGGTTTGGATAGGCGCTTTACCATAATTTTGATTGAAAATAAAACAATTAACAATGGTACGAAAAAACCTGATCGAAACATTTTTTAAGGGAAAGAACGCATCATCTTAAAAAACTTAACCACTTTAAGCAAAACAAGTGGTGCAAAAGTTGGGCTGGCGTTCCTTTCGGCTTTTCTAATTAAAAATGAGCCTATTACAAGATTATTATAGCATTAAATAGTGAGTGATATAGTAGAAAATTCATTTCTAAACACTATCTTTGCGCCAAATTTGAGGCGCATTTTATGCAAAAGATTAGAAATATAGCTATTATAGCACACGTTGACCACGGTAAAACCACGTTGGTTGATAAGATTTTACACTCTTGTTCTATTTTTCGTGACAACGAACAAACAGGAGATTTGATATTGGATAATAACGATTTAGAGCGCGAGCGTGGTATCACTATCGTATCTAAAAACGTATCTGTTCAGTACAAAGACGTAAAAATTAACATTATTGACACTCCTGGTCACGCGGATTTTGGCGGTGAGGTAGAGCGTGTTTTGAAAATGGCAGATGGTGTACTTTTACTTTGCGATGCTTTTGAAGGTGCAATGCCTCAAACGCGTTTCGTAACGCAAAAAGCTTTAGCCCTTGGTTTAAAACCGATTGTGGTGGTAAATAAAGTGGATAAAGAAAACTGTCGCCCGGAAGAGGTTTATGAGCAAATTTTCGAATTGTTCTTTAACCTTGAAGCTACTGAAGAGCAATTGGATTTCCCGGTTATTTACGGTTCATCTAAACAAGGGTGGATGAGTACAGACTGGAAAGTTCCAACTACTGATATTTTCGCTTTATTGGATGCCGTTGTAGCAAACATTCCACCTGCGCCAATTAACGATGGTACTTTACAAATGCAAATTACTTCGTTAGATTATTCTTCTTTCGTAGGTCGTATTGCAATTGGCCGTGTTCACCGTGGTACAATTAAAGAAAACCAACCGGTAACTTTAATTAAACGCGATGGTAAGGTTGTTAAAACCAGAGTAAAAGAACTTTATACTTTCGAAGGTTTAGGAAAAATCCGTACCACTGAAGTAAGTTCTGGAGATATTTGTGCCGTTGTAGGTATTGATGGTTTTGATATTGGTGATACCATTTCTGACTTTGATGCACCGGAACAATTGCCGGTAATTAGCATTGATGAGCCAACAATGAACATGTTGTTTACGATTAACAACTCTCCATTTTTTGGTAAAGAAGGTAAATTGGTTACTTCTCAACGTATTAAAGAACGTTTGATTAAAGAAACTGAGAAAAATTTGGCTTTAAAAGTTGTTGAAACAGCTTCTCCTGATTCATGGTTGGTTTACGGTCGTGGTATTCTCCACTTATCTGTATTAATCGAAACTATGCGTCGTGAAGGTTATGAGATTCAGGTTGGTCAGCCACAGGTTATCGTTAAGGAAATCGATGGTAAAAAACATGAGCCAATTGAAACTTTAATTGTAGATGTACCGGGTGAAGTTTCTGGTAAAGTAATTGAATTGGTAACTCAGCGTAAAGGTGAGTTGTTAATTATGGAGCCAAAAGGCGATTTACAACACTTAGAATTCGAAATCCCATCCCGTGGTATTATCGGTTTACGTAACAACGTATTAACTGCTACTGCTGGTGAGGCGATTATGGCACACCGTTTCAAAGCTTACGAGCCTTGGAAAGGTACTATTCCTGGTCGTTTAAATGGTGTTTTGGTTTCTATGGAAAAAGGACAAACTACTGCTTATTCAATTGATAAGTTACAGGATAGAGGTCGTTTCTTCGTTGATCCGGGAGTTGATGTTTATGAAGGTCAGATTATGGGTGAGCACATCCGTGATAACGATTTAGTAGTAAACGTTGTTAAAGGAAAAGCATTAACGAACATGCGTGCATCTGGTACAGATGATAATACCCGTATTGCACCTGCAATTAAATTCTCTTTAGAAGAGGCTATGGAATACATCCAGGCTGACGAGTATATCGAGGTTACACCTGCAAGTATGCGTTTACGTAAAATCTTCTTAACAGAGCAAGAACGTAAGGTTAAAGGGAAGCAATTCGCTTAAACGTTAAATCCCCAAAAGGGACTTAAAAATATCAAAGCCTCGATGTGAATCGGGGCTTTTTGCGTTTGAAGGGTTGTAAACAGCTTAGATAGGAGGTTTTTTGTTTAATTTTTACCACCTAAGACACCTTAGCTGTGGTAAGAATGTTTTTCTAAGGTTAGTAACCTGCTTTTCTATGTTTTGAAATGTTATTCTTAGGTGTCTTAGATGTCTTAGGTGGTTATTTAAAAGGTATAGAACAAGTTGATTTTATTCTTAAAATATTTCGCGAGAAAGGTGCTTAATTTTTACCACCTAAGACACCTTAGCTATAGTAGGAGATTATTTTTCTAAGGTTAGTAACCTGTTTTTCTTTCTTTTGAAACTTTATCCTTAGGTGTCTTAGGTGGTTATTTAAAAGGTATACAACAACTTGAATTTATTCTCAAAATATTTCGCGAGAAAGGTGTTTAATTTGAGGGTCATCACCTAAGACACCTTAGAAACACCTTAGCTCTAGTAAGATTGTTTTTCTAAGGTCAGTAACCTGCTTTTCTATCTTTTGAAAGTTTATCCTTAGGTGTCTTAGGTGGTTATAACTTTCAGATAGGTTTAAAAGTTATTTAGTGAGAAAGTCATCAACAGCTGCAATTGCATTTGCTAACCGCAGATCACCTACGCCACTAATTACTTCATATTTCGCATCTAAAGCCTTGAGCTCCTTATGCCAGACTTCCATAAAATATTCCCTCTGATTTGGAAAATCACGCAGCGGGTCATCTTGCCATGGCAGATCAATATCCATTAGTAAATATAAATCATAAGGTCGTTTGGGCAGTGCATCTAAAACCAGTTGTGGTGTTTCACCGAGCATTTCATCGCTCCAAATTTTTACCGTAACAAATGTGGTGTCGCAGATAATGAAATCACTTTCAGTAGTTACCAAAATGGCATCTTCCAAAGCGACTTGTCCATAAAACATGTTTACCTCATCTTGCAAGGTGTAAGGCGCAGTTAAGTTTTCGCAATAATAGCGTGCATATTCCGGCACCCATGAAACTTTGTAATGCTTTGCTAACAGTTGAGATATGGTCGACTTGCCAGTGCTCTCAGGCCCTACGATGGCTATTTTTTTAATTGATTTGTTCACGATAGGTTTTTTTCCAATCTAAATAACCCTTAAAGGCAATAATGACTAATACCACATATAACAGGGCACTTAGGTTTAAGTTTTTGTAGATAAATAAGGGGACATAGCAGATGTTAACGAACACCCAAAGTAACCAGTTTTCCAATATTTTCCTGGTTAGCAGAAACTGTGCAACAAAGCTGACAGATGTACAGAATCCATCCGCATAAGGAACAGTGCTATTGGTATAGCTTGCCATAAACCAGCCTAAAAATATGCTGAGTAACAAAACAAAAATGATGACCAATAGCCAGTTTTTTGTAGGAAGTTTAGTAACGGGTTTATGATGTGTTACTTTTTTAGTAAACCAAAAGTACCAACCATAAAATGCCGTAAACAGAAAATAAATCTGAAGCGTCATATCACCATACATAGCCTCTCTAAAAAATAGAAAGCCGTAAGAAACCACACTGATGATAGATATTGGCCAGTTCCAGATACTTTCTTTAGCAGCAAGATAGATGCAAATAAAGCCAGTAATTACCGCAACCCATTCTAAAGCAGTGGTTTGATGGAGTTGTTTTAACAAAAATTGAAAGAAAGACGCTTCTAATACGACCATATAGATCAAATGTAATAGAAATAGCTGTAAAAGAAAAAATCCGGCTGAGGAGGGCTCCTCAAGCCGGATAATAAACCAAACAAACTATTTATGAAGAAATCCTCATTTGCGGTTAACTACTCCGCGAGGAAGCTTTAGATCTTTTTCTAAAGTATATACAAAACGCATATATGTTCTGCTTATTACAAGATTTTTGCCAATTATGTTTAATTATATCTTTCATGACTTAAACATGACTTCGTGTAAGTTTAACACTATATTAATGTTACGTTTTAACATAATTTTAACGATTGTTTACTAATTTAGCGGTCGCTTTACAGAGAATACATCAAGCGCGAAGCAAAAAGGTACATCTGTTATTTCTTAAAAATGCTACAGTGTTCTATTTATGCGACAAACAAATTAGTTGTAAAGCGGGTTTAATATTGGATCCATGAAAATGGTATTTGAAACTAAAATAAATTATATGAAAAAGCTGAGTGTTTTTTGCGTCGCCTTAATCTTGTCGTCTATTTTATTTGTGGCTTTCACATTTGTAAGAGCAGGTGGTATTGTGGGTAGAGTTAGTCCACAAGATGCTGTTACTAGTGTTTCACTTGTTACAGGTTCCGATACCGTTAAAGTACAAATTAATCAGGGGGCCTTCTCCTTCACGAATTTGAAAGAAGGTGTTTATACCATTTTAGTCAAAGCGAATCCGCCATATAAAGATTCGATTATTGAAAATGTAGCCGTAAAAGATAGTACCACTACAGATTTAGGAGAAATTAAATTATTGCAATAATTAAATCATTACAAAAAGGAGCCAACGGCTCCTTTTTAAGTTTTAGTAATTTATGATCATCATTACTTATAGCATCCGGTTAATCGAATCTTAATGATTTCACACTTAGTTAACCCTTTCAAAACATAAATTTAATACACTTCTTACCTGTTAAAATTGCGGTGTTGAAATGATTTTTAAACACACTTTTTAATTTTAAAAAATTAAAGTAAAAAACGCTTCAAAAAACCTATCTTTGCATCCCGACAGAACAGTTGGGATTTTTCTTCTTACAAGCACAAAATCTCGTTGCTTTCATGGTTTCAAAATGGAGCCAAATTACTTTAGAATTTTAATCATTGTTTAAGCTTTATCATGCCTAAAGACACTTCCATACGCTCAGTACTAATTATCGGATCAGGCCCAATTATTATTGGCCAAGCCTGCGAATTTGATTATGCCGGTTCGCAAGCGGCACTTTCTTTAAAAGAAGAAGGGATTACCGTTTCCATTATCAACTCTAATCCGGCAACAATTATGACGGATAAAGTTATTGGTGATCATGTTTATCTTCACCCTTTAACTGTTGATTCAATTGAAGCTATTCTTCAAGAGCATATAAATTCTACAGATCTACCTAGAATTGACGCTGTTTTGCCAACTATGGGCGGTCAAACGGCGCTAAATCTTTGTGTAGAAGCTTCCGAGCGTGGCGTTTGGGAAAAATATGGTGTTAAAGTTATCGGTGTTGATGTAGCGGCTATCGAAAAAACGGAAAACCGTGAATCTTTCCGCCAGTTAATGGTTGATATAGGTGTAGGTGTAGCGCCTTCTAAAATTGCCAACTCATTCTTAGAAGGTAAAGAAGCTGCTCAGGAAATCGGTTTTCCATTGGTAATTCGCCCATCGTATACTTTGGGTGGTTCTGGTGGTGGTTTTGTACATAAAAAGGAAGAATTTGACGCTGCACTTAAACGTGGTTTAGAAGCTTCGCCAACACATGAGGTTTTAGTAGAACAAGCTGTTTTAGGCTGGAAAGAATATGAATTGGAGTTATTGAGAGATAGCAATGATAACGTAATCATTATCTGCTCAATCGAAAACTTCGATCCAATGGGTATTCATACCGGAGACTCAATTACAGTTGCACCTGCTATGACATTATCTGACCGTTGTTATCAGGAAATGCGTAATCAGGCCATTAAAATGATGCGTGCTATCGGTACTTTTGCTGGTGGATGTAACGTTCAGTTCTCGGTAAACCCTGTTGATGATGCCATTATCGCCATCGAAATTAATCCTCGTGTATCTCGCTCATCGGCATTAGCCAGTAAGGCAACGGGTTATCCAATCGCTAAAATTGCGGCGAAGCTGGCCATCGGTTACAATCTTGATGAGATCGAAAATCAAATTACCAAAACCACTTCAGCATACTTTGAACCTACATTAGATTACGTAATTGTTAAAATTCCTCGCTGGAATTTCGACAAATTTAAAGGTGCTAATAAAGAACTTGGTTTACAGATGAAATCTGTTGGTGAGGTAATGGCTATTGGCCGTACCTTTATCGAAGCCTTGCAAAAAGCTTGTCAGAGTTTAGAAATCAACCGTGCAGGTTTAGGTGCAGATGGCAGACAAGTGCGCAACATAGAAGAAATTATGGATGGCCTGGAGCATGCTTCATGGAACCGTGTTTTCTTAATTAAAGATGCCATGACAATGGGCGTGCCTCTGGAATCTATCCGTAAGGTAACCAAAATTGATAAGTGGTTCTTAAACCAAATCCAGGATCTTGTTCTTTTAGAAACTGAATTAAAAAGATATTCATTAAATAACATCCCTCAGGATTTCTTCTTCACCCTTAAACAAAAAGGTTTCTCTGATATTCAGATTGCCTGGTTGTTAGGAAACGTTACTGAAGATGAGGTGTATGACCGACGTAAAGCTTTAGGTATTAACCGAGTATATAAAATGGTAGATACTTGTGCTGCGGAATTCCCTGCACAAACGCCATATTACTATTCTTCTTTTGATGAGGAGAATGAATCTATCCCTTCAGAAAACAAAAAAGTAATTGTTTTAGGCTCAGGGCCGAACCGTATTGGTCAGGGTATTGAGTTCGATTACTCTTGTGTACATGGTCTGCTAGCGGCAAAAGAATCAGGTTTTGAAGCCATCATGGTAAACTGTAATCCAGAAACGGTTTCTACAGATTTTAACATGGCCGATAAATTATACTTCGAGCCGGTTTTCTGGGAACATGTTCGTGAAATTATCGAACTGGAAAAACCAGTAGGTGTGATTGTTCAGTTGGGCGGTCAAACGGCTTTGAAAATGGCTGAGAAATTAACGGCACTAGGCGTTAAAATTATCGGAACATCTTTCGAAAACATGGATATCGCTGAAGATCGTGGTCGCTTCTCAGATTTATTAAAAGAATTAAACATTCCATATCCTAAATATGGTGTAGCAGAAAATGCTGAAGAAGCCATTGTGGTGGCCAATGAAGTAGGTTATCCAGTTCTGGTTCGCCCTAGTTATGTATTAGGCGGACAAGGAATGAGCATCGTGATTAATGATGAAGACCTGGAGAAAGCGGTAGTAAAATTATTAGGCGATTTACCAGGTAACCGGGTATTGATTGATCACTTTTTAGATAGGGCAGAAGAAGCAGAGTCTGATTCGATATCTGATGGAGATGATGTTCACATTGTTGGAATGATGGAACACATAGAGCCAGCAGGAATCCACTCAGGCGATTCGTTCGCAGTATTGCCTACTTTCAGCTTACCAGAATCGGTAACTAAAGCAATGGAAGAGTATTCGATTAAGATTGCTAAAGCTTTAGATGTGCGTGGTTTATTGAATATTCAGTTTGCCATCAAAGACGAAAAGGTTTATGTAATTGAGGCCAATCCAAGAGCATCACGTACAGTTCCTTTCATTGCTAAAGCTTATGATGTGCCATACATTAACATCGCAGCAAAAATTATGTTGGGCGTAGCGAAGCTGAAAGATTTTACCATCGAGCGCAAGCTAAAAGGCTACGCGATTAAAGAACCGGTTTTCTCTTACGAGAAATTCCCTGAGGTAACGAAAGAGTTAGGTCCGGAAATGAAATCTACAGGTGAGGCCATTCGCTTCATTAAAGATTTGGAAGATCCATACTTCCGTAAACTTTACAAGGATAAATCAATGTATTTGAGTAAATAAAAAAGCAAAGGGCGATGATTTAAACATCGCCCTTTTTTATTGCCTCCTCATTTAAGGGGCAACATTAAAACTAATTTTTCATCCTGTTTTGCTCATCTTCAGAACCTGTAGAGCGGCGGCGGGCAGGTTTAATTTCCTTACCGAAGCGGTAGGTAAAACTTATCCGCCCAATCTGGCTTTCATTTTTCTGGCGTACCTCGTATGCCAAGCCCGGGAATGCACTCGAGATATCGTTTCTGTAAGTATTAAATACATCTGATAAAGCTAATTTCAAACTTGCTTTCTTTTCAAAAAGCGATTTGCTTAAGCCCGCATCAATAGAATAACGCGGTTTGATGCTCAACGTACCATAATCCAATGCCGATTCATAACTGCCATTTAACTCAGCCGTAAGACCGCTAACGATAGTAAAGTTTTGCTGAGATTTAAACTGAAAAGATGTTTTGCCTGTTTTTAACGCTACTCCTGCTAAATCGGGTGCTTCAAAGCTCAGGTAAAATACATTTAAGTTATTATTCATCGACCACCATTTTGCCACTTGAAGGGGTATATTTAAATTGGCGTTGTAACTGATGTTTTTTGCAAGATTTTCATTGGTTTGAAACAAGGCTTTTTGAGCAGGATCTGGTAATAAAACGTCTGTAATTACATCTGTGGTTCTACTATAGCCAACAGAAAGCATATATTTCTGCATCAAGGTATAACTCAACTCTACATTGTTGGTATACTGTGGCTTTAAAAATGGATTACCTTTGTTATAAGTGTATTGATCCAGGTAATAAATAAACGGATTCAATGCGTCGTAACTTGGTCGGTCTATTCTGCGACTGTATGAAAAACCTAGTTGGTGGTTTTTTGAAAGCGTTTGCTGCACAAATAAAGTAGGGAAGAAATCGAAATAATCCCGTTCAACTATGGTGTTAGTGGTAACCAGATTCCCTTTAGAATTGGTTTGCTCAACTCTTAAACCAAGTTGTACACTGGTGTTTTTAAACTTTTTATTGATGTTTGTGTAAGCCGCATTTACATTCTCATCATAAATAAACCGATTGCTTCTGCGAACATCATTTTGCCAAACGTTATTAATCAATTCCTCTGCCTGTAAATCGTTATCCGTTTTAACCCAGCTACTTTTTAACCCAGCCTCGAGATTGATGGTTTTGCTTAAGGAAACCTTATAGTCAATTTTAAAAGTTTTAATGTCAATTTTTGATGGCGTACCATTTCTGGTGTAGTTAACCGGGCGGATTCTGTTTCCATTGGCAAACATATAATCATTTTCATATTCAGAACCATCATTACCATTGTATTTTGAATAATCGAAATCTGCAGAAATTTCAGAACCTGCGGTATCTAAGACAGATTTGTAATTAAGGTTATAAGAAATGTTATTGTACTTGTTGGTTTGTAGACTATTGGATGCTAAGGTTGAATCTACTTGTTGGAAAGATGGGCCGATTAAAGTATTACTTCCTGAAACCTCTGTTCCCCGATTAAAATAGCCGTTTACCAACACGCCAATGGTATTATTCTTATCAATAAAGTAATCTACACCCGCCTTAAAGTTGTTGTTTTGCTGATCTCTTAAACTTGATCCAGATTGCATAAAATAGGTATCGGGCGTACCGTTTGAGATACGATCAATTGCGATGGAGTTTGCACGTTTAGTTTTTCCATAGTTATAGTTACCAAAAAGGTTCAGTTTTTTTGTTCTGTGGTTTAAGGTCAAGCCTGTATTACCTCTGAAGTTTTTTCCATATCCAGCTGTTGCGTTAATGCTTCCGTTGGTGCCCCCGGCTTTATTTTTCTTAGTGGTAATATTGATAATTCCGGAATTTCCTGCTGCGTCATATTTAGATGATGGATTGGTAATGAGTTCTATCGTTTCAATCTCCGAGCTTTGCATGTTCCGCAGTAGGTTGGCAACATCAGCACTGCTCATATAAGTTTGTTTCCCATCAAGTTGAATCAATACACCTTGTTTACCCTGCATGGAGATATTATCATTCTGATCTACCGAAACGCCGGGTGCTTTTTGCAAAACTTCGAGGGCGGTTGATCCAGTCATAATGGCGCTCGAAGAAACATTCATCACAACCTTATCCATTTTTCTTTCGATTAATGGTTTGGTTACCGCAATACTTACCTCTTTCAGATTTTGTGTACTGGAAACAAGCTGTGCTGAACCAAAATCCACTTTTTGATTTTCATCTGTTAGTGTAATGGTTTTACTTTTAAACGTGTTATAGCCCATGTTGCTGGCTTTGTAGAAATAAGTGCCTTTTGTGTTAACGTTGAAACCGAAAACTCCGTTCTGGTCTGTAAAACTGGTTCTTACGATGCTCGAATCGGCAGCTTTGTAAAGCACAACCGTTGCATAATCTATTGGTTTTCTATTTTCATCGAGAATGGTGCCGGTTAGATTGGTCTTTGGTGTCGTTTGGGCAAATAAATTCACTGAAGCGCAAATAATGATAATGGCGAGCGATAATTTGTAAAGAATTTTCATTTGTTTAGGTTTTAAATCTTAAAAATTCGGGCAAAATGATTTTTATTAAGCATTTACATGCACTTCAGTTTTTACCTTCTTGTTTAAAGTTTAGCTCGGAAACGAATAGTTTCCTTTTTTTAGTTATTAGTAAGACGATAGGATTTTTAAAAGGTTACGTCATTTCTTAAAAAAAAGAAACCTCCTGACTGAAAGATGTGTAGGTATCTTTCAGTCAGGAGGTTATGGGGTATTTCTAAAAAGTGTTAAGTATTCTTATAATTATTTTACGCCTAATACATCTACACCTTGTTCAAAAACAACGTCAACAGGAATGTTTTTTCTGGTCAGGCGATCGAGATCTTGCTGAAGTGTAGCCGGAATCACTGCTTTTTCTTTCTGTGTTTTCTCTACCGCAACCTTATCTCCATTTCCCTGCAGGGTGATGATAAATGCACTTAAGTCATTCATAGCTGTGCCGAATTTTTCAAAATTTACTTTATATGTTCCTTTGGTGGTGCGCTCAAAGGCCCCTTTTTCTGCAAAGTAATTGAAGCATTGCATATTTGCTTTACCATGTGCTTCTGAAACACCAAAACGAACGGATCTTAAAATACCTGCCATAAACGTGGTGTAATAATCCTTAATGTCGCCTTGCAGTTCACCTTTTTTCAGTAAGCCGGTAACCATGTATAAACCTAAGATATCGGCTTTGCCTTCTTCTAACCAGCTATATTGCTCTTTTAAAGCTTCACGAACAAAACCTTTTCCTGTGATGGTTTTCTTAATTCCCAAACCATGGGCAACCTCATGAAACATTACATTAGCAAAAAAGGCATCGAATTTAATGTATCGCTGCTGATCTGCATCTATTAATTCCTTTGAAATTGGGAGAAGAATTTTATCAAATTTTGCTTGCATCGCATTTTTTAGCTGCGATCGGCGGGTTCCTTTTTCCTGTTGAATTTTTTCGTCATTCGGGAGGTTAACGGCAATGGTTTTCGATCCTGCGTTACAGTCTCCCGCATAATATACTACATCGTAGGCATTAAGCTCTGAATCTGTGCCAGGTGTTTCATTTTTATACCTGGCCGGTACCGGAAGGTTTTTTTGCAACTCTGGTAAAAGCTTTACATACTTAGCCAGGCGTTTACTCCATTCTTTATCTTTGATTAAAACATAGGCTTCATAACTGGTACGGGCATTGAAAAGTTTATCTTCATAATTTTCAATCGGACCGATGATGATATCAAGGCCATTTGTTTTCATATCCAGCCAGGCATAATCACTGGCGGTAAATTTGTCTGTCACGAGGGCATCTGCACGAAGGTTTAAATATTTTTTCAAACCCGTGTCTTCTGCAATTAGTGCAGCTTGTTTTAATAGAGAACTGGCTCTTTGTAATTCTGAAGCAAATAATACGTGGTAAGGTATGGTGGTCAACTTTCCTGTGCTATCCTTTTTTATAACAGAATAAGCACCATATTTATCAGCCAGATCTGCCTTTTCAATTTCTTCTTTCTTAACGCCTATTGGATAGAATGAAGCACCTTCAGGTTTATTTCCTACACCTGCAACAAAAGGCTTTTCATTATTTAATCTGTCCCAGGGGCCATAATTTATATTTACGAATTCACGGGTTTTTTCATCTTTAATGGTGGCCATCAAACTATCCCTTTGCGGATAAGCTTGTTTCCAATAAAGTTCATCCATAATCTCAGCAGCCTGAATCAGCAGTGGTAAAATCTTCCTGTCGTTAACGCTCAGCTGGTTGAGGTTGGTCGTCAGCTTTACCCTTTCATATATAGGAAGTCTGCTGGCTACATAATCCGTTAAACTATCTTTTTGTACAACCGTTGCTTTTTCTTCGTCGGGTTTGCCCGTATTGGTACAAGCAGAAAATAAACTGGCGGCGCAGGCAATCGCAGACAGAAAGAGTATAGGTGTGTATCGTTTCTTCATTATTAAAAAATATCGCTGCTAAATTACTAAAATTTGAAAGCTTTGTATAAAGTTTGATGTATTGGGTGAAGTTTAGCCTAACTTTGTAACTTCATATTCTATTAAAGTATTACCATGTTTTCAGTAAAATCTCCTTCTTTCCGCGGCGCATCTATCTTAACATTAGCCTTACTTATTTCTGCTTGCAGCACGAATAAGTATGCAGCAACTGAGAAAATTTATAAGCAAAAGACAAAAGATTTTGCCACCATCATTTCTGCCACTCCACCTGTTGGGCAGTTGTATGATGTAGCAAATCCAACAAATCAAACCTGGGTTGGTTCTGTAAACTTTGGCATTCGCAAACCTAATTTTGTAATCCTTCATCACACCGCGCAAGATAGTTTGGCACAAACCATTAAAACATTTCACTCTACCAAAGCAGCTACGAGTGCCCATTATGTAATTAGCAGGGATGGCAAAGTAGTGCACATGGTGAATGATTATCTGCGCTCTAACCACGCTGGTGTAGGTAAATGGGGAAAAGATACGGATTTGAACTCTTCCTCAATTGGGATAGAGTTAGATAATAACGGAACAACAGATGCATGGCCAGATGTACAAATAAACAGCCTGGTTAAATTACTGGAAACCTTGAAGAAGACTTATAATATCCCGACCGCCAACTTTATTGGTCACTCTGATATTGCGCCAAAACGTAAACCAGATCCCAATAAGTTTCCATGGAAAAAACTGGCGTTAAAGGGTTTTGGCTATTGGTATGATGATGTGTTACAAAACCCACCAGCAGATTTTGATGGGCCAAATGCATTAAAGCTAATGGGTTATGATACCAGCGATCTGAATGCCGCAATTGTTGGCTTTAAGCGCCATTTTATACAAAGCGATATCAGCCCAAAGTTAACCCCGGTAGATTTGTTGGTGCTGTATAATGTTTATACGAAATACTAACAGAGGTTGAAGGTAGAAGGCGTGTGGGTGGAAGGTATGGCTAATAGCTTAATAATTCCACGCCAGCTGTCTTAGATAGGTTTCCGTGATCTCTGAGTTTCCGTGGCGATTATAATGTGTTTAGAGTAAACCGTAAAGCTACTGAGTTAGATTTTTCTATACCAGCTTTTTTAGGTAGTTTTCCGTGATCTCTGAGTTTCCGTGGCAATTATCCTACTTTTAGCCAAATAGTAAGGATACTAGTCTGGATATATTCCATACCAGGTGTTTTAGATAGGTTTCCGTGGTCTCTGAGTTTCCGTGGCGATATCCTATATATGATTTTCAATGACCTTCATTAATTCAAATTTTGTAAATGAAGAGAATCTATTGTTGCAGATTCTAACCCGAGGCAAAAAAAAACACGGATAAACCTAAGTTCATCCGTGTTTATATATTGTTATCCTTAAACTATTTTGGCTTCTTAAAAGTATCTTTCAAAGTTACTGTCCGATTAAAAACTAATTTTTCTGCGGTAGAATCTTTATCCAGGCAGAAATACCCTTTTCTAATGAACTGATAGCGGCTATCTAAATCAGCATCGGCCAAAGCTGGTTCGATATAAGCATTTGGAAGAACCGTTAAGCTTTCCGGATTTAAGTAGTCTTTAAAATCTCCTTCTTCAGCATCTGGCGTTTCAGAAGTGAACAAGCGATCATATAACCTGATTTCTGCTGTTTTAGCATGTTGAACACTTACCCAATGAATCGTTCCTTTAACATTGATGCCACTGGTATCATTTCCACTTTTAGATTCTGGAATGTATGTACAGTGAATTTCGGTTACGTTTCCATTTTCATCCTTTACAAAATCTTCGCACTTCACAATGTATGCGAATTTTAAACGGACCATTGCACCTGGAGCCAAACGGAACCATTTTTTTGCAGGTACCTCCATGAAATCTTCACGTTCAATCCAAAGCTCATTGCTGAAAGGGATAATACGGGTACCGCCGCCATCTTCTGCTTCCGGATTATTTTCGCCGATTAAATCTTCTGTTCCTTTTTCATAATTGGTAATTACCAATTTAATCGGATCCAAAACTGCCATAACTCGATTGGCTGATTTATTTAGGTCTTCGCGAATACAAAATTCCAGTAAGCTCAGTTCGATCAGGTTTTCGCGTTTAGCAATCCCAATCCGCTCGCAAAATTCGCGAACACTTTTTGGCGTAAACCCCCTTCTGCGCAAACCAGAAATAGTTGGCATGCGTGGATCATCCCAGCCGTTAACTAAATTTTCATTTACCAGTTGCAATAATTTACGTTTACTCATTACTGTTGAAGTAAGGTTTAAACGTGCAAATTCATATTGTTTAGAAGGGAAAATCTCTAGTTTTTCGATAAACCAATCATATAATTCACGGTGAGAAACGTACTCTAAAGTACAAATAGAGTGTGTGATGTTTTCGATACTATCGCTTTGGCCGTGTGCAAAATCATACATTGGATAAATGCACCATTTGTTGCCAGTACGGTGATGTACCGCATGTTTAATGCGATAAATAATTGGATCCCGCATCAACATATTCGGACTAGCCATATCTATTTTTGCACGCAAAATATAAGCACCATCAGCAAATTCGCCATTCTTCATTCTAGTGAAGATCTCTAAATTCTCCTCAATGCTGCGGTTACGGTATTGACTATCCTTGCCGGGTTCAGTTGGGGTGCCCTTTAAAGCCGCAATTTCATCAGCAGAACTTTCATCAACGTAGGCTAAGCCCTTCTCAATCAGTTTAACTGCGAAAGAATATAATTCGTCGAAATAATCTGAGGCATATAATTCATTCTTCCAGTTAAAGCCTAACCATTTAATATCTTCCTGTTGACTATTTACATATTCGGTTTTTTCGGTAACCGGGTTGGTATCATCAAAACGCAAGTTGGTGTAACCACCATACTTTTGTGTTAATCCAAAGTTTAAGCATATTGCTTTCGCATGGCCAATGTGTAAGTAACCATTAGGCTCTGGCGGAAAACGTGTAACCAAAGTTTCGTACTTACCACTATTTAAGTCGTTCTCAATAATTTCTTCAATAAAGTTCAATGACTTTTCTTCACTCATAAAAACCTGTAAATTAGGATTGCAAAGGTAAAAAGATTGCGCGTATATTACGTAAGGAATAGCAAATAGATAATTTGATGGAATGGGCAATTGAAATAGGGGAATAGGCTATGAGTTTGAATAGATAATAGCGAAGAATAAGGAGTAAGGAATAGAGAGCAAGGAGTAAGGAGCAAAGAATAAGGAACAAAGAGTAAAGACCAGGGAGCGAAAGCAGAGAGTTTATAGCGAAGCGTAATGAATAGAGGGCAGTGGGTAAGGAAAAAAGAATAAAGAGCAAGGAACAAAGACCAAAGACCAAAGAGCAAAGAGCAAAAAATAAGGAGAAAAGTGATGAACAAAGAGAAAGAGTTTGGAGCAAAAAAGAAGGATGGCGGCATATGCGGCGGAAAATGAAAAAAAACTAAACAATCTGACAAACGCTTTGTTTTGCCGTTAGTTTATTCCACTATTATGATTACTCCAATCGAAATCCTAGGCATTGCTGCTGTAGTTTTTTCAAATATAGTAGCGTATTTTTCCTTAAAGCGTTTAAAAGACAACGAAAAACGCAGAGATCGTAACCGTAACAATCAACAGAACTCCTTTAGTTAGTCTGCCAAAGTCAATATTATTGCTTTCTACCTAATATGAAAGGTGGTAATGAATCTGTATGTTCTGTGGTTTCCTAAAACCTAAAGTGTTTTTGCCAATCAAATAAATTATTCAGTATGTTTGCAATTCAAAATTTAAAATAGTTTATGAAAGTTGCTTTAATTACAGGCGTAACTGGACAGGATGGTGCATACTTAGCTGAATTTTTACTTAAAAAAGGCTACTTTGTACACGGGTTGAAAAGGCGTTCCTCTTCTTTCAATACCGATCGGATTGATCATTTGTATCAGGATCAGCATGAAAGCAATGTTCGCTTTAAGTTACATTATGGTGATTTAACAGATTCAACTAATTTAATCAGAATTGTTCAGGAGGTGCAGCCCGATGAGATCTATAATCTTGCTGCTATGAGCCATGTTCAGGTGAGTTTTGAAATGCCTGAATATACCGCAAATGCTGACGGAATCGGGACTTTACGTTTACTGGAAGCTGTTCGGATATTAGGATTAACTGAGAAAACGAGGATCTATCAGGCTTCTACATCAGAGTTATATGGTTTGGTACAAGCAGTTCCACAAAGTGAAACCACGCCATTTTACCCCCGCTCGCCTTATGCGGCAGCAAAAATGTATGCTTACTGGATCACCGTAAATTATCGTGAGGCTTATAAGATGTTTGCCTGCAATGGCATTCTATTTAACCATGAAAGTCCATTACGTGGCGAAACTTTTGTGACCAGGAAAATTACGCGGGCATCGTGTAAAATCGCTTTAGGTTTACAGAGCTGTTTATACCTGGGTAATCTTTCCGCACAGAGAGACTGGGGGCATGCAAAAGATTATATCGAAGCCATGTGGCTAATTCTTCAGCAGGAACGTGCAGAAGATTTTGTCATTGCAACGGGTGTTACCACTACTGTTCGTGATTTTGTAAGAATGAGTTTTGCTGAACTGGGGATTGACATCGAATTTTCTGGGAAGGATGAACATGAAAAAGGCGTAATTATCGATATCGATGAACAGGTAATTAGTAAACTTGGTTTAAAAGGTGAAAATTTGAAACCAGGGCAAACGGTGGTTCGTGTTGATCCAAAATATTTCAGGCCAACCGAAGTAGATTTATTGTTAGGTGATCCGACAAAATCGAAAACACAATTGGGGTGGGTGCCTAAGTACGACCTACCTTTGCTGGTTCAAGATATGATCGCCTCTGATCTTAATCTGATGAAAAAAGATGAATACCTAAAACAAGGAGGTTATAAAACGCTTAACTATTTTGAGTAATTGTTAGGTGTACTGCCTGATTTGGAATACTGAATTCAGGCAAGTATTTTTTTGCTTTACGGGAATTAAATACTTTTTTCGTAATTTTAAAAAGTGCATTTTAAAAGTGACAAAAATACTAACCATTATTTTTTGATAACAAGAATTGATGGTTAATTCATTAATTAAAATTGCCGCCTCTCAAACTATATTCAATATTCTGATAAGATGTTTAGCTTCTTCACTAAAAAAAATAAAATAACAGACATTTCATGGTTAGGTATAGATATGCACTCGCATATTTTACCTGGAATAGATGATGGATCTCCGGATGTTGCTACCTCACTCAGGTTTGTAAAGTCTTTGGCAGATCTAGGTTTTAGTCAGCTGATCGCCACGCCACATATTTTTAAAGAATTATACCCAAATACAAAGATCACGATTGATCAGGCGAGGTTTGCTTTACAACTGGCCATGGATCAGGCGCAGGTTTCTTTGAAATTAGATTCGGGAGCGGAATATATGATTGACCAGGATTTCGACCTGGAAGCCGAGATGTGCCCTATACAGGAAAAATTTCTTTTGATCGAGATGTCTTATCTTAATGAAAGCCCGAATATTAGTCAAAGGGTATTTGATGTAGAAATTAAAGGCTATAGACCTATTTTAGCACATCCGGAACGGTATACTTTTTATTTTAAAGACAGAACACGCCTCAATCGCTTTAAAGAAAAAGGTTGTTTGCTCCAGCTTAATCTCTTATCGATTGTGGGTTATTATGGTAAAGAAGTAAAGCAGTTTGCAGAATACCTGTTAAAGGAAAATATGTATGACCTGGCTGGAACGGATTTACACCATGATAAACACCTTAATACCTTAACTGATGCCGTTCAAAGTGGAAAGTTATATGATCTAATTGGTCAATACCCTTTTAAAAACAAGGAGTTATTTGGTCAAAGTGTTAACGAAACCCTGTAATTTTCTTAATCCATCAGCACCTTAACTTCGACGAGGCAAAACAGGTGTTAATGTTTTTGCATTTCCCCAAGCAATGAAATAATTTTGTATTTTTGGGGCAACATAGCATATAAATAAAATGATATTGTTTGTGGCAATGGTTTGATAAGGGCCTGTCTATACAATTTCATAAACTACCTACACATGAAGTTTAAACATTTACTTAAGGCCATTTTAATTTTTTGCGCCTTTATCCTTTCCCAACCTCTATATGCTCAAACCAATTATGCCGATGTAAAGGTTGATGAACTGAGTGATGCCAAAATCAGGGAATTGATGCAGCGTGCAGAATCTATTGGTTACAATGATGCCCAACTGGAGCAGCTTGCGCTGGCACAGGGGATGCCACAAACAGAAATAGAAAAACTTCGCGTACGGGTAGAGAAAATCAGGCAGCAGGATGGAACAGAAAATACTGGTGCTAACGATCCAACTTTAAGTAAACCCTTTACTGATATCAATCGTACCAGAGTAAATACATCACAAACAAAAATTGATTCCCTTAAACGAATTAACTCGGCGTTATCAAGCAAAGCATTGGCGAATACGATAGTTCCTAATAAAATAAAAATCTTTGGCGAAGAACTTTTTGGTATGAGTACGCAAACATTTGAGCCTAATTTAAGGATGGCTACACCTAAAAGCTATGTAATTGGCCCGGATGATGAGTTATTGATAGATATTACGGGAGATAATGAGGTAAGCTACAAGTCTAAGGTTAGTCCGGATGGTACCATCCGAGTGCAGTATGTTGGACTCATTTCTGTAGGTGGTTTAACGATTGAACAGGCGACATCAAAAATAAAAGCATCTCTCTCAGGAACCTATCCAGCGTTACGATCCGGACGAACATCTGTATCAGTAACACTTGGTAATATTAAAAGCATCACTATTACTGTTGTAGGCGAGGCGGTAAAACCAGGATCATATACAGTATCTTCTCTTTCTTCTTTGTTCAATGTTCTAAGTACTTCAGGCGGACCAAATAGTAACGGAACTTACCGGAATATCCAGGTGATCAGGAATAATAAGGTGATTTATACTGTGGATATTTATGACTTTTTATTAAATGGAATTCAAAAGGGTAATATTCGCCTGCAAGATCAGGATGTGATCAATATTCCAGTATATCAAACGCGAATAGAGTTATCAGGAGAGGTTAAAAGACCTGCTTTTTTCGAAATTAAAGACGGTGAAACATTGGCTGATGCTTTACGTTTTGCTGGTGGCTTTGCCAATGATGCTTATTCCGCACAGATTAAAGTATTGCAAAATACCAATAGGGAACGTAAAATTACAGATGTTCCGGAATCAGAATTTGGCACTTACAAACCCAAAAATGGGGATAAATATGTTGTGGATCGGATTCTAGACCGCTTTGCTAATCGCGTTGAGATTGAAGGAGCTGTTTTCCGTCCGGGTCAATATGAGCTGGATAATCAGTTAACGCTTAAAAGCCTGATTGAAAAGGCCGATGGTGTGAAGGAAGATGCTTTCTTAAATCGGGGCTATATTTCCAGGTTAAATGCAGATAACAGTTTAGCACTGGTTTCTTTCGATTTGGGTAAAATATTAGCAGGTACAGAACCAGATATCAAATTACAGCGGGAGGACAAAGTTAGTATTAAATCGATATTCGACTTGCGTGAAGAGTTCAGGGTAACTATTCAAGGTGAGGTAAGGCAGCCAGGAACATTTGTATATGCAGATGGGATGAATCTGGAATCATTGATTCAGATGTCTGGTGGTTTTAAAGAGGGTGCAACTCCAAACCGGATTGAAATTTCCAGAAGGATTAAGAATAGTGACGCAATGTCTGCATCTGCACAAACAGCAGAGGTTTTTACTGTAAATGTAGACGCAGATTTGAAACTACAAGATCAAGGCTTTATGTTGAAACCGTTTGATATTGTTTCGATCAGAACTTCAGAAAGCTATCATGTACAGCGTCAAATCAAAATAGAAGGAGAGGTTTTATACCCCGGGGTATATACGATTACCAAAAAAGATGAAAGAATTTCAGATATTATTAAAAGAGCAGGTGGATTAAGTCCATTAGCCTATGTAGAAGGAGCATCTTTGCGAAGAAGCGGTAAAGGAGATCTGAGAATGGATAGTTTAGAGGCTAGAAGAGAAGAAAGGGAAAAATTATTGAATCTTCAACGCTTAAAACAATCTGGTGCCAGAGATACCACCAGCCTGGATAAAGATCTGGAGATTTTAAGAAGCGATCTGGTAGGGATTGACCTTAAAAAAATAATGAATAAGCCTTTATCACGTTATGATTTAATTGTAGAAAATGAAGATGTAATCCGGGTACCAAAAGAACTTCAAACTGTTCGGGTTACCGGCGAAGTGTTGAAACCAAATAGCATCGTGTATACAAAAGGAAAGAGCTTTACCGGTTACATTAGTGGCTCTGGTGGTTTTAGTTACAATGCTTATAAAAAAGGGGCGTTTATTGTTTATTCAAACGGATCAGTTGCAGCAAACCGGAAATTTTTATTCTTTAATAACTTCCCACAAGTAAAACCAGGTTCTGAAATTTTTGTGCCTAAAAGAGCGGAAAGAGAAAAGCTTAATGCAGCCACTTTTATTGGGGTATCAACAGGTATCGCCTCATTGGCAGCCATTATTGTAAGTTTATTACGTTAAGCCATGTCTGAAACCAATCATAAAGAAATTACGCTGAAAGAACTGGCCATTAAAACAACTGAATGGTTATCTTATTTGAAGTCGAAATGGCTTATTATCATTTTAGGTTGTTTATTTGGTGTGGCATTAGGTTATGTTTATGCTACCTATAAAAAACCTAAGTATGTAGCGGTAAGTACATTTGCATTAGAGGATGCTAATGGAGCAGGTGGTTTAGGGCAGATGGCAGGTTTGGCTTCGATGGTTGGAATTGAAATTGGTACCAGCGGTAATGGTGGTGTGTTTCAGGGAGATAATTTAGTTGAACTATACAAATCCCGACGAATGATTCAACAAGCCTTGCTAACTTCATCTGATTTTGATGGCAAAAAGCAGTTACTTATTGAACGATATCTACAGTTTAATCATCAAAAGGATTTATGGGATAAGGAGTTGCTTTTAAATAAAACTGATTTTTCAAATTCTAATCGTTTAAAATTAACAAGAGTTCAGGATAGTATTGTTGGCGAAGTCGTAAAAACCATTAACAATAATTATTTAACTGTTACCAAGCCTGATAAGAAATTAAGTATCCTAAAGGTTCAGGTTACTACTAAAGATGAACAATTTTCAAAAGTCTTCAATGACGAGATTGTAAAAAACGTAAATGAATTCTATGTCTTAACTAAAACGAAAAAATCAGCTCAAAATGTTGCGGTATTACAACATCAAACGGATTCAGTGAAAAGAGAATTAAATGGTGCTTTGGCTGGTATGGCTTCGTCTACAGATGCTAACCCAAATGCCAATCCTTCGCGGCAGATTTTAAAAGTACCCTCACAGAGAAGGCAGGTAGATGCACAGGCCAATACGGCAATTTTAACTGAATTAGTTAAAAACCTGGAAATGTCTAAACTTTCACAGCAAAAAGAAATGCCCCTGATTCAAATTATAGATGAACCTGTTTTTCCGTTAACTAAGATTGCCACTACAAAAACTCAAGGGATGGTTGTTGGATTTTTTCTAGGCGGCTTTCTATTTTCTCTGGCTTTATTAGTGAGAAGGGGATTTTTATTGATGATCAAATAATTCATGTCTGTATTAAGGAAAAATATTGCCTTTAACACGCTCTTATCTATTTCTCAAATATTATTTCCGCTGATCACTTTTCCCTATGCATCCAGGATATTGGGGCCAGCGGGTATGGGGGCCATCAATTTTGCAGATAACATTATTACTTACTTTCTAATCTTCTCTGCCCTGGGCATTCCCATGTATGGGGTAAGAGAAATTGCTAAAGTGAAAGGCGATCCAATTGCATTGGGTAAGGTCTTTTCTGAACTCATTCTTATTCATTTGATTACCTCTTTATTATCAGTAGTAGCGTTGCTGGTCCTGAGTTTGTCTACACAACGGTTACTTGCAAATTTTCAGCTCTATCAGATTGGAATGGCTATTTTACTTGGAAATGTGTTCATAGCAGAATGGTTTTTTCAAGGGATTGAAAAATTCAAATACATTGCACTCAGAACAGTATTAATTCGTTTGTTTACGATTGTACTGCTTTTTGTTCTCGTTCATTCTGTTAAAGATCTAAATACGTATTACGCGCTCAATCTGGTGGCTACTGTGTTTGCCGCGGTAACTAATATGTATTCTATCAGCAAGATTATTAAAGTTTCGTTTAGGAATCTAGCATTTAAACATCATCTGAAACCGCTGTTGGTTATATTTTCAAATAGTATTATCACCACCATTTACCTGGTTTTTGATAGCATCATTTTAGGCTTTTTAACCAGTAACATCCATGTAGGTTATTATGCTTCGGCTATGCGAATCAGCAAGTTGAGTATGGTTGTTATTGGTGTTTTATCAGCGGTATTACTCCCCAGACTTACCATTGCATTTAAAGAGAAAAACTGGGAAGAGGCGAAGATGCTGCTGCATAAATCAATTAACTTTGTAATGTTTTTAAGTATTCCCATTGCTATTGGTACTTTCTGCCTTTCAGAAGAAATTATCAGATTATTTGCTGGCGATCAATACCTCCCGGCTGTGGGTGCCCTACAAATTCTGAGTTTCATTGTTATTTTTGTCGGGATGGCACAAGTATTTGCAAATGAGATTTTACTGCCCTTACATCATGAAAGGAAGATTCTTTACGCTTCGCTTTTTGGCATGGTGGTTAGTTTAGGCCTAAATTTTTTATTAATTCCGCATTTTAAAGAAAGCGGTGCTGCTATTACTTCTTTAACTACAGAATTTACCGTATCCATGGTATTATTTTATTTTTCATTTAAATTATTTAAGTTAAACTTTCCTTGGTTGGAAAGTATTCAGGCTATATGTACTTCCTTAACTTTTTTTATAGTGAAAATGCTCGTATTAAAAGTTACCACAGTACCTGTTCTGGTCATTATCATTACTGTATTGTTGTCTGCTTGCATTTATTTAGTTTCCCAATTGTATTTATGGAAGAATAAGCATGTGCTAGAGGTATTGTCAGGCTTTAAAATATTTAATTTTTCGGGAGGCAGTAGATAGTGGAAAAAAAAGCATGTGTGGTAATTCCGATGTATACCCTTGAGCTAAATGCTTTCGAACGTATCTCCCTGGAGCAATGTTTTAAAATTTTGACAGCGCATGATATTTTTTTTGCAATACCTGAGCATTTGCAAGATACCTTTGACCATTTTGAATATGTTGCAGATCAGCGTGCAAGATGTATAACATTTGACAGCACTTTTTTTGAAAACATAGACGGTTACAACCGTTTGCTTAAATATCCTGGTTTTTACAAATCATTTTTTAATTATGAATTCATGCTGATTCATCAGTTGGATGCTTTTGTGTTTAAAGATGAATTAGTGAAGTGGTGCGAAAAAGGATATGCTCATATCGGTGCTCCACTTTTTGAAGGGCACGATAAAGCGGCAGGCTCCGCTAAATTAGTAGGGCAAGGCAATGGAGGATTTTGCCTCAAAGACATTAAGGCTTGTTATCAGATTGTTTCTAAGTTTAAAAAGCTTCGTTTTAAAAGATCGTTCAATGTTGGCACAGCTAACATTGTTATCAAAATTTTTAGGTATTTAAAACATCAGATAATTTATATTTATTCGGGATATCCTTTTCAACCTATTATTAATGAAGATTTATTTTGGGCAGAGGTGGTACCTAATAACTTTCCTGATTTTAAGGTCCCATCACCGCAGGAAGCTATAAAGTTTAGTTTCGAAGTCAATCCGGGATTGTTACTGGCATGGAATAATAATGAATTGCCTTTCGGCTGTCATGCATGGTGGAAGTATGATTTAGTGTTCTGGAAAACTTATATTAATAACTTCGGATATAATATTTAGCATTATGAATCTTAAGGAGTCTAAAAAACCAAAACTAAAATTGCTAAAGACCGATGAGCATGAGTTCAGTAGAGATTGTATCGATGAATTTTATACTTGTATTGCTGGAATTGAAGGTGAGCGTGCTGTTATTACAAAGGTTGGGAACTTACGTATAAAAGTGTTTTTTATTGGCTTGTTCAGGAGGGTGGTTTCGTTTATCCAACCCAAAATCAGTATTAGCTTCAGTAAAGATATCAATTTTAGCGCTCAAATGGGGCCAGATCTAAAGATGTGCCTTCCCTATTTTCTCTATTCGACCAAAAATTTTATTTATATGTTTGATGGCTGGCCAAGGTTTCATCATGAACTAGGAAAGTTATTTGATCTTCTGAGCGTTAAAGCTATTTTCTTTTCATCAAGAGACGTTGTAGCTAAATTTCGGGCAAATGTTCATTCAAAGTGTAAAGCTTATTGGATCCCGGAGGGGATTAATGCAATCGAATATACTTTTGAAGATTATCAAAACAAAGATATTGATGTATTAGAATTTGGAAGGGCTTACAAGCCTTATCATGATCAGATTTTTGAAAGTCTAGCCGTTCGGTGTAAAAAACATCTCTTTTCAACTACAGATCAACCTATTCTTTTTAAAACCAAGTTAGCATTTAAGGTTGCTTTAGCCCAAACGAAGATTTCTATCTGTATACCATCTAACATCACACATCCAGCACGAGCGGAAGATATCTCAACCATGACCCTCAGGTATTTGCAATGCATGGCCAGCAAATGCCTGATTTTAGGTATTATGCCTGATGAAATGAATGAGTTATTTGATTATAAGCCAATAATTGAAATAGATATGCAAAATCCGGGAGAACAACTTCTAACAATTCTTGATAATTATGCTAATTACCATGATCTGATAGAGCGCAATTACCTTGTAGTTCGGGAAAAACATCAATGGCAAAACAGATGGCAACAAATAGAATACATTATTAGCACAAGTATATAATTATGGATGTATCAATAATTATTGTCAACTATAATACAACATCGTTAACTAAACAGAGTATCCAATCTGTTATTTCGCATACTATTGGTATTAAATATGAAATCATTGTTGTTGATAATGCATCGGATGATCGAAGTATAGAAGCTATTATTTATCAGTTCGAAAATGTAAAACTGATTTTGAATCAAAAAAATGAAGGTTTTGGCAGGGCTAATAATAAAGGAATAAAGATTGCCAAGGGTGAATTTATTTTTTTATTAAATTCAGATGCCTTTCTTATTTCTAATGCTGTACAATACTTTTTAGATTTTATGAGAGCGGTATCAAATCATCAATATGCGGTTTGTGGCGGGGAATTGGTTACAGGTGACTCACGGAAAACCGTATCATTTGGCAATTTCCCTAGTTTAATAAGTTTATTATCCATGTTTGGGCCATACATTTTTTTTAAGAAGGAATATAAACGGAAGTACTTGCTTGGCGTAGTGAACTATAATAATGAAATAAAGGAAGTTGATTTTATCTCTGGAGCTGCTATGTTTATCCGCAAAAGTGTGGTTGATGCGGTGGGCGTTTTCGACAATGATTTTTTTCTATATTTCGAGGAAACTGAGCTCTCTTTTAGAATTAAAAAAGCAGGATTTAAAAGTGTAATTTTGCCAGAAGTTAAGATTATTCATCTGGAAGGTGGTTCTCAGGTAAGCGATAAATTTAATTATTTCAGGTATGAGAACTTTGCAACAGGCAGACAACTATTTTATAAAAAGTGTCATGGTACCTGGTATGCAAGGCTTGCAAAAAGCCTTTATTTTTTACATACCTTTCTATTGTCAATACTTAGATTAGAAGATGGCAATATTTTTAGAAAGCTGAAGATTATTTTGAAATCCTAAATGAAAGTGTCAACAAATAGCGAGGTTTTGGTTAGCATTATTATACCCTCTTATAATTATGCGCATCTTATTACTGAAACATTGGAAAGCATTATCCAACAAAGCTTTCGAAATTGGGAATGTATCATTGTAGATGATGGTTCTACAGATGATACAGAAAGAATAGTAAAGGAATTCATAGGCAGATATCCAACTTACCGTATTACTTTCCATCCGGTAAAAAACGGAGGTACCTCGGCAGCTAAAAATATTGGAATATCACTATCTAGAGGTAAATATTTCCAGTTTTTAGATGCTGATGATTTATTAAGTAAAGAGAAGCTAAGTATTCAGGTGGCGCTAGGGGAAGCTACAGGTGCTGGTCTTATATTTTCTACCGCCGTTTTCTTCACCGATGATCCATCCGGGCGTAAGTTTTTACAAAAATACCCTATAGGCTTTTTAGCACAACACAGCCTTCATGATTTTGAGCTATTGAGGCGTCTTGTAGTGAATAATGTATTAACCATCAACAGTCCATTGGTTAAAAAAGAACTGATTTTAGCTGCAGGACAATTTGATTCTACCTTAAAAAACAACGAAGACTGGTTAGTGTGGTTTAAAGTTGCACTTCTTCAACCCCATTTTATTTTTGATAACAATGACCGATCCATTGCTTTGATCAGGGTGCATGGAAATAGTGCTATGAATAATAAAATGAACATGTTTTTAGGCGAAGTTGTGGTAAGATCAAATATGGATCTATTACTTTCAGAATCGAAGACCGCAGATGAAATTACATTGTTAAAGAAATTAAATTTAGACTTACTTGCGCTCCATGAGGTTCGGTCTCTACAAATTTCAAAAGGTCTCCATTATATTTTCAGTAGTTTTGCAAAAAATCCGACTGCAAATTGGCGCTTGTTAAAAGACGGAATTTTAAAACTAGGCACCAGATTGTATAGAAATATCAAATAAATGGGCATCAAACCTTATGTATTCATCCTAATTATAGGAGCATTTCTTTCTTTAGATGTTTACCTTGTATTACGGTATGCCTCTTGGGGATGTTCTGTTGAAGAACTTATCCCTTACGCTGTGTTTCTAGTTACGGCAGAAGCGCTTTCTATATTTTCTATTATTCGTTTTGGCCAGATCATCAACCCTTTCACGATATATAGTGTATTCATCTACATTGCCGGCTTTTCGTTCTTATTCGTCTCGGATCGGCAACTTGGTTATGATTTTCAGTTTAGCCTGATTATGATTCTCAGTGTTGCATTCTTTATTCTCGGCGGGCTGATATCCATGAAAACTTATTCATTTAGTTTTAAGAACTATATTCCTCCTTTAAGTAGTAGGTTAAGTTTAGCTTTCTTATTACTTATTTTTATAGCTGGTATTGGCGTATTCATTATGGAAGTACGCCAGCTGGGTTATTTGCCCGTATTAAATTTAGGTAATGCAGCCGTATACCAGGATATCAATGAAAATGATGTAACACCCCTGCACAATTTCATCGTATTAAATTCGGTATTGCCAGCTATGTTTTACATTCTTTTCAAAAAGAAAACGCTTCGTTTCTGGCAATTTATTGCGCTGAGCCTGGTATGTGTTTTTATTATTCTTAATTTCTTTAGCAGGCAGATTATTGTACTCTTTTTCTTCTCTATGCTTATTGCCTATAGCTATTATAAAACCATACCCCTCTTAAAATTATTTTCTATTGGTGCAGCGTGTATTGTGTTGTTTATCATTTTAGGGCAACTTCGGGGCAGTTCATCTGATGAAGGGAATGAAATGACGGTGAATGAGTTTTTAAGGGATTATGGAGATATCACTAAGCCGACCAGCATTATTGAGAGTTACCTTTCTTTATACGGTGCGGTTAATTTTACTGTAGGTAATGATATCGTGACTAAGGCTTTACGAGATGAATATATGAGCTATGGAGTGTATTCAGCCAGACCAATCATTACCGTTTTGCCCATTGATAAAAATGCAATCTACCCCCCACTTTACAGCTCCTATACTAAAATTGCAACTTATGTTGTAGACCCATTCCTGGATTTCAGGTGGTTTGGGGTTGTGGTTTTGAATTTTCTTTATGGATTTTTATCTATGAATTCTTTCAAAAACTATATTGCTAAAAATGGCGAATACTATATTGTGGAGTGGTCTTTATTCATTTTCTGCATCTTTATGAGTTCTTTCACGAATTTCTACCATATGTTTTTCGTGGCTTTCTTTTTTATCGTTAACCGGATTGCCATTAAGTAAGATGAGTGAAGCGCCTGTTTTAACCCTCCTCATGGCCACTTATAATGGTGGTGCCTACCTGGAAAGGCAGCTGGAAAGTATTCTGGCACAATCTTATCCAACCTGGGAGCTGATTATCCGGGATGATCAATCCAGTGATGACACGCTAAAGATTATAGCAAGCTACCTTGAAAAAGACTCCAGAATTAAGCTCCTTAATTACGGAACGGCACATGGATCGGCCTGCCGAAATTTTTCTGCACTTTTCGACTGGGCGTATGCACATGATAAGGGTTATATTTTATTTGCCGACCAGGATGACATCTGGCTACCGCATAAACTAGAACGGTCTTTAGCAGGAATAATAAAGTGTGAAAATGCGTATCCGGCAGATTTTCCTTTACTCTGCTATTCCAATCTCCGTTTTATTGATGATCAAGATCAGCCGATAGCGGCCAGGTTACCACTGCCTTCCGAATTGAAGCTGGAAGTGCTGATGAATGAAAATTATGCATGGGGTTGTACGCTGATTTTAAACCGGGCTGCTGTCCGGAAGATCAAACATATTCCGGTTGATGCGGTTAACCATGATTATTACGTGGCCCTTGTGGTCTCTGCCTTTGGCAAAAATATTTTAATTAATGAGGAGCTGATTCTTTACCGCCAGCATCAAAAAAATGTGAGTGGTAATGTAGGTAAGATGACCTTCGCGAGTCGTTTTAACCGATATTTCAGGGATACGGAATATATGTTGAAGCCCCTGATTGATAACTACCGGTTGGTTCAGTCATTTTTTAACCGTTATCATACCGAAATTAATGATCAGCAAAGGGCCATGATCAGTGATTTTCTGAATACTTATCAAAAAAGCTTTCCTGCCCTGTTTGCAACCCTGTGGAAGCATAAGATTTTTAAAATAGGATTGGGTAAAAATGTGGTGTATTTTTACACTTTATATCTATTGCGAAAAAAGGTAATGGCGCATGTTAAAGCGGGAAGTACCTCATGAAAATACATTTTGATAATATTATTTACAGCCTGCAAAGGGCTGGTGGAATTTCTACCTACTGGACGGAGCTCATCTCGAGGTTACTGCGTGATGCGCATGAGGTCTCTTTTACAGAGTTGCCCCACCAAAATATTTCCCGCCAGGCTTTGGCTATTCCAACAGAATATTTATCTTCAAACAAGGGTAAGCGGGTTTTGCTCAACCGCTTCAAAACTTTGCCACTGGCCCAAGAAAAGGCTCCGTTTATCTTTCATTCCAGCTATAACCGCATTACGAGAAATCCAAATGCCCGGCAGGTGATTACCATTCATGATTTTGTGCATGAAAAATTTTATCGCGGGCTGCGAAGATACCTTCATCTTCATCAAAAAAACAGGGCGATCCTTGCTGCAGAAAAAATTATTGTTGTTTCGGAACATACCAAGCAGGATTTACTGCATTTTCATCCTTATTTAAAAGCAGAACAAATTTCGGTTATTTATAACGGGGTTTCTGATGACTTTTACCCATTGGAAACCCTGTCACCTTCCTCGTCAAAACCTTACCTTCTGTTTATTGGATCGAGGGCGTATTATAAAAATTTCCATTTTGCTATTGAACTGCTGCAGCGGCTGAGTAATTTTGATTTTTACATTGTAGGTTCGGCGCTTACTGACCAGGAAATCCGCTTGTTGAATCAAAAAATTAAAGGGCGATGGAAAATGTTCACCCATATAGATAACCAGCAGCTGAATCAGGTATACAATAACGCCTATGCTTTAATTTATCCCTCTTCTTACGAAGGCTTTGGCATCCCATTGCTGGAAGTAATGAAAACCGGAACTCCTTTTGTGGCGTTGAATAAATCTTCCATACCAGAGGTGGCTGGAAATGCGGGCATTTTGGTAGATGCACTTGATCTTGATGCTTTTGAAGCGGCAATACGCCGTATTGAGGGAAACGAAGCGACACTCCGGGCAATCGGGCAACAACAAGCCAGTCAATTTTCGTGGGAGAAATGTTACCAGGAAACGTTGCAGGTATACCATGAATTAGGACAATGAAGATTTCAATTATAACCGTCGTTTACAATAACCATAAAACCATTGAAACGGCTATTCAGTCTGTATTGGGCCAGCGTTATGCAAACGTTGAATATATTATTATTGATGGCCAATCGACTGATGGAACCCTTGATTTGATTCATCGCTATGGCCATTCTATCAGCAAGGTGATTTCTGAACCCGACCTGGGTATTTATGATGCCATGAATAAGGGGATACAACAGTGCACCGGGGAGGTCATCGGCATTTTAAATTCGGATGATGTTTATGCTGATGATCACGTTTTAAGTGCGGTAATGCATGCCTTTGGGGAAGACCAAGAGCTGGATCTGCTGTATGGTGATCTTGTTTATGTTAAAAACAATGATCTTAACCAGGTGGTGCGAAAATGGACTTCAAAATCTTATTACCCCCGGTTCTTTGAAGACGGGCATGTACCACCTCACCCTTCGTTATTTATTAAAAAAGCTGTTTATGACCAGGTGGGTTTATTTAACCTGGAGATGCGCCTAGCTGCCGATTATGAATTTATGCTGCGGCTGTTTAAGCTTCATCCCTATAAAAGCAAATATTTAAACCGCCTGTTTGTGAAAATGCGTTTAGGCGGTGCCACTAATGCGAGTATTAAAAATATTATTAACGGTAACCTGGAGATATTAAGGGCCTGGAAAATCAATCATTTGAAGGCGCCTTTTCTGCTGATGCCCAAGAGAATTGCCAAGAGATTAATTCAGTTTGCGAAATGAGGATCATATTAACGGGTGCAAATGGTTTTTTAGGGAAAGCGATTTACCGCCATTTTGCGGAAGAGACTGTATTCAGGTTAGGCAGAACCGAAGGTGAGGTGATTGGTGACCTGGCATATGATCTGCCTGAATTCCCCGTTGCTGAGCTGGTGATTCATGCTGCCGGGAAAGCACATTCTGTGCCGCAAACAGCGGAGGAGAAGGAAGCTTTTTACCAGGTCAATGTAGCCGGTACTAAACGTTTGCTTAGTGCTTTAAGCAACTTAGCTACCTTACCCAAATATTTTGTGTTCATTAGCTCTGTTGCTGTTTATGGGTTAGCAAAAGGGGCATTGATAGATGAGGATCAACCTTTAGCGGCTACTGATCCCTATGGGAAGAGTAAAATTGATGCGGAAGCCCTGGTGACCACCTGGTGCAAAGAAAATGATGTGGTTTGCAGTATCTTGCGCTTACCGCTACTGGCCGGGCCAAATCCGCCGGGCAACCTTCAATCTATGATTAAAGCCATTCAAAAAGGATACTACTTCGACGTAAATGTGCCTGATGTTAAAAAAAGCATGGTGCTCATCGATGATGTGGCCACTTTTATCGGACAGGTTTACCAATTAGGGGGGATTTTTAACTTAACTGATGGTTATCATCCTAGCTTCAGGGAAATTTCGAACCTGATTTCTAAACAGCTCCATCGAAAAAATGCGGTGGTGATGCCTTATGCTTTAATTAAAGCGGTTGCATTTGTGGGTGATTTTTTAGGCCCCCGTTTTCCTTTAAATAGCAATAAGCTTGATAAGATAACGAATACTTTAACTTTTTCAGATCAAAAAGCAAGGGCAATTGCAGGCTGGCAACCTCAGGCAGTGCTTGCAAAGTTTACTATATGATTGATTTTACGCTGATTTTCTTTATTGTTTTTCTGTTTGCGGTGATGTTATTGTACCTCCGCCTGGCCGAAAAAAATAACATTATCGACCGGCCCAATGCGCGGAGTTCACATTCCATTCATACCATCAGGGGCGGGGGCATTATTTTTCCGCTGGCCATGGTTTTTGAATATGCCTTTTCCGGCTTTCATTATGGCTGGTTTATATCGGGCCTGGTATTAATTAGTGGCATCAGTTTCCTCGACGACCTTAAACCCCGGGATGCTAAATTGCGGTTCAGCGTACACCTTATTGCTGTGGCGTTGCTGTTTTATCAGCTCAACCTCTTTCATTTCCCCTGGTATCTGGTTGCGGTGGCCTTATTTTTCGTTATCGGGAGTATTAATGCGGTGAATTTTATGGATGGTATTAACGGAATTACTGGTGGCTATGCCTTATGCACCTTGCTTACCCTGTTGTACCTTAACCAAAACGAAACCCTGTTTGTTGATCAAATGACGTTGCTGGTTGCTACCCTTGCGGTGCTGGTTTTTAACTTTTTTAATTTCCGGAAAACAGCGAGGTGTTTTGCCGGAGATGTAGGCAGCGTAAGCATTGCGTTTATTCTGCTTTTTTTTATTTTAAAATTGATTATCGCTACTGATGACCTGAGCTATATTTTACTCCTACTGGTTTATGGGCTGGATGTGGTGAGTACTATCTTCTTTCGGTTGATCAGAAAAGAAAATATCAGTGAAGCGCACCGGACACATTTCTATCAATTTCTGGCCAATGAGAAAAAAATACCTCATTTAACTGTGGCTGCGGGGTATTGCCTGGTGCAGTTGGGGGTGAACATTTGGTTAATTTGCTATTCCCTAAACAATTTATCTTATCTTGCGCTGATTTTAATTATAACAGGTACGTTTATTGTGGTGCTGCGGTTGATCATTCAAGGCAAAGGCCAGTTGATTTACCGCAATCATGCAGATAATAGTTAAGAAAACCCGGTGTTTAGCAAAGTTAATATAGTACCCCGCTGGCTCATTTTCATCATAGATTTGATGATTTGCCTGATCTCCCTCGGAGTGGCCTATTTTATTAGGTATAATTTTGACCTCACCGATTTAGATGTGATCTATTTTAGCCGCAGTGCTTTAGTGACCATTGCCATCAATATTATTGTTTTTCTTTCTGTAAAATCCTATAGCGGGATTATCCGGTATACCAGTGCCCAGGATACCTTGCGCATTTTGTTTGCGGTGGTTCTGAGTAGTGCCGTTTTATTTGTTTTAAATGTAACCATTCTTGCTTTTACCACTAAGATGCTCATCTCCAATATTATTGTAGTGGTATATGGTTTGGTGAGTTTTGTGTTGCTTATTACTTACAGAATCCTGATTAAGTACTTTTTTACCTACGTCAAAAACCTGAACCTTGATAAAATGCGGGTGGTGATTTATGGTGCCGGTGAAGCGGGAGTAGCTACTAAAAGAACATTCGATCATGATAACCGTGTAAATAAAAATATTGTTGCCTTCGTAGATGATGATGTGCGGAAAGTGGGTAAGACCATTGATGGCGTAAAGATTTTAGATGCAAAGGAATTAAAATTATTGATATCCAACAGGGAGATAGACGAACTTATTTTTGCTTCTTTCAGTATCCCGATCGAGGCTAAAAATGAAATTGTTGATACTTGTCTTGCTTACGATGTGGTGGTGTTAAATATTCCACCATCTAATGTCTGGATAGATGGTAAGTTGCAGACTTCGCAGATTCAAAATTTAAATATAGAGGATTTACTCAACCGCAAAACCATCGAAATTGATGTGGAAGGCATCCGCAGTCAGATTAAAAACAAAAGGATTTTAATCACCGGTGCTGCGGGCTCTATCGGAAGCGAAATTGTACGCCAGTTGCTGAAGTTTGAGCCGAGCCTGATTATCTTAAATGACCAGTCTGAAACTGCGTTGCACGATCTTTACCTGGAGCTGGAAGAGTCTAATCAGCAGTCTAATTATCATGCCGCTGTAGGTGACGCCAGAGATATTAAAAGGATGGAACATTTGTTTCAAACCTATAAGCCACACTTTGTTTATCATGCGGCTGCTTATAAACATGTGCCTTTAATGGAAGATAACCCTTGCGAAGCCATTAAAACCAATGTGCTGGGCACGAAGATCGTGGCCGACCTTTCTGTAAAATACGGCGTACGCAAGTTTGTGATGATTTCTACTGATAAGGCGGTTAACCCCACCAACATTATGGGTGCCTCTAAAAGAATTGCAGAGATTTATGTACAATCTTTAAACAATACCTTAATTAATCACACTCATATTTTTAGTAACGGATTAAGCTATATCAATGAGCTGAATGTTAAGCCGATTACCAAGTTTATCACCACGCGGTTTGGTAATGTGCTGGGCTCCAACGGTTCGGTGATTCCCCGATTTAAACAGCAGATTGAAAAAGGGGGACCGGTTACGGTTACGCACCCGGAAATTACCCGTTATTTTATGACCATTCCTGAGGCCTGCCGTTTGGTTTTAGAGGCAGGAAATATGGGTGTAGGTGGTGAAATTTTCATCTTCGATATGGGTAAATCGGTTAAAATTGTGGAGCTGGCTAAAAAAATGATCCGCCTGGCCGGACTAATACCGAACCAGGATATCAAGATTCAGTATACTGGTCTTCGCCCGGGAGAAAAACTATTTGAAGAACTTTTAAATGATAATGAAAATACCATGCCTACCCACCACCATAAAATTATGATCGGGAAGGTGAGGGAATATATATTTAATGATGTAGAACAACATATTTACAAATTAATTAACTGTGCTAAAGTGAATGATAACAGGCAAGTGGTGGTGATGATGAAACAACTGGTGCAGGAATACAAAAGCAATAATTCCATTTACGAAGAACTAGACCATACGGATGAAAAAAACTAATACCCCACTTATAATCTTATTGTTTGCTATCCTTGCCTTATTCGCGTTGAATAATGTTGCAGTCGCACAAACACCAAACCAAAATATTCCTTATTCTTATCAGTTCTACCAGAAGTTAAATTCTTCGGTTTACGATATTAATTCTAGTTTCCACAGTTCTATCAGGGGTTTTTATGCTGATGACAGTGTGTTGGTAGGACAATATCAATCCTTAATGAAATTGGGGGTAGATAGCCTGAACAAAAGAAGCTGGATCAGAAGAAAACTGACGGATGAACACCTGGTTAATTTTAAAGGTGATGATTATAATGTTTATCTTGATTTCTTGCCCGATTTTCAAATCGGAAGGGAGTTTAAAGAAAGTAAAACGACCTGGTTAAATACCAGGGGGTTCCAGATTGGTGGCGATATTGGCAAGCAATTTTCTTTTTATGCCAGTGCTTATGAGAATCAGGGTGTTTTTGCCAATTACGTAACTGATTTCATTAATACGAACCAGGTTGTACCGAGTGAGATGACCGGAAAACTGGATGGCAAAACCAAAGACTGGTCGTATGCTACGGCTTTGCTTTCCTTCACGGCTAACAAACACCTGAACCTTGCCCTGGGTTATGATAAAAATTTTATTGGAGATGGTTACCGTTCGATGTTGCTTTCTGATGTGGCTGCAAATTACTCTTTTTTAAGGATGAGGGCTACGTTAGGGAATGTGCAGTATCAAACCATCTTTGCTTATATGTTAGACCCGGGCGCGGAGCGGTTTACAACAGACCGGAGGTTGGGTGATCGTGGGAAGTGGATGGCTGCTCATTACCTGGACTGGAACATTACCAAACGTTTCTCTGCAGGCTTTTTCCAGGCTGTAACCTGGGCGGATGCGGAGAAAGAAGGGAAGAGAGGGTTCGATTTTAATTACGCTCACCCCTTTATTTTCCTGCGTTCTGTAGAAAGTGCCAATACCACCTCTCCGGATAAAATGCGTTTAGGTGTTAACTTAAAATACGAGATCCTGGATAAGACTACTGTTTATGGTCAGTTTATGTTTGATGAATTTACAGCTAAAGAAATTTTTTCCAGCAATGGCTACTGGGCCAATAAACATGCCATCCAGGTGGGTTTCAGGGGTTCTGATTTGTTTAAGGTGCCCCGTTTAAATTACCTTGCAGAATTTAACACAGCTAAACCTTATACCTATGCACACTTTGACCGGGTATCTAACTACGCGGCCATGAACCAGCCCCTGGCACATCCTTTTGGTGCTAATTTCAGGGAGTTTTTGGGCTTGTTGAATTATAGCTACAAGCGGTTTGATTTTCAGGGCCAAATGATTTATGCTAATTATGGTGCTGATCCGGCAGGTTTAAATTACGGGAAGAATATCTTTTTAAGTTATGAAACGCGGGTTCAGGATTATGGGGTAAGTACCGGGCAGGGCATTAAAACGAATTTATTCTTTACAGAAGCCAAGGTTTCTTATCTGATCAATCCAAAGTATAATCTTCGTGCTGAAATAGGTGGAATTATCAGAAGGGAATCGTCTTCACTCAGTAATCAGAATACTGGCTTGGTTACCTTTGGTTTAAGAAGTACGTTTAGGAATTTATACAGGGACTTTTAATTGCTACCTGAGTTTTTGAAGCGTTTTTTCATTGGTCGTTTGCCGTTGTTCTTGTTTTGTTTGATGGGATACTAGGATCAAAAAATCTTCAGTGGGAAGAAGCATGATAGCCTGCCCCGATCTTTCGGGGAAGCAATCTGATTTGCAAGGGTTACGGGTGGGTGTTCATATTTATTATTTTAAAAGGTATTTTTTGTCTTGGCCAGAGGGGCTTTTTTCTTTTTCTTGATAAAAAGAAACAAAAATCAAGGCTTGCATCCTTTCTTGAATAGCAGCATCGAAATCCGGATGGCGGCAATATGAGGCTTAGTCCTTGCTGCAGTCCGGCCCTCGCTGCATATTTCCTTGGCTATTCGAAACCTAAAAGTTTGTACAAGCATTTCAATGTGCTTTTCTGCGAAATCCTGCCAGGCCGGATGGCGTGCTTAGGAGCGGGTAATGGTGGGTTTGATCGTTTGTTTAGCATGAGGACTGCTATCTGCCTATCAATACTTTTGTCTGGTTGGGAAAGGGCGAGATAATCTCTCAGAATGACAAATTACTGTACATCTGAAATCAAAAATCTTCATTGCAAGGAGGTATGATAGCCTGCCCCGACCTTTCGCGGAAGCAATCTGATTTGCAAGGGTTACGGGTGTGTGTTCATATTTATTATTTTAAAAGGTATTTTTTGTCTTGGCCAGACGGGCTTTTTTCTTTTTCTTGATAAAAAGAAACAAAAATCAAGGCTTGCATCCTTTCTTGAATAGCAGCATCGAAATCCTGATGGCGGCAATATGAGGCTTAGTCCTTGCTGCAGTCCTGCCCTCGCTGCATATTTCCTTGGCTATTCGAAACCTGAAAGTTTGTACAAGCATTTCAATTTGCTTTTCTGCGAAATTCTGCCAGGCCGGATGGCGTGCTTAGGAGCGGGTAGTGGTGGGGTTTGATCGTTTGTTTAGCGTGAGGACTGCTATCTGCCTATCAATACTTTTGTCTGGTTGGGAAAGGGCGAGATAATCTCTCAGAATGACAAATTACTGTATATCTGAAATCAAAAAATCTTCATTGCAAGGAGGTATGATAGCCTGCCCCGACCTTTCGGGGAAGCAATCTGATTTGCAAGGGTTACGGGTGTGTGTTCATATTTATTATTTTAAAAGGTATTTTTTATTAAAGGTTTCTGTAATTGGGGCGTATTCATAAATGGACGAACTTATTAAACCATTATTTGAACCTCCACCGATATATGCCTTACCATTTAGCTCAAAAGCAAAAGCGTTATAAGCATTAATATAAGTAGTCAAGTTTTAATTTGTTTCCAGGTTTCTGGTGATAAATTGAATTCCCAATAATCTGACCAGCCTGAAAGTATTTAGAATCAACTTTTAAAAGCATTTAACATATTAAATACTGCCTCTTGTTAAATATACTTTCATTGTATTATTATAACTTGTATTTATTGCTATCTAGATTGCAGTATTGTATTTGTGACAATGTAATTTTTTGATGGGTATTTAGAATGTGACCTTACCTTTTCAAACTGATGCCATAGCTTTGTAGCTTTCCAATTGTTAATCAGTTCACTTAATTTTGTTGGGATTGCAGTTCGGTAATTTTTACAATTTGAGGAAGTTTTTGCCTCAGATTATTGATGTGATTATAACTATTCGTTTATGCGTTATTTACAGTTTTTGCTTTTTATTTCCTTATTTGCACTGCCTGTGCTTTCATCGGCTCAGCTTACCGGCTGTTACAGCCAGCCTTCGGGAGGAGGAGCGGGAAGGTTTTATTATCGAAGAATATCTGGTAACAACTTTAATGCCTCTCCTTTTGCAACTTCGGGCGCAGCAAACAGTTGCACATCATTCGCTGGTATTTCTGTAAGTTCAACACCCTGCCAGGTTGGTGGTACGAGTACTACTTTCCTGTTTCTAGCAACAACTAACGTGCCAGCGACTTGTTTACCAATAGATGATTATGCCTGGCTATTCTTGCCCTTCGCCTTAGGCTGTGTATTCGTTTTAAGGTCTCGGAAGCCAATGATAGCGGAAGATTAAGTTCTTAATAACTCATCCAATTTATCGCGCAGCCCAGGCTCTTTATAAAATTCTTCTTTAACGCGTGTTATTACCTGTGTAGAATAATCAAGGTAATAGGTTTCGAACTTAGCAAGGGTTTTAAAGCGTCGTGATAAACCACTTATAAGTATAAATAAATTTATACGATCGCCTTCCTCACCTGTGAGGAGTATTTTACAGAGCAGATCATTTACTTTAATAAAGCATAAGGTTTGATAATGATTTAACAGCACGTAGCCCTGATTCAGTTGCGTTTTCAAATCTTCTGAGAAACCATCCGACGAAATAGTTAAGGGATCCGAAGATACCCTCCGGCACGGATCTGTTTGGTGTTTCTCTTGAATAATTTGCTTATTGCTTCCATGTATTGGTGTTGTTGGAACCAGTAATTTGTTTAGATCTAAATGCTGTAATCCAATTACTTTCATTACCTAAGTAGGTAGCGGCGGTACCTACTTTTAAATTTTCCTCGAGAGAAAATAGTAACGGTGTACCATTATTCATTTGGTTCAAATCATCATCAACAGACTATTATAAGGAAATGCTATCTGGGGAATATTTTTAACCCAGGACAGGAGGGGTAGAAACGGGAATCATACAGTTTGCTCCCTCTGTCGCCAAAACATTCAGTGCATTATAAGGCAAAACCTGTATTGTTTTAGTTTACAGGGGCTTAATGATAGATGTAAAATAGGTTGTTCCCAGCTGTGCCATTTAATATTTTCAGGTAGATGCTGTTGCGCTCAACATTTCTAATACAAAATCGCCACAAACCAAGCCGTTGGCAATAATCAAGTGTTTGTCCTTCAGTTCCATCGTGTTGATGGCAATGTGGTGTAATTGCCCATTATACCTCCCTAAAATAATAGATTCAATATTTTCAGGCTGACCATCTGCTGCGAGTAGCAGGTCGCTATTTGGCACCAATTGATCAGCTCTTTTCAGCGTTTGATCAGCTAAGCACATCCATTGAGCTGGTGAGGTGATGAGTGTAAAATTTTCTGTTCTAATATAGATGACAAATATTTCTGTATGTGAATCTGAACCTTGGCTAAAGAAAATAGGTTGATTTGTAATCCCATCGATTGACCAGGCTGATGCAAACCCACCAACATTTAATTTAGAAATTTGAGATGTGCCACCAGGAACGGTGATCAATGTATCTGCTGCTAAGGACATTAATTAGAATTTTTACGAAAATAAATAATATTTCTACATATCGGCTATGATATCTGGTTTGGATTTTAAATGTTTTATCAAAATACTTTTTACCTGAATCTGAGCTTATCAATATATGATAATTACTTTGTTTCAAACCGATTCCTCAGCAATAAAATCGGATCGTAGATCAACCGCATCAGGCGATAGCGCTTCCCTAATTTCATATCGATGATTTTTTGATCGTCGGTTTCATTAATGGCGAACCGGCGGAGGTTATACTTGCTTTCGAAAGGGGTGTAAATGGCTAATCCAAATTGATAACCTGCCTTTGCTAACATTTGCTGGTGTTTAGCAGGGATTTTGCCATAAGGGTAGGCGAAAGAGTAAACGGTATGGTTGAGTAAACCTTCCAGTGATTTTTTTGATTCTGCAATATCTGTATAGGCGGCGGCATGGGTTACCTTATTGAGTTTGATATGTTTCTCCCCATGACTGCCTACTTCCATCCCTAATTCTAACAAATGCTGGAGCTGATTGCGATTCATTAATTTTACACTTGCCATATTATATTCTTCGATGTCCCATATATTCTCTCCATCTACGTGATCAGAAGGCATATAAAAAACGGCTTTCATGTCCCTTTTTACTAATTCAGGAATTGCAAACTCGAATAACTCGGCTGCACAATCATCGAAAGTGATTATAATTTTGTGCTGTAAATCTTTGGAAGATAATTTTAGGGTAATAATTTCTTCGAAGGTGGTGGTTTGGAGTCCTTTTTCTTCGATCCTGTTGAGAAATTCTAAAAATTTATGATGACTGATAGACCATCGCTGCAAACTCGGGTGAGGCTGCTCGGCTACATGGTGCAGCATGGCAATTGGAATATTCAATTTGTTAAGCTTAAGCGTAATTTTATACTACCTCAAATAAACGCATTAAAATCAATTAAAACAGCATCATTTCGCTAAATAATTACAACTATAGTTTTTTACAATATCATTAGGATCTTTAAACCAGAGACAAATAAGCATGCAATTTTTAGTTCCAAAGATTTAGAAGCCCTCATTTTTCTTTTTTTAATTAAAAGTGTATCATGTGCATTATATGTGAGATTTAATGTGCAAAAATGGATTTTAAAGCAGGTGTTCAACCAAAAAAGTTTCACATCGGGAGAAAGTTTGTATACCTTTGCGAGCATTTTAGCGTTCATACCACAAAACATATCTTAAATATATGAGAATTTTCTATCTCTCCTTAATGCTGTTCTTTGTAAGTGCAGTGGCTTTCGCCCAGACTTTACCAGTTGGTTTATTGGAAAATGTTGAAGATGCTTACCGAAGGCAACAACTATTGGGAAAAGATAGTTCTAATAGTTCTTATATGATCAGGCCGATGTTTATGTCTGATGGAAACAACCTGGCTCTGGATTCTGATACTAGTTATTCATTACACCATTTCAGGAAGTTACTATATAGTAATCCTAAACTCAAAACCCAAATTTATGCCTTGCCTGTTGCCTGGCAGCAACAGTTCAATTCTCATCATCCTTATGGCATGAATGATGGCTCGATGGTGCAGGCTAAGGGTTATCAGACCCAAATTTCGGCAGGAATTTATGCGAAGATTGGTCCTTTAAGTATTCAATTAAGACCAGAATATGTTTTTGCAGAAAACAAAGGGTTTCAACGTTTAGCAGATGCGCCAAATGGCGTTTATTGGAATACTCCGGTAACTACAACTTTTTATAATAAAATAGATCTTCCTGATCGTTTTAAAGATGGAGCATACAATAAATTAAGTTTAGGGCAAAGTAGTATACGTTTAAATGTAGGACCAGTATCTGCAGGTTTCTCGAATGAAAATCTATGGTGGGGGCCAGGCGTACGTAATTCATTATTGATGACAAATAACGCTTCAGGTTTTAGACATTTAACCTTAAATACTACCCGTCCCATTAAAACGTATATTGGCTCATTTGAGGCGCAAATTATTGGTGGTCGATTGGAGCAATCTGGTGTGAGTTTAAATCAGGATCCAACAGTGCCTCAGGCTATTCGAAATGAATTGGTTCAGAAACCATATGATTGGCGCTATATATCCGGAATAACAGCCACGTACCAGCCAAAATGGGTACCACAGTTATTTTTAGGTTTAGCGCGGACTTTCATTGTTAACAGGTCTACTATGGGACGAGGCTTTGGAGACTATTTCCCAATTTTTGGTGCAGTAGAAAAAGCTGCCTTTAATGAAGCAGATGGGAACAATGCTGCCGACGCAGCGGAAAAAGATCAATATATTTCTTTCTTTGCGAGATATGTACTTCCTGAAAGTAAAGCCGAGGTTTATTTTGAGTATGGTAGAAACGATCATTCAAATGATTTACGTGATGCTATTATAGAGCCGGAACACACCCGGGCTTATGTAGTTGGTTTTAGAAAACTAATACCTGTTAGAAGTGCTGACGAGTTTATCCAGATAGGCGTTGAATTAACGCAGCTGGAGAAACCAACAACTAGAGAAACCCGGGCAAGTGAAACCTGGTACAGCCATTATCAGGTATTGGATGGTTACACCAACAACGGCCAGGTACTAGGTGCAGGTATTGGACCAGGGAGCAATTTACAAACGTTAGATGTAAGTTGGGTAAAGGGTTTAAAGCGAATTGGAATTCAATTTGAAAGACAGGTAAATAACAATGATCTTTTTTATCGATTTGCATATGCTTCGGCTGATAAAAATCAATATATTAATAGACACTGGGTGGATCTTTCTGTTGGGGGCAATGTAAGCTGGAATTATAAAAATTTCATATTAAACGGCCAATTAACTTATATACGCTCCTTAAATTATCAATATCAATGGCAAGGAAAGCCAGATGGTAGTTTTTGGGATTGGAATAAACAAGATGTAAATAACTTTCATGCAAAGGTTGGATTAGTATACTTGTTTAATTAGCTAATACTTATTTGATCTGAAAGTTCACACAAAAGCGAGTGAAACAAGTAGGCTCTTTCGTTATTACATTTAAATGATTAAGTTTGCAAACTGTTAAAGTGTTCCAGAGAGAACCTAAAATTATTTATGAATAAAATTATTTTGTTTAAGAAAAATAGGATTAGTGCCTTGTTATTTCTACTATCCTTTTCTATGTTATCATCTTGTGTGAGTAATAAAAAGATCGCTTATTTTCAAGACATTCAGTCTGTTAATCAAGCTCAATTAGAGAATGCTACTAAATTTACTGAACCCATTATTCAGCCCGATGATATTTTAAGTATCAATATATTTACCTTGAATCCACAAAGTGGTGCGATTGTAAATCAAGCTGCATCAAATACAGTATTGGGAGGTGGGGCAAGTACAGCTGTTGCAGCGCAGCAGGTGTCAGGCTTTTTGGTAGATAGAAATGGCGATGTCGAACTTTCGCTAATCGGTAAGGTAAAATTAGCTGGTTTGACTACATATGAAGCTAGAGAACTAATACGTGAAAAGGCAGCAATTGTTTATAAGGAACCGAATGTACAATTGCGATTTGCCAATTTTAAAGTTAGTGTTCTTGGGGAAGTTAATGCCCCATCTGCTTACACGCTTCCTAATGAGAAAGTGTCAGTTTTAGATGCGCTTAGTTTAGCGGGTGATTTAACTATTTATGGCAGAAGAGAAAATGTTCTAATAGTAAGAGACAATAATGGGAAAAAAGAATTTGCCAGATTAGATCTAAATTCTTCTAAAATATTTGATAGCCCTTACTATTATTTAAGACAAAATGATGTTGTCTACGTTGAGCCTAATAAACGAAAGGTATCCGCCTCAAATTCTGCGCAAGTCCAAACTATTAGCGTAATTGCATCTGTGTTGTCTGTTATTGTAGTTGCAATAACTAGCTTTAGATAGTATCATTTCTACAATTTTATACATGAATAGTAATAGCCCAAATAAAGGTATTGATAATAAAGAAGAACAAATTGATATTAAATCAATTTTAATAAAGTTTTTAGATAAATGGCACTGGTTTATTATTAGTATTTGCATCTGCCTAATAGGTGCTTTTCTTTATATAAAATTTACCACTCCGATGTATCAAATAGGTGCTCGTGTGTTGGTTAATAGTAATGAGGACTCTGGAATGGGGAAGCAAAGTGGTGCACTCATGGACTTAAGCAGTATTATTGGAGGAAAAAATTCCGTAGATAACGAAGCGGAGATACTTAAGACTAGGTTTTTAATGGAACAAGTTGTGAGAAAATTGCAACTAAATATTGTTTATTCTAGGGAGGATGGTTTTGTAAATAAAGAATTGTATACATCACCATTTAAATTGATTATTTTAAATAGTGTTGATACCATTAAAGCGACTGACTTAACCTTAGCCAGGCTGTCAACAAATAAGTTTAAGATATCCGGTAAGAAATTTGAAAAAGTAGGAGAATGGAATAAAAAATTACATATTCCAGGAGTTGGAGAGGTGATGATGTCACCAACCGAAGTGCCATTTAGCCCGGGAGATTTTAATTATTTTGTTACGATTAAATCAATAGATGAGAGAGTAAACGAACTAAGTAGGCAACTTGTTGTAGAATTCACTAATAAAAAATCGACAATTATTGATTTGAATTTATCTTATGCTTTACCGAAAAAGGGCGAGGATATTTTAAACACTTTAATAAATCAATACATATCTACGAATCTCGAAGATAAAAATACTATAGCAGATAGTACAACGCAATTTATCAGAAAAAGATTGAATGTAATAGCCACAGAGTTAGGTGATGTTGAGGATAAGGTTCAGAATTTCAAAAAAGGCAATAAGCTAGCTGATATGACTGAACAAGGTAAATTATTGGTTCAAAGTTCGAGCGAATTTAGTGCTGAATTAGCCAAAGCTGAAACTCAAGTTTCAATTTTATCGGATTTGGAAATTTACTTAAAAGATGAAAGTAAAAATAAAAGAGTATTCCCTGCTTCTCTTTTGCCGCAAGATATGGTTTTCTCTGGACTAATGAATCAATACAATGCACTATTAATAGAGAGAGATAAACAGTTATTAAGTGTAACGGAAACCAGTCCTTTTGTGCGTAATATTGACGAGCAAATTGCTAGTTTACGTCAGGGTATCTTGGCTAATATACAAAGTACAAAAAATACATTCGTTATAACACGTGATAAGCTAAGAAATCAATTAGCGCAGGCAAGTTCTCAGATCTCTGGTGTTCCTGAAATTGAAAAAGACTATCTGAAATTGGCTCGAAACCAGCAGATTAAGCAGGAGTTATATATATTTTTAATGCAGAAAGCGGAGGAAACAGCAATTTCAAAAACATCAAATATATCTATTGCTAAAACTATAGATCCTCCTAAATCAGCTGTAAATCCAATAAGCCCAAAAAAGAGACTAGTTTATATTGCTGGAATTATTTTAGGATTGATAATACCAATGGGTTTACTTTTTATAATTGAAATGTTAAGCACTTCGGTCTCTTCTAAAGAAGATATCATGGAGAGAACGTCTGTTCCAATAATTGGAGAGATAAGTCATAATAGTAGTAATGATAATTTGATCGTAGCTACAAGTGGCCGTTCTGCAATCTCAGAACAATTTAGGGCGCTAAGAACAAATTTATCATTCTTTTTGAAAGGGCAAAATGAGAAAGTAATTCTTTTGACATCAAGTATGTCTGGTGAGGGGAAATCTTTTACTGCAATTAATTTGGCAAATATACTTGCCTTATCAGGAAAGAAAGTCTTATTAATGGAACTTGACTTAAGAAAACCAGGTTTATCCTCAAAATTGGGCGTTTCTAATAATGTTGGATTCAGCAATTACTCTATAGACCCTAGTATTAGTATCAGCAGCATTATCAAACCGCTTACTATGAATGAGAATATGTTTATTATTTCATCGGGTCCATTACCTCCTAATCCGGCGGAAACTTTAATAGCTGGCCATGTACCTGACCTTATTAAGAATTTGAAGGAAAAGTTTGACTATATCCTAATGGATGCTCCGCCAATAGGTATTATAACTGACGCGCAATTATTAGCTGACTATTCTGATGCGGTGATATATTTGGTAAGGCAAGGTGTTACTAAGAAAGATCAAATACAGATTGTTGACGAATTATACAATACAGGCAAATTGAAAAATATGGGTATTGTAGTCAATGATATTATCCATAAATACTATGGCTATGGCTATGGTTATGGATCATATGGCGAAGAAGTTAAATCCAATTGGTTTAAAAGAATTTTTAATAAGGCTTAGTATGAATTATACTTTAAAGGTTGCTGAGATACGAAAGGAAACTGAAGACACGGTAACCTTATGCTTTAAGCAACCTGGTTTGAAGAAGATTAAATATTTAGCAGGGCAATATTTAACATTAATTTTTAGAATTAATGGACGACGATACATCCGGCCATATTCTTTTTCATCTTGTCCAGGTGTAGATCCCTATCTAGAAGTAACAATAAAGCGTGTTGAAAATGGTTTAGTTTCAAACCACATCAATGACATGGTCAATGTGGGCGATTCAATAGAGGCAATGCCGCCCATGGGAGACTTTGTTTTTGAAGTCAAAGATAACCTGACGGATGTTTATTTTTGGGGAGTAGGCAGTGGCATTACGCCATTAATTTCTATTATTAAGTACATTCTTAAATCAACGGACAATGTAAAAGTCCATTTAAATTATGGAAATAGAAATCATGAGACTACTATCTTTAAAGATCAGATTGAAGCATTAAAAATTCAATATTCAGAGAGATTAATAATAAGGCATTTTCATACAAAACTTGTGTTGGATGAAAGCAATCCATATCTGATTCAAGGTAGAATTGATCAAGTAAAAGCACTTTCCATCCTCGAGGCACAACTTTCCCCGGAAAATTGTGCGCATTACATTTGTGGTCCAGCTGGATTGAAAGAGTCAGTTAAGAATGCTATATATAGCAAATTTGGTGCGTTAATTAATGTTTTTTCAGAAGATTTTGAACTGATTAAAGACCCAAAGGATTTTGAAGACGTGCACACTCAAAGAATTTCATTAACTTTTGAAGGCACTGCTCACACATTAGAAGTAGTGAAAGGGAAAAGTATTTTGGAAGCAGCCTTGAATGCAGATTTAGAATTACCTTATTCCTGTCAAACTGGAAACTGCAGTACCTGTAAAGGTAAAATAGTTAGCGGCAGTGCAAAAATGATCGGATTAAGTAAAGAAAGAGAAGATCTTGCAGCTGGTGAATTTTTGCTTTGCTGTACGCATCCATTAACAGAAAATGTACATATAGAAATATAACATAAAAATATGAAAGTTGTAATACTTGCTGGTGGTTTAGGTACCAGGCTTATGGAAGAAACGGAAGCCCGTCCGAAACCAATGGTTGAAATCGGTGGTAAGCCTATTTTATGGCATATTATGAAAATTTATGAGGCTTATGGCTACAATGATTTTGTATTATGTCTCGGTTACAAAGCACAGAGTATCAAAGAGTATTTTCTTAATTATTATTTGTATAACTCTGATGTATCCATAGATATTGAAAAGAATAAGGTCGACGTACATTTTTCCAACTCTGAATCTTTTAAAGTTACCTTAGTTGATACCGGATTAACGACCAATACCGCAGGCAGGATTAAAAAAATTCAGAAATATGTAGATGGCGAAACTTTCATGCTGACCTATGGGGATGGTGTTGCGGATATTAACATCAATGATTTAGTAGCATTCCATAATAGCCATGATAAATTAGCTACACTGACGAGTATCCAGACCCCCGGGCGTTTCGGTAATATTGAAATGGATGAAAATGGTTCTGTTAAACATTTCGTAGAAAAGCCTCAAGGTGATGGCATGTGGATTAACGGTGGATTCTTTGTCTTGGATTCAGGGATTTTCAAGTACCTGGAAGGTGATGTGGAGGATGTACAATGGGAGAACAAACCTTTAAAGGAAATCGCTAACGACGGGCAACTGGCAGCTTTTAAACATTCTGGTTTCTGGAAGCCAATGGATGCCTTAAGAGATCGGATTGAATTGGAACAACTTTGGTCAACAGGCCAGGCTAAATGGAAAATCTGGTAGTATGAGTTTTCAGAATATATATCAAGGAAAGAAAGTGCTTGTTACCGGCCATACTGGTTTCAAAGGTTCGTGGTTATCCATCTGGTTAAAGGAACTTGGTGCTGATGTGTATGGTTATGCACTGGCACCTTATTCACCTATGGACAATTTTGTTACTACAAATCTTACAAATAAGGTTCATCATCAAGAAGGAGATGTACGAGATGGTGAAAAACTGAAAAGGTATTTCCACGAAGTACAACCAGACTTTGCCTTCCATCTTGCTGCACAGCCTTTAGTTTTATTATCCTATCAAGATCCTGTTGGTACTTTTGATACTAACCTGATGGGAACCATCAATTTTTTTGAAGCGGTAAGAGCTACACCATCTGTTAAAGCTGCTGTAAATGTAACGACTGACAAATGTTACGATAATAGAGAGTGGGTATGGGGATATAGAGAAAACGACCCTATGGGAGGGAAAGACCCATACAGTGCATCGAAGGGATGTTCTGAACTCATTACAAATTCCTATTTAGAGTCCTTTTTTAAAAATGATGGAACCTGTAACATTGCTTCAGGACGAGCTGGTAATGTGATTGGTGGAGGAGATTGGGCAGCCGATCGTATAGTTCCAGACTATTTTAGAGCTGTTAAAGAAAATCAAAAATTAGAAATTAGAAATCCTTATGCTACCCGGCCCTGGCAACATGTTTTAGAGCCACTAAGTGGTTACTTGATCCTTGGCGCAGAGTTGTTCTCAAAAGGAAAAAGCTTTAGTGGTGGATGGAATTTTGGACCTGAAGATACCTCCAACTATTCTGTAAAGGATTTAATTGACGAAACATTACTAATTGAATCTAAAGGCGGCTATATTATACCGGAAGGAACTCCAAAGTTGCATGAGGCGGTTTTACTCAAATTAGACATCTCAAAGGCTGCGAATTACTTAAAGTGGAAGCCTGTATTAAATTTTAAAGAAACAGTTAAATTTACTGTTGATGGATATCTAATTGATATTGCTGAAGGGGAAGACATTTTCGAATCCCGGTTGCAGCAAATTAAACAATATACTAAGAAGGCGCAAGAAAAGGCGATAAACTGGTCTTTATAATGGAAATTATTTCTACAGAATTTGAAAATTTATTTATAATGGACTATGGTTCTTATAAAGACAATAGAGGAGAGTTTGTTAAAACAATCCATAAACAAACTTTTGATCAGGTTGGGCTTGAATCAGTATTCACTGAAAGTTTTTATTCTGTATCTTCTAAAAATGTTATCAGAGGCATGCATTATCAAAATCCTCCAGAAGATCATGCAAAACTTGTTTATGTACTAACTGGTGCAATAATTGACGTGATTCTTGATATCAGAAAGAATTCTAAGACCTATGGGAAGTATTTGTCTGTTGAGCTATCTGAAAATAACAGAAAAGGAATTTACATAGGTAAAGGATTTGCCCATGGATTTCTTGCTCTAGAAGATAATACAACTGTTGAGTATCATACTACAACTTCGCAACACAAAGAGTCTGAAGCGGGAATCAGATATGATTCTTTTGGTTTTGATTGGAATGTTGTTAATCCGGTTATGTCAGATAGAGATTTAGCATTTCAAAAATTTTCAGAAACAACTAGTCTTTTTTAATATGAATATATTTGTAGTAGGAGCATCGGGTTTAGTTGGTTCACATTGTATGCGGGTATTTCATAATAACGATTGGCTGACGCTAGGTACGCACTTGAATTATTCCACATCGGGTACGGTACACTTCGATCCTTTAGTTGACGATTTGCAAGATTTCTTTTCTGCTCAGAATTTTTTTCCTGACGCCATTGTTCACTGTGCAGCCCTTACAAATGTTGATTTCTGTGAACATAACGTTGATGATAGTTACAACGCGACAGTTCTCTCTACAGCTAAAATTGTTGAATTTTGCAAAGCGGCAGATATACCTTTGGCTTATATATCTACTGACTATGTTTTTGATGGAAAACAGGGCCCATATTCAGAGCGCGCATCTGTAAACCCAGTGAACGTTTATGGCAGTCATAAATTGGAAGCAGAAGAACTTGTATCCTTATTAGAAAAAAAACTAATTCTACGTATCACTAATGTATATGGTGAAGAACTTAGGTCTAAAAATTTCATCGCCAGATTAATGGACGACCTGGTTCAGCAACCTGAAAAAGTATTAAATTTACCATATGATCAATTTGCAACACCTATTTATGCTGGCGATATTGCAGAAATGATATTTTTACTGCTAAGAGATCGAAAAAATGGGTTGTACCATTTAGGTTCATCCGACTACTACAGCAGGTATCATTTAGCAGTTAAAGTTAGTTCCTATTTTGAAAAAAATAAGTCTGTAAAACTTAATCCTGTACAGACAATTAATGCGAATCAAGCGGCAGTTAGGCCATTAAATGGAGGTTTGCTAAACCATAAATTTATCAACGAGTACCCAAAGTTCCAACTTACTAACGTAGACTCCTATATTTTAAAAAGTTTAAAAAATGAATTATAAAAATTTTAGCGGTGACTTGCAAGAACAACTTGCTGTTATTGCAGCAAAAAATGCAAAGAGAGAAATTATTCCTGGAACAGACTATATAGCTGTTACAGGAAAGGTGATGAATGAGGACGACTTACTGTTAGGAGTTGATTCTATGCTTGACGGATGGTTAACTGCAGGAAGGTTCGCTACAGAGTTTGAGTCGGAATTTGCAAAGTATTTTGGTGCTTCTAAAGCATTATTAGTTAATTCAGGCTCATCTGCTAATTTAGTAGCCTTTTATACGCTTACCTCTCCTAAGTTGGGTGACCGTGCGATAAAGGCTGGAGATGAAGTTATAACAGTTGCGGCAGGATTTCCTACTACTGTTAATCCAATTGTGCAAGCTGGTGCAATCCCTGTATTTATAGATGTAGATGTTGCTACACATAATGTAAAGGCAGATATGATTGAGGCTGCTGTCTCGCCAAAAACCAAAGCGATCATGATTGCCCACTCCTTGGGGAATCCTTTTGAATTGGATGAAGTGATGAGGGTAGCTAAGAAATACAACTTATGGGTAATTGAAGATGATTGCGATTCGTTAGGCGCGACTTATAAGGGCAAAAAAACTGGAACTTTTGGAGATTTATCTACATTTTCATTCTATCCGGCACACCACATCACCATGGGTGAAGGGGGTGCCGTAGTTGTAAATAATCCCGAATTGGCTAAGATAGCGGAGAGTTTTAGAGATTGGGGAAGGGATTGCTATTGCCTTCCAGGTAAAGATGATACCTGTGGCTGTCGTTTTGGACAACAATTAGGTTCTTTGCCATATGGCTATGACCATAAGTATACGTATTCTCATGTCGGCTTTAACCTGAAAGTGACTGATATGCAAGCAGCCTTAGGCGTTTCACAACTTAAGAAATTGGATGGCTTCATTCAAAAGAGAAGAGAAAATTTTGCTCTTCTTTATTCTCGAATGAAAGAATTTGAAGATATTTTCATTTTACCTGAGCCGACAGCAGATTCTGATCCTTCTTGGTTTGGATTTTTACTCACGCTTAGAGAAGGTGATGCGAACGACAGACACATGTTAGTTCAACATTTAGAGGAACATAAAATTGGAACAAGGTTATTATTTGCAGGAAATTTGCTTAGACAACCTGCTTATGCAAATGTGGAACATCGCGTTGTAGGGGATCTTACTAATACTGATATCATTATGAATCAATCATTTTGGTTAGGTGTTTGGCCAGGGTTGGAAGCTAATCATTATGATTACATTGCAAACGTTATAAGGGAGTACGTAAGCGAATAACGTTGCGTTCAATACTTATATATGATAATAAAGAAAATAAAGATTCTTTCAAATCCTAGCGTAACGGGATGGATATATAATTTAATACAGATCAGTTCTGTTGTATTTATCCTGCCTCTGATTTTAAAGCAATTTTCTGTTGTTGAAGTTTCCTTTTGGTTATTACTTTCAACAATAGCTGGTTTTGCTTTAATAACTGATATGGGCTTCAGCAATACTTTGATAAGATGTGTCAGCTTATTTAGGGCAGGGGTGAAGGAATTACCTGAAGATGTTTCGGGAGAAGAGTTAGCGAATATAGAATCTCCGATTATAAATGTTAGAGGCTTATATACCCTATTAAAAACTATAAAGAAAGTTTATTTATACATTAATACAGGGTGTTTTGTTTTAATAATAATATTTGGTTTTTTCCTTTGCTATAATTTGTTCACAATGTCTAATAATAGCAGTAACTTATTTTTAGCTTTCGGGATTACTTGCATTTATTCAACAATCAATGTCGCTACGTCCATGTGGTCATCTTATGCTCAAGGGCTTGGATTAATTCATAAAACGAATTATATTAAGGTTGTTACTGGAAGTATAAAGTTATTAACATTAATAATATTACTTCTTTTAGGTTCTAAATTATGGTTATTAACTGTAGTTCTATTGTTTGAAGCTTTTGTAAATTATTTTGTCGCAAAGCAAATAGTAAGTAAATTTTTATCATCATTACCGAACGATTTAAATAGCACTATCGAATTCGACAAAGGGATATTCAAAATTTTATGGAAACCTACTTGGCGAATGGCTGGAATTAAATTGGGGGGTTATCTCATAAATCAGGGAAATGCTATAATTGTCGCTCAAATTCCAAATCCAGCTATAATAGCGTCATTCATGTTTACAAAAAGAATGTTAGATTTTTTAGGGGCCATATCCTTAGTACCATTTAGTGTGAACATAAATAATGTTTATTCGAATTTTGTTTCTAAAAATAATCAAGATTTCCGAAGAGAAATTTCGGTTCTGTTATTTTTAGGTGTAGGTATTTTTACTATTGGCTCAATAGGTATTGGCTTATTTGGCAATCCTTTATTGAAATTTGCTCATATTGACTCATATATTTTAACAGGTTCCGCATTTGTAATTCTTGCTTTAACTTCACTATTAGAGATTCACCACTCAATGCATGCTGGCATTTATATGGCTAGTAATAAGGTGCCATTTTTAATTCCTGCTTTAGCTTCTGGTATTTTGATCCTTACTTTAGGCTTTTTATTTGTGTCAGAGATAGGTGTAATTGGTTTAATATTAATTCAATTTTTTGTTCAATTAGCCTTAAATAACTGGTATCCTGTCTACCTTTCATTGCGCTTAACTAAGTGGCCTGTGAGAAAATACATCTATGAGATGCCATTATACGGTTTCGGTGGACTTAAAAATTTCATCAAAAGATAATGGAATCATCTGACTTAACAATTGCGATACCAGTTTATGAACGAGTCGACTATTTTGAAGACGCACTAAGGAGCGCGCTTGATCAAACTATAATGTGTCAGATAATTGTTGTTGACAACAATTCTTCGCATGAAACTTTTAAACTAATTATAGATGAGATCGGCAACGGGCGTGTGAAATACTATAAGAATGAAGAAAATCTTGGAATGATTGGAAACTGGAATAGATGTATTGAATTGTGTCAAACTGAGTATATTACTATCTTACATGACGATGATCTGTTAGCTAGTACTTTCGTTGAGATTGTAATTAGTATTCCACAATCCTGGGATGTTTTATTTACAAGGAGCATTGTAGGTGAAAAGGTACCAAAAAGGTATAAGCAAGCTATCATTCCTTCGAAAAAGTTATCTCCCGTAAGTTTGAATTGCTTCGTATTTGGTAATTTCAACCAAGTTCCAGGAACGATTTTTAAGAAAAAATGTGCAATCGCTGTCGGGTTATTTGAAAATACTTACGGATTCATCTTAGATTTTCATTTCTGGTTGAAGCTTGTTAGCAATTCAAAGGCATATTATTTAAATCGGAAACTTTCTTTTTATAGAATATCTTCTGCACAGGGTACTAATAGCTTATATAAAAATATGATTGCTAATACCTACGCAATAATGGATTTAGTCCCCCTTTATGTAACCAATAACTTCTTAAGGTTTTGGTCATCATTTAGAATATATTCTGATGGGATGGATGTATATGAAAAAGATAGTAGTAGAACAAAAGTCTCTATTGATTTTAGAGATAACGATACCTTTATTAAAGATCACTTCAGATTTAGAAAAATTTATCAAATTGTTCTGTTAAAAAAAACAATTATTTTCATTATAAATAAGTTTGTTAAATTTAACTTAAGATATACTATCCTCAAAAGCCCAACACAATAGAAAATGAAATTAACCGTAACTATTGTATTATTTTGCCCGGATTTGGTTGTTTTAAAGCGGAACATTCTTTCTATAATTGAAGATGTAGACTTTATTGCGTTATTCCTCAATAGCCCTATTCCCGAAAAATGGGTTGAAGAAGTTTTGCCACCTATATTAACAAATAAAATTGTCATTTTAGGAACTGGTGTAAATTTGGGTATTGCTACAGCTTTGAATACTTCAGCAAAATGGGCATTATCTAATGAAAGTGACTATTTATTAAGTCTTGATCAGGATAGTTATTTTAGACCTGGAGAGTTATCAAAGTATAAAGACTTGGTTGAGAATTATAAAAGTAAAATCGGAATAGGAATTTTTGGCCCTAATATAAATAATCGTGGTAGTCTACTATACGATTCAAAAAACGATTATTTACAGGTAGCTGAAACGATTACATCAGGTTGTATATATCCAATAGAAATATTTTCAGAAGGCCATTATTTCGAAGATGCACTATTTATTGATGCCGTAGACTATGAATTTTGTTACAGGCTTGAAGCAAAGTATGGTATTAATACAATAGTTTTTCCTCAGGCATGCCTGCAGCACGAAGTAGGAGAGGCTCTTAAAAGCTTATGGGGATTTAAAACAGATAATTATTCCGCTTTTAGAACATATTTTATCCTAAGGAACCAATTAATAATTTGGAAGAGATATCCTAAACATTTTTCTAGGTCATATAAAATAACCTACATACATAGCCATTTAATAGGGAGAATAATTAAAATTCTTCTTGCTGAAAAAGATAAGTATTCAAAGCTTAAAGCAATAATTGTAGGAATAATCCATGGTTTTCAGGGTAGAACCGGCTTTTACAAGATTAAATAATAGCAATTATCATTAAAATTTGAGACAAAGCATGCACAATAATATCATTTTTACGATTGTAGCAAAGAACTATCTTGCTCTTGCTAAAACCTTAATAGAATCAGTAAAATCAAGTAATCCGTCATGGGAACAAAATACCCAGTTTTATGTTTTTGTAGCTGACGAATTTGAAGAGGGACAGCACTTTGAGATCGACAAATGTGTTCTAATGGAATGCAAAGATTTAGGATTAAAAGACTATTCAAGTTTGTCATATAAATATGACATTACCGAATTCTGTACGGCATTAAAACCTTTTTGTTTAGATTATCTTTTCGGTATTAATCAAAATGCAAAGATCATTTATTTTGATCCGGATATATGTGTGTTTTCCTCATTGGCGCCTATATTTAAATCATTAGATGATAAATTATGTGTATTAACTCCACACTATATTACGCCTGAAGTTAACTATTCAGGTGTTGTGCCGGAAGAAATGATCCTTTGGGTTGGCATATTTAACTTAGGATTTATTGCTGTAAATACTCAGAATCCTAATTATAAAATCTTTATCGAATGGTGGAAAAATCGGCTTTTTGATAAATGTTATGCAGACAAGCAGGACGGGCTACATACGGATCAAAAGTGGATTGATTATATTCCTTCATATTTTCCTAATGATGTACATATATCGCACAATATGGGCTATAATGTCTCTATATGGAATTTACATGAGAGGAAGATTATTACTGATGGTGATCAAAAATTCTATATTAATTCAACTGATCAGAAGACTGGTTACGAGTTAACTTTTTTCCATTTCTCGGGATTCGATATAGATAATAAAAATGTGATTCATAAACACCACCCTGTTCTAAATATATCTAATAGGCCTGATATGATTCCCTTATTAGAACTCTATAGGTCATCACTCATTAGTAACGGAATTAATACTACCATAAAATGGAAATATAGCTATGGGACATATGATAACGGGTACCCTATAACACAATTCCATCGTAGGTTATTTAGACGTATGTTACAGATGCAAATCAAACTTGGAGATCCTTTTTCTATTGCTGAAGGAACAATGTATCGATTACTTGAGACTAATAACCTATTGACAAAAATAAATCAGACTGATAAATTAAAAGCGACAAGTATAACTAAATATTCTGGAAAGATTAAAATAGTTCTTTATATAATGAAGCTTTTAAAGAGCACGATAGGGATAGATAAGTACTCGCTATTACTAAAGTTCTTATTAAAGTATTCACGTACAGAAAATCAAATTTTCTTAATTAATGAGCTTAAGAATCAATATACTTTCTATAATGAAAATCGAATTGATTCTATTAACTTAAAGTAAGAAATTTAATCAAGCTAATGCTTTATATAAAAAACAATATACTTTCTGTAATCATAATTATTGGGATTATACAAGCTATTATTACTAATATTTTAAGTATAGGTATTCCCTTATTGCCGTTATTTAATGTATTTTTTTTACTTTTCTATTACGCAACCTCTTTGTTCGGAGCTCATAAGATCAAGTTTAATGCTGAATTTTATGTGTTATTTCTCAGTTTATCGTTTTTATTCTTAATTGGTGTTGCTAAAAATTCAACCAATATTAAGGAAATAATATTTCACCTAAATGTAATAATAGCGTTAATAGTTGGGAAAACAGTAGCTAAAGATTATGATTTTCAATTCAAAATTCCAGTAAAATTTTTGATTGCTTATCTCATAATTTCTATTGTCATTCATGTTTTTTTCTGGGAATTAGTTGCTGGAAAAATTTACTCGGATGATGGTTACTTAGGACTCAAAACAAATGGCTTCAACAGACTTTATGGCCTACTCTTTAATCCACTAGCGAATGCATATTTTCTATTACTGATGCTCTTTTTTACATATAGTCTTCACCGAAAAGGTTTTTTCCTTTTGAAGGTTTTATTGGTTGCCTGTATTGCTCTGGCAATCACTAGGGGAGCAATCGTGTCTTTAGGTTTATTCCTAGTTTTTTATTTAATCTATGAGCGAAAATGGGTCTATATCGCCTTGATCATTGGAATGATATATCTAGCTTATTTATTAGTTGAGCCTGTGACAATTATAATTGATTCTATTATAAAGATGGAAGACTCACAAGGGTCTGCTCAGGCACATAATGAATCTATGTCAAATGCAATTGATTATATATTAAATACTCCGTTTGGAGGGGGATTTTCGGATAAGTTTGTAGAGAGTTGGATTTTGAATTATGGGTTATTCTACGGTTATGCTGGAATAGCAGTTCTAATTCTTTTTATGGCATACATTGGTATTAACTTATTAAGAAAAGGGAAGATTTACTTTGCAATGCTTTTTGTTTCGTTTTTGCCAGTAACGCTTATAATCCCCTTTCATACGTTTAATTTACCGATAGTTCTTTTTTTTATTTTTACCTATTACCTTTACTATAGAAAAATACCAGTATGAGAGTTGGATTTGATGCGACATTGCTTAGAAATGGCTTTTTCACAGGGATTGAAAAATACATTATTAATTTCTTAAAGACATTAAATAATACCAAAATAGATTTTAAGTTAGTTATTTTTATCCAAAATGGCTTTCCAAAATTACTTAAAAGCGAGTTAACTAGCTTAGATTTTGTACATTTAAATAGCGCAAACAGAATAGTGTTGGATCAAGTTTTGATTCCATTATATGCTAAGAAGTTAAATATTGATTTAATACATTTCCCTGCATTCGCTCCAAGCCCATTTTACCGAAGGAAGGCTGTTGTTACAATTCACGATGCCACATTTTGGAAGTATCCCGATACGGTATCAAAAGGAGGAAAGTACTACTACCGTCCCTTGCTAAGTCATTCTATAGGCAAAATAAATCATTTCATAACCGTTTCTGAAAGTTCAAAATCAGATTTGATAAATTATCTTAAAATACCTCAGAATTCAATTACCGTGACATATGAAGCATTAGATCTTGATTTTCAGGAGCTTAATGGTAGGTGTGTAGGAAATGAAGAAAAATATAGTCATGAAAAATATATTTTAAGTGTAGGTACGTTAGAACCTAGGAAAAACATTCAGACCTTAATAAGCGCTTTTAGTATTCTTAAGAGAAAGTATAATATTGATCACAAATTGATTTTGACAGGAAGAAATGGTTGGAAAGATAAACTCGAAATCCCTCCCGATGTCTTAAATAATATAATTTTCACAGGTTATGTCTCAGATGAAGAGTTGTCAAATTTATATAAATCAGCCTCAGTTTATGTATTTCCCTCTATATATGAAGGTTTCGGATTTCCATTATTGGAAGCAATGTCTTCAGGCACTCCTATTGTCGCATCTTTAACCTCTTCTCTACCGGAGATTGGAGGAGATACATGCGAATATGTAAAAGATTCATATAATCCGGAAGAGTATGCAAAAGTCATTTTTAATGTTTTGAATAATAAACTTAAAAGGGAAAGGATGGTCGCATCTGGGTATAAAAGAGTCAAAGAATTTAGTTGGGCCAATTGCGTTAAAGAAACTATAGATATATATAAGTCATTATGCTAAATAGGATAAATTTTCTCGATTATGATTTCATTTCTGAAGAAAGTAATACATCGGTTGTGGAAGATATATTGTCAAACGTTTCTTTTGATGAATCTAATAAATTGCCCTTCTTAATAACACCAAATGTTGATTACTTAGTTAAATTAAATAGAACAGAAAATTACTGGCTAAAGCAGATACTTATTCAATCAAGATATATCTTACCAGACGGGATGCCGATTGTTTTAGGCTCACGATTTTTTAATAAAAATCTATCTTCCAGACTTACTGGTAGCGATCTATTTCCTTCGCTATGGAAAAAATTAATCTATTTATCAAAAAATATTTTGGTTCTGTCAAGTTCTGCAGAAATATCAGAAAAATTAGAAATGGAATCACCTACAGTTAAATGCATGACGATGCCGTTTTTTTCAACAGATGATAATTCTTTAATTGATAAAATTGTTACGGATTGTGTTGATATTATTATAAGGAAAAAAATTTACATAGTTTTTATTGGGTTAGGTTTTCCAAAACAAGACATTCTTGCATTAAAACTGTATGAGGCTTTAAAAGGAAAGCCCAATCAACCAATGCCTTTATTTTGTATGCTTGGCGCGTCATTTGAATTTTATTTGAATATAAAAAAAAGAGCACCAATCTTCTGGCAAAAGCTTGGTGCTGAATGGTTTTTTAGGTTTGTAAATGAACCGACAAGATTATTTAGAAGGTATTTCATTGATAGTTGGGCTTTTATTCAAATTTTATTCAGAGAATCAAAATAATATTTTTTAATAACAAATTTGTGAAATTTAATACATACACTTTAATCATGGCTGGTGGTGTCGGCTCCCGGTTCTGGCCAAAAAGCCGCAACCACTTCCCAAAACAATTTATTGATATCTTGGGAACAGGGGAATCGCTTCTGCAATTAACCTATCAACGGTTTCTAAAAGTTTGCCCTAATGAAAACATTCTGATTCTTACCAATGCTGGTTATGCCGATTTAGTAAAGGCACAATTGCCAGCTGTATTGGTGGATAATATTTTATTAGAACCCAGCCGGAATAATACTGCACCGTGTATCGCCTATGCTACCTATAAGATTCTACAAAAGAACCCAGAAGCCAATATTGTGGTAGCGCCATCGGATCATTTGATTTTGAAGGAGGATGTATTTATTGAAAAGATTAACCAGGCTTTGGCATTTGCAGAAACGAACGATGCCTTGCTTACGTTGGGGATTAGCCCGACCCGGCCAGATACAGGATATGGGTATATCGAGTATTTGGAGGATAAAGGAGCAAGAACTAAGGAACAAGGAATAAGGAGCAATGATCAAGGAGCAGAGAGCAGGGGGCAAGGATCGGAGACAGAGATTAAAAAAGTGGCTGCTTTTAAAGAAAAACCTGTGTTGGAAAAAGCAGAGGAATATGTAAGCAGTGGCAATTACCTTTGGAACGCGGGGATTTTTATCTGGAAGGCGGCTAACCTTCAAAAAGCTTTTGAAAAGTATGCTCCTGAAATTGATGCCTTGTTTAAATCTGGAAATGACGTGTATAACACACCTGCCGAGGCACAGTTTATTCTAGATCAATACCCCGGTAGTCCGGATATATCCATTGATTATGCGATTTTAGAAAAGGCAGATAATATTTATACTATTCCTGCAGATATTGGTTGGTCTGACCTGGGTACCTGGGCATCTTTACATGCTATTGCAGAAAAAGATGAAAACCAAAATGTATACAATTCGAGACACATTCATTTGAATGATACCCGTAATTGCATGATTAATCTGCCAAATGATAAGGCGGCAGTGATTAGGGGGTTAGAAAATTATATTGTAGTGGATGATGAAAAGGTTTTGATGATTTACCCAAAATCGGAAGAGCAGGAAATTAAAGGGGTATCTAAAGAAATGGTTACCCGATTCGGATCTCAATATTCTTAATACCAGCCAGGGCTTACCAATTGGGGATAAGCCCTTTCTTCTACTGGTTATAGTTGTTCATCTACTTATTGCATAAAGCGCACATTTGCTTCATTCATGCCAATTGAAAAGTGTAACTTTGCTGTGAAATAAATGTGTGCAACTGGTATACATAATCACCACAGTTGATATCAACTTTATATAAGAGGCATTATTTTTGTTAATTTTGCAAAACATTTATTACACTTAGTTGTTAGCGCTCGATAAATTTTATGCAAACACGTTACCTATACATCTTAAAATACATCCTGCCCATAACAGACCTTTTAATGGTTCTGGCAGTTTACTTTTTCTCTTATCAGTTTACTAGTTATTTAGGCAAAAGTGTTGATGCAGAATTGCAGTGGCATTATGTGGTGGTTTGTAGCTTATTGTGGATCGTTTCCACCACTTCATTCGGCTTGTATACGGAATATGGCTCCAGGAGAATTGAACGCATTTACAGGGGAACCTGGCGGAGTGTACTATTACATGCGATTTTGTTTTCTGTTTATTTGTTTTTTTCTAAGCAGAACGATTTCTCCAGATCATTTTTAGTCGTGTTTTATGGTGCGTTAGGGGTGCTTTTCCTGCTAAACCGCTTTATTGGTACTTCTTTTCAGTTTTTATTGTTTAACCATTTGCGCGGTGTAAAATCTGTTGCCATTATGGGCAATAATGCTACCGGTACGCAACTGGCAAGTTATTTTGAAAAACAAAAATATATCGAATTTCATGGCTTTATCCCGGATGTGCCAGATCATTACCTGGAGCGCGACGGGCGGTTAAGCAGTGCCGTAGGGAAACAGTTTGAACTAGCGGTTGAAAAAGGCATTAAGGATATTTATGTTACCATTGCGCCAGAACGCATGAGTGATATGTTGATTTTAACTGAAGAAGCAGAGCGCCAGTGTGTGCGCCTGAAGTTTATTCCGGATATTAGCGGGGCATTATTGTCGCCTTATACCGTGAGTTACCTGGGGAATGAATTTCCGGTGATTTCTCTCCGTACAGAGCCGCTGGAAAAAATCCATAACCGCTTTAAAAAACGCCTGATTGACGTCGTGTTTAGCGGATTGATTATCTTATTTGTATTAAGCTGGTTGTATCCAATTATTGCCTTGCTTATTAAGTTACAGAGTAAAGGCCCTGTATTGTTTAAGCAATTGAGAAGTGGCCGTGATGATGAACCCTTTTATTGTTTTAAATTTCGCAGTATGCGGATGAATGCGGATAGCGATAAGAGACAAGCGAGTAAAAATGATGACCGCATTACCCCGATTGGGAAGTTCTTGAGGAAATCTAGCTTAGATGAATTACCACAGTTTTTTAACGTATTTATGGGGCATATGAGTGTAGTTGGCCCAAGGCCGCATATGCTAAGTCACACGGAACAATACAAAGGGATTGTAGATCAATTTATGGTTCGCCACTTTTTAAAACCAGGGATTACGGGTTGGGCGCAGGTGAATGGTTATCGTGGAGAAACTAAAGAAGATTATAAAATGGTTAAGCGTGTAGAGCATGATATCTGGTACCTGGAAAATTGGACCGCCGCATTAGATGTTAGAATCATTTTTATGACTGCTATTAATATGGCTAAGGGTGAAGAGAATGCTTTTTAAGGCGTAATATTCCATTTCACAATAAGCTCGGTCTGTTTCAGTCCGAGCTTTCTTTTTTTATTCATAAAGATTTTTTTCCGCTCTATGCCGCGGGGGCATGGTACTTTGACGCGCCAAAGTACCCAAAGCGCTTCGTCAATCCGGCTATGGGCCTTTTACACTATCCACTACAGATCAAAAAAACAGCGGCACTGCGTTTTGTGTTCCATTCCTCTATAATTTGAACTATTCTTCAGAACACAAAACCACTGCGTTTAAGGTTTGTTAGTGCTATTTGTTCTCTTGTACAACTGTTTTTTTGATTTCTCCGGCCCCTGGGATTGACGGCGTTCTTCGGTAAAGCTTGTGCTTTTATTAAAGTTGGTTTAGCATAGTGCATAGGAATCATGCCAAGAGATTGACATTATTTTTGGCAAGGCTTGGGCTTTTATTAAAGTTGGTTAGCGAAACGCCAAAAAAAACACATCTAAGAAATGTATCTAAAGGGTGGAAAGGTAATAACAGATTTGTGTAAATGTGATTGTCAAAATAGGCTATTCCTTTAGAAGGATCTTCTATCCGCTCTATGCCGCGGGGGCATGGTACTTTGACGCGCCAAAGTACCCAAAGCGCTTCGTCAATCCAGCTATGGGCCTTTTGCACTATCCACTACACATCAAAAAAACAGCGGCACTGCGTTTTGTGTTCCATTCTTCTATAATTTGAACTATTCTTAAGAACACAAAACCACTGCGTTTAAGGTTTGTTAGTGCTATTTTTTCTCTTGTACAACTGTTTTTTTGATTTCTCCGGCCCCTGGGATTGACGGCGTTCTTCGGTAAAGCTTGTGCTTTTATTAAAGTTGGTTTAGCATAGCGCATAGAACTTCCTATAGGAGGTGATAAAAGGTTGGGTAAGGTGTACTTGTGGAATTCAGGTTGTCTTTTGGAAGGATCTTTTATCCGCTCTATGCCGCGGTGGCATGGTACTTTGGAGCGCCAAAGTACCCAAAGCGCTTCGTCAATCCAGCTATGGGCCTTTTGCGCTATCCCACGCGCATCAAAAAAACAGCGGCACTGCGTTTTGTGTTCCATTCTTCTATAACTTAAATTATTATTAAGAACACAAAACCACTGCGTTTAAGGTTTGTTAGTGCTATTTGTTCTACTGTACAACTGTTTTTTTGATTTCTCCCTCCCCTGGGATTGACGGCGTTCTTCGGTAAGGCTTGTGCTTTTATTAAAGTTGGTTTAGTATAGTGCATAGGAATCATGCCAAGAGATTGACATTGTTTTTGGCAAGGCTTGTGCTTTTATTAAAGTTGGTTTAGTATAGTGCATAGGAATCATGCCAAGAGATTGACATCGTTTTTGATAAGGCTTGTGCTTTTATTGAAAATGGTTTAGCATGATGTATAAGAAACTACACTTAAAAGATGTATGCTAAGCGATAGTCCGAAAGGAGGGAAACAGCGATTGTGATTCTTTCCGAGGCCATCGGAGGGGATATCAAACTGAGATTTAAAAGGCAGTAAATAATAAAACAATCGAACTTATAAAAGACCTGAATTTAATAAACGAAGGTCAACTTGCTAAGTTTTGGTGGCTTTTGTTGGGGGAAATACGTCGGAAGTTTGTGGCATTATCATCAAAACTGACGAAATTCTTCAGCGCGCAGGCCTTGGGAATTTCGTCAGTTGATAAAATATAATTTTTAGATAGCCTCTTCAGCTGTGAAGATTTTCAATACTAAAATGGAGTTAGGATTTAATCTTAATTTATCCCACCATGGTATTAGTCGTTCTTTTTACGCCTACTTTCCTTACGGCCTGAACAATGGCGTCTTTATCATAACCACATTCTGCCCATAACTCTGGTTGTTCGCCATGATCGATGAACTGATCGGGGATTCCTAAGCGGATTACATTTGCATTGTACTGGTGATCTGCCATAAATTCCAAAATGGCAGAACCTACGCCGCCTGGCAATGACCCATCTTCTACCGTGATGATATGTTTATATTTAGAAAAAACCTCGTGAAGCATTTGCTCATCTAAAGGTTTTACAAAGCGTAAATCGTAATGTGCCGGATAAAGGCCCTCACTGTTTAATTCTGAACGGGCTTCAACAGCGAAATTGCCCACATGGCCAATGGTTAACAAGGCTACTTCTTCGCCATCACAAATTTTCCGGCCTTTGCCAATTTCTAATGCTTTGAAAGGTCTTTTCCAATCGGGCATTACGCCATTTCCACGTGGGTAACGAATAACGAAAGGGCCTGCATTTTCTTGTTGTGCAGTAAACATGAGGTTGCGTAGTTCTTCTTCATTCATTGGAGAAGAAATAACGAGATTCGGGATGCAACGCATATAGGCAATATCATAAGCGCCATGGTGGGTTGCTCCATCTGCGCCTGCCAAACCAGCTCTATCTAAACAGAAAACAACATTAAGCTTCTGGATAGCCACATCGTGGATTACCTGATCATATGCCCGCTGCATAAAACTCGAATAGATATTACAGAAAGGAACCAACCCTTGTGTAGCCAAGCCTGCAGAAAATGTAACTGCATGCTGTTCTGCAATGCCCACATCGAAAGCGCGGGTTGGCATGGCCTTCATCATAATGTTTAATGAAGATCCTGATGGCATGGCCGGGGTGATGCCCACAATCTTATCATTCGCGACAGCTAATTCTACCATGGTATGCCCAAACACATCCTGGTATTTTGGTGGCTGTGGTTTATCCGGAATACTTTTCTTAATTTCTCCGGTAATTTTATCGAAGAGACCCGGCGCATGCCAGATGGTCTGATCTTTTTCTGCCAGGGCAAAGCCTTTGCCTTTTACGGTAATGCAATGCAGTAATTTTGGGCCTGGAATAGCGGATAAATCTTTTATGGTTTGCGCTAAACGGGTTACATCATGTCCATCTACCGGACCAAAATACCGGAAGTTAAGTGCTTCAAATAAATTACTTTGTTTAAGCAGCGTTCCTTTAATGCTTTTCTCAATTTTCTTTACATACTTATGTGCGTTGGGGCCTAATTTAGACAGGCCTGCCAGTACACTAGAAATGTCATCACGAAAGCGGTTATACGACTTCGAAATGGTAATGCTGGTTAGATATTCTTTTAAAGCGCCAACATTAGGGTCGATAGACATGCAGTTATCATTTAAGATGACCAACACGTTACTGTTCTCTATTCCGGCATGGTTTAAACCTTCAAATGCCAGGCCTGCCGTCATTGCGCCATCGCCAATTACAGCCACATGTTGCCTGTTGGTTTCGCCTTTTAATTGCGAAGCTACAGCCATGCCAAGTGCAGCAGAAATAGAAGTTGAGGAATGGCCTACGCCAAAGGTATCGTATTCACTTTCTGCAATTTTTGGGAAGCCGCTAATGCCCTTATAGATCCGGTTGGTATGAAACAATTCTCTGCGGCCGGTGAGGATTTTATGTCCGTAAGCCTGGTGTCCAACATCCCAAACGAGCTTATCGTAAGGGGTATTTAATGCATAATGCAAAGCAACTGTTAATTCAACAACACCTAAACTGGAGCCAAAGTGACCGCCGTTTACACTTACTACGTCTATAATATACTGACGTAACTCCTGGCTTATTTGTTCTAAGTCAGACTCGCTATACTGCTTTAAATCAGCAGGATAGTTAATTTTAGATAATAGGGGGCCAGCTTTAACTTGCATTCAAATTTTTAGGTAAAAACAAGATACAAAGTAAGGTAATTTTGTTCTAATATTCATGTAAAAAAACAATCAATCCGCTGAATGTCAGTTCAGCTTGCTGGTTTAAACCTTTCTGGAATATCTAAACCTTTAGTATAAAATTCGTTATGTTTGTTTTTACAAATGCAATCAGAGATTTTTGAGATCAAACTTCCGGTGTTCGAAGGTCCATTCGATCTTTTGTTATTTTTCATCGAACGTGATGAATTAAACATTCAGGATGTGGAAATTGCAAAAATTACCAACGATTTCCTGGCTTATATTCACCAGTTGCTTTCCGTTAACGTAGAGGTTGCGAGTGAGTTTATATTGGTTGCCGCTACATTAATGCGCATTAAATCAAAAATGCTGCTTCCCAGAATTGAAGTTGATGAATCTGGTCTTGAAATAAATCCTGAACAAGACCTGATTGCCCGCCTGATTGCTTATAAACAGTTTAAGTCTGCCGCGGAGGAAATGAAGGTTTTTGAAGAAGCCCGGATGAAACAGGAGCGTAGGGGAAATATAGAATATGACCTTAGCCAAGCGGCAGAAAGTTCTACTCACCAGGATGAATTGTTATCGCTCGATCTTTATAAACTGTTAATGGTTTACCAACGAACGATGCAGAAATATGAGTTGCGAAGCGAAGAGGTTAAACATACCGTGGTACAATATCCTTATACCATTGAGCAGCAAAAACATTTTATTGCCAATTTATTAAATATAAACAAGGAAATTAATTTTGTGCTGGTATTGAAAAACTCTGATAATAAGGTTCATTTCGTTTATAATTTCCTGGCGATTCTTGAAATGCTGCAGCAACAGGTTGTAGAAATTACGATTGGGAGTGGTTATAATAATTTTAGTATCAGGTAGGTGTAGGGGAGTAGGGGGTGTTGGGTAGCAGGTAGTGAGTATCAAGTATCAGGTAGCAAGTAGTGAGTATCGAGTATCAGGTAGCGAGTATTGAGTATCAGGTATTGGGTAGCAAGTATTTAGTATCAAGTATTGAGTATCAGGTATTGAGTATCAGGATGGGGTGCTGAGCAGGGTGATTTTTGAAGATTGTCCCAGTTTTCATTTTGGCTTAAGTGTGCAGTATTAATGATTAAACAGATAGGCTTCACTACAAACACTGTGTTTAAACTTTCCTTCGTTTATATTACCGATAAGAAATAAGCTTTATTATAGCACACTTGCTTTTTATCACTAAACATTTATCCTTTAATTGACGCATATTCATCTGTATGTTAAGGATTAATTTTCTTACTTTTGCCAAAAAAACACAAACCTATATAGGATGATACGTGATACCAAAATCTTTGAACTTATTGATAAGGAATTAAACCGCCAGGAACATGGTTTAGAACTTATTGCATCAGAAAACTTCGTAAGCAAGCAAGTGATGGAAGCTGCTGGTTCAGTTTTAACTAACAAATATGCTGAAGGCTTACCAGGAAAACGCTATTATGGCGGTTGTCAGGTGGTTGATGTGGTGGAGCAAATTGCCATCGATAGGGCAAAAGAATTATTTGGTGCAGCATGGGTTAATGTTCAGCCGCATTCGGGTGCACAGGCAAACGCAGCGGTAATGCTTGCCGTTTTACAGGCCGGAGATAAAATTTTAGGATTCGACCTTTCTCATGGTGGTCATTTAACCCACGGTTCGCCCGTAAATTTCTCTGGTAAACTTTATCAGCCATTATTTTATGGTGTAGAAAAAGAGACCGGATTAATTGATTATAAAAAACTGGAAGAAGTTGCTTTGGCAGAAAAGCCAAAATTAATCATCTGTGGTGCTTCCGCTTACTCACGCGAGTGGGATTATGCTTTTATTCGTTCTGTAGCGGATCAAATTGGCGCTTTGGTTTTGGCTGATATTTCTCACCCTGCAGGGTTAATTGCAAAAGGTTTATTGGCAAACCCGCTTCCGCATTGCCACATTGTAACCACTACCACCCACAAAACTTTACGTGGTCCACGTGGTGGAATGATTATGATGGGTAAGGATTTCGAAAACCCATGGGGCTTGAAAACCCCGAAAGGCGAAACGCGCATGATGAGCAATTTGCTGGATATGGCTGTTTTTCCGGGTACGCAAGGTGGGCCATTAGAGCACATTATTGCCGCTAAAGCAATTGCTTTCGGCGAAGCCTTAACGGAAGAGTATGGTACCTATATTAAACAAGTAGCGGCAAATGCGCAGGCAATGGCAAAGGCTTTTGTGGCTAAGGGTTATGGCATTATTTCTGGAGGTACTGATAATCACCTCATGTTAATCGACTTAAGAAATAAAAACATCACAGGAAAAGTTGCAGAGCATGCTTTGGAAAAAGCTGAAATTACGGTGAATAAAAACATGGTTCCTTTTGATGATAAATCTCCATTTGTTACCTCCGGAATTCGTGTAGGTACAGCGGCGATTACTACTCGTGGTTTAAAAGAAACCGAAATGGAAAAGATTGTTGATTTAATCGATCAGGTTTTAACTAACCCGGAGGATGAAGCTAATCTAAATGCCGTAAAAGAAGAAGTGATCAAATTGGTAAGTGCCTTTCCATTGTATAAGTAATTACCGAATACCTTTAAATATAAAAAATACGGAGCTTTGCATTAATTTGTAAAGCTCTTTTTTTTTAAAACAAAATTCTGAATGGTTAGATAATTATTGAATGACAGAATTAGTGGGGGGATTGAATTAGAGAATGATTGAATTAAAGAATGATTGAATTAGAGAAGGAAGAAATTAGAGAATGAAGAAATTAGAACATGATCGAATTTTGAACGAATAATGATCCGATTTAATTTATACTGGGTTTATAAAGTAAAGGGCCGATATCTTAAAAAAGAATATCGACCCTTACCATCTAAATTAACGCTCTCGATATAAGAACACGATGAGCGGTTAATAGTTTTCAGAAAGTTAAGAAAATGTTAATTTCTTTCGTAACAGCCTAATGCAGAGGGGAAAGTTCTCTTTTGATCTTTCAGGTCTTTTTGTAGATAGTTGCTGAAGTTTGTATCGGTAGTTAAGTTTATTCCTTTTTTTAGGGCAATACTATTGTCTGCCAACTCAAAATTTTCTGATTCTTTAGCTATAAAGCCCGGATCTACGTTGAGGATGTTATGATTTAGGGTAAAGGCATTTCCTGCTGACCTGATCAAATTATTCCAAACACTTATTTGTGAGGGCGCATTGGTTTTCTGTTGGATTTCCAATTCGCTATTCAGGCTCCCCCAAATAATATTGTTCGTGAGATTCAAATTAAGGGAATTGTAATTTCCAGCTGATAAATAATCAGAGAAGGTTAAGGCTGCGGTTTTTCTTGGGAAATTATAGTTATATCCTGCAAAGGTATTTTGTTTTAAGTTATAGTTTCCGCCGCCAACGGCATAGATAAGATAATTTCCGCAATTGTAAATTAAGTTATTAAAGGCAAATAATTCTGAGTGATGACCAATATAGGCCGCTACCTGCATATTTTTAATAATGGTATTGCTGAGTAGTAGCTTGGGTTTGCTGTTAAGCGATAAGGAATCGGAAGTAATGCCTACAGATGCATTTTTAATAATCGCATTTTGAATTGCAGCATTCCCATTTTTAGCCAGGTATAAACCCTTCCACTGACCAGGTTCATTGGTGTATGAGTTTTCCAACCTATCGCTACAAAGCATTACGGGCTGATGGAGTGAGCCTTTGATTGTTAAGTTTCCTTCAACATTCAGTTTAGCATCTTTATGGAAGTAAACTTTCGTGCCAGGGAGAATATTTAGAGATGAACCATTTTTCACCGTCAATGTACCATTTATAATATAGGGGAGATCACTATTCCAGGTGGTATTTTGAGTAATCGTTTGATTAATCATAAACAGGGCATTTTGTCCGTAGGCTGATAATTGAATAACCTGCCTGTTGCCATTAGTATTTAAGATGATCGAATCCTGAACGAGAAAGGGAAGGCTCTTCAGATTTGGGTTAATGGTTACTTTAACAAAGATATTAAGGGAGTCTTTACCTCCAATCGGAATGTTAGTGGCATTATTTGTATTGATGCCGTTGATATTAATAGTATAGGGTGAATCGCTAGCGCCAGCTAGTTTAATTTCTGAAATAGTTAAGGCGTGGCGGTGATCATTTTTGATTTTTATGCGTTTTGTGATCGAGCCCTGGGTTGTAAAAATGGTATCAAATAAGACGCTGTTTTTGTCAAAAACCAGTTTAACAGTAGGATCTGCTGTTACTTGTTCGTGCTTACTGCAAGCGGAAATGATTAAACATAGCAGGAAACCCCATTTGATACTTAGGCGCATGATGTAAATATGAGAAAATTATTCTGCGAAAGCGACAGCCGCAATACTAACTTTTTGGGCGCCGTGAGCTAATAAAACGTTGGTGCAAGATTCTAAGGTAGCGCCAGTGGTAATCACATCATCCACTAATAAGATATGTTTGCCTACCATTTGATCATTATTTGCGATATTGAAAACAGCCTTCATATTTTCATACCTGCTAAATCGCGTTTTTTTTGTCTGGCTTTCTGTAGAAACCGAGCGCATTAAAATATCTTCATCAGATGGAAGACTCATTTGCGCTGCGATACCAGCTGCAATAAAGCTACTTTGATTATAACCCCTCGATCGCAATTTCCGTTTGTGCAAGGGTACAGGGATGATAATATCGATGTCTGCATATTGTGGGCTTGCGCTTAATCGCTCTCCGATCATTGTTCCCAATAGGATGCCTACATCTGTTCTCCCATTATATTTTAAACTATGGATGAGTTTTTGAGCCTTTGCGCCTTTTCTAAAATAGAGCATAGCCATAGCAGCATTTAATGGCACTCTTCCCCATAGCTGTTTAACTACCCTATTCTCTTGGTATAGATGATAATCTGTAAAAGGAAGATCAAATAAACATTTCGTGCAAATGAGATTTTCGCTATGGAATAAACTCGTTCCGCAGGCATTACAAAGGTTTGGAAATAACAGGCCTAATAAATCATTTCCCCAACGAGATATCTTTAGCATTTAACTAAGCTAATGAATATAGCTTTAAGTTGTGTGAGGTTGGTAGTTTTTTAATTGTTTTTCGTTCTGATAGATATTTTAAAACTAACCGGAAAAACTCATGGGGATTTATTGGTGCAAAGGGAAGGATTACTGAATCTTTTTGGATGCGATAAGTTGATTCATTACGATTGGCTAAACCATCCTATATAAAAGTAAGTCATGATTATTGCTGTTTTTCTTCCGAGGGGATGGGCGACATGATAAGCGACCAGGTTCCTCGCCGTCCTTACTAACCCCTCTGCTAAACTACTAACCCACTAACCTTCTGGCCAGAATAACTTTATTAAACACGCTTCTTTTGAAAAAGTTTTAATCAGGCTATTTTTTTTTGGTCATGATTTACAGTCTTTTACAAATATCCCCTCACTTTTTCTTCAAAGCGATTTGCAGATTACTATTGTTTTGTTACCTTTGCATCCCGCTTCGGAAGGAATGGGCCGCTGGTTGAGAGATCAGCAAATTGAAAAGCAGGAGAGAAAAAGAACGATGAAAAAATAAAATTTATTTTATTTGGAAGTTGGGAAAAGATTTCTACCTTTGCACTCCCAACCGAAAGGAAGGGGAAAAAAAGATCAGGTGGCGGATGTCATTACGATTATAAAAACAAGATTGAAACAGACGAAAAACAAGCTAAGACGAATACGACTTAAGCGAACT
>NZ_JAXCWE010000012.1:0-189051 GCF_034045265.1 Pedobacter sp. CFBP9032 | reverse complement strand
CCAACATCAGATCCAAGCCTTGATTGTTTGGTTCTTTATTATCAAGAATAAAGAACAAGCCCTTCGGCGGCCAGCCGAGGCAAGCCAAGCGCAGCGGGAAAGATCCCTATCCGCCTAGCGGCACCTTTCCCCGAAGGGCGTGTGATAAGAACTTTACTCACCTAGCGATTAAAAAACATCAAACCATAGGTCCTGAATCAAGTTCAGGATGACGATCGCTTTAACCCACCGTTCGTGGAATGACGTATAAAAAAGGTTCGGTGTTCATTGATAGCATTAGAGAAAAACACAGGAATCTTTCGTAACTCACGATAACAACCTCGCTATGGCCACCCTGCTTCCGGCATAGGAGATGATGGAAGGAGAAGCTGTTGAAATTTTTGCACCAATGTTCAAATTTCCTCACAACCCAAGGTAGCGCGAACGGCTCCTAAAACAAATCTTCATTACAAAGCAAATCGAGCCCTTGCGCTACCGCCAATTAAATTTCGACGCGCTAATCCAACATCAGATCCAAGCCTTGATTTTTTTGTTACTTTTTTGATCAAGCAAAAAAGTAAGAGCTCTTCGGCGGTCAGCCGAGGCAAGCCAAGCGCAGCGAGAAACCCCCTATCCGCCTAGCGGCAACTTTCCTCGAAGGAACTTTGCTCACCTAGCGATTAAAAAACATCAAACCATAGGTCCTGAATCAAGTTCAGGATGACGATCGCTTTAACCCACCGTTCGTGGAATGACGTATAAAAAAGGTTCTGATTTTATTTAAGGCACTAGACAAAAATGCAGGAACCCTTCGCTTCGCTAGATAGCAACATCGTTATGGCCACCTCGCTATCCGGCCTAGGAAATGATGGAAGGAGAAAACGTTAAAGCTTCTGCAAAAACTTTCACCCAACCACTACCCAAGGCAGCGCGCACTCCGCGATTTTTCATCGCGGCTTGTGCTGCCGCCCTCAAAGCTTGAACGAATTTATCCGACATCAGATCCAAGCCTTGATTTTTTTGTTACTTTTTTGATCAAGCAAAAAAGTAAGAGCCCTTCGGCGGCCAGCCGAGGCAAGCCAAGCGCAGCGGAAAAACACTCAGTTCAAAAACCACGCTGCGAGCAACCCTCTAATGGAGTAGAATTCCAACTCAATTCCCATCCGGCTTTACCAAACTACTTCTCGGACTCTCAGGCCACTTCCAAACCGAAGGATCATCAGGCGTTGATGGATTAAATTTAGGTAAATCATCAACCAAAAATTTCATTAAGCCCAGTTTCTGATCCTGAATACCCAAAATTACACATTGCGCAATTTCGTAAGCACCGTAGGGATTAAAGTGCGTATTATCGGCCAATGGCTTGTCTTGACCTGGATAGCTGTTTGCGGGATAGTGGACCAGTGCCTTTTTAGATTGTTCCTCGCCCAGCGCATTAAATAATTGAGCAGTCATAGCGTTCAGGTCAATCAATGCTACATTTTCATCTTTTGCTACCTTTCGGGCAGCCTCCGGGAAATCACCTAAAGTGTTCTGAACTTTCCCCGTCGAATCAAAAGATCGCCTGCTAGTTGAGGTCACAATTACTGGAATACCACCCTTTTTCTTCGCTTCTGCAATAAAGATTTTCAATCTCTCGGTATAAGATTTATAAGCACCATCGTTGAGGCCCCTATCTTTCTGATCATTATGCCCAAATTCGACAAAAAGGTAATCACCAGGTTTCATCACACTTATTACCTTAGTCAATCGCTTACTACCAATAAAAGAGCCGAGTGTTAAACCAGATTCTGCATGATTGGCAATAGCTACGCCAGGTTTAAAAAACCGAGGAATCATTTGCCCCCACGATGCCCAAGGCTCATCCTCCTGGTTAACTACGGTAGAATTTCCTGCTAAAAACACGGTAATCTGGTTTTCTACCTTTTTAATTTCTAAAGCTGCTAAGGCAGTTTTACCATCAAATTCCAGGGTAAGTTTATCATCCCAATCCAGCTTTGTTAATTCACGAGGTTTTAAGGAAACCACCTGTCCACCTGTGATATTTCTATTTTTGATATTTACGATGAAGGATTTAGTTAGAAACTGACCACCTTTCGTTATCACATTTTCTAACATTAATCTACGCGATTCGGCTTTTACAGTGGTTGAGGTCGGTTCTTTCTTATCGCCTAAAGTTACCGTAACCAGGTAATTTCCTTCAGGAACTGCAACTGAAAAGTAAAAGGGTTTTTCGCTTTTTACTCCATCTCGTGTCAAGGCATTTTTCCCCACATGATTTACCGCCACCACATTAGAACCGAAATCGAAGCCATATTTTTTGCCATCTTCAAACCGGGTTTCTGGAAGGATGCGGATAGAATTTTTTGCCGTTTTACCCAAACCAAAGTCAAATTTAAAGCTGGTTTGTTGTGCAAATGATGCATTAAAAGATAGCATCATCAAAATATTGATAAAAAATATTCTCATCACGTTCATGGGCATTTCATCAGTTTATAAAGGTTAGCGCAGCATTTAAATGGCATGTAAACGCGTAATCATGATAGATAAACGTCGTTCTTAAAATTTGGTTAGCGCCATCTAAAAACATTGTAGCATTCAAATATGCACAAAGTTATCATTCAAGCCATCCTGTAGTTACCCGTTCAACTGCAACATTAACGAAATCGCCATTGGCTAAAGCATATTGATAATGCTATGGTAGAATTTGCTCGATTTTGCTAACTGATTATCCCTCAAAGCATTTAAGGCAAATTTAACTTTATGCACTTTCCGCTTACTTAGGTTGAGCTGTGCATAAGGAATGAAGATGAATACCTGGTCTGCCGACGATCGATTTTCGGGAGCATGTTGCTGATTTGCTGCAAATACTTTCCCACTTTCGCAACAATAAAGATTGTAGAAGTTTTTTAACTCCTTCCCATTTTCGAGGTAAAAACAGGTATTAACCAATAAATCTGCATTTGTATTGAGAAGGTCCTGCAGTTTTGGATAAATTTTTATCCCTTTTTCCTGATTGTAAACCGCATTATAAATTACTTTAGCAGCTAAAACATTCGAATTTTGCTGTGCGCTTAGCTTTACAGAAATTAATACAAGCAAGAATAGAAATGATAACCTTTTCATTTTGAGGAGATATGCCACAAAGCTAGCTCAGGCCAATGTTAATTTAACCTGGCACATCCATTATGATCGAAAACTGTAAACTTATTGCACAGTATTCTACACATCTCACCCTTTCTAACTAAAATCTGTGAGAATCTGTATAACATCTGTGCTGTACTTTGTCTGATAAAACGGATAAAAAAGAAAAAGCCCTTCAATCCTGAAAGGGCTTTTTTTAGTTGTCTATCCCTATAAGTAGGAGCCCAAAACTAGATAATCACTTTTATATTTTAGGCGTATGAATAAAGTGAACAAAAAAAAAATCAGTTCATTTTTAGCATTCAGCATGAATAGAAGCTATAAAGAAACTTAAGCTACTGTTATTCAACACCTTTAGTTGTCGTTTTAATACTATAGAGCGACTTCGAAGCGGTAATAAAAAGTGTATCACGATTTGGTCCGCCAAAGCAAATATTTCCACACCAATCTTCAGGAACATCAATATGGCTAATTTTCTCTCCATTTGGTTTATAGATATCAACACCTTTTCCGGTAATGTAGATGTTTCCATCAATATCCAATGTCATCCCGTCTGATCCCTGCTTAAAAAGAAGTGTTTGGTTACTTAAAGATGCATCGCTATTAATGTCATAACGATAAGTAACATCAGCTTGTCGATCGGCAACATACAAATACCTCCCATCCGGTGTTCCAACAATACCATTCGGCCGGACCATTTTATCAGCAACTATTTTTGCGGTCTTTTTCCCTTTCGGAAGATAATACACCTTTTCGCCGTTAAGTGCCGAAGCTTTTCTTATCCAGTAATTACGCTGATAATAAGGATCGGTGAAATAAATACCACCTTTTGCATCTATCCAGAGATCATTAGGTCCGTTTACTTTTTTCCCCTCATAAGTGGAGAATAAAACCTTTATTTTTTTATTCATACTGATAGACCAGATTTCATTTTGTTCATCTGCACATACAATTAGGTTGCCTTTTTTATCAAAATAGGTTCCGTTTGCCCTTCCCGATTTGTCCATAAATAAGCTTAATTTACCTGCCGTGTCATATTTCCAGATCTGATCATTCGGTTGATCCGTAAAAAAAATATTCCCTTGTTTATCTACAGACGCACCTTCCGTAAACTCGAATTGAGAAGAAATCAGCTTTAGGCTATCCTGTATAAAAACAGGTTTCATGGATTGGGAAAATGCGGTTGTACTAAGAGCTATAGCCAGCATGATAAATAAATATCGTTTCATAATTTCAAATTAGGGATCGCAAAATGGAGATAATTTTCCCGTCTCGCAAGTAGGTTTGCTTATGCGAAGTGAAATGCAGATTTAAAATGGAATCATTTTTCAGTGCATCAGCCAGTAGATAAGCCTATTATTTAACATCTCAAACCAAGGGTTACGGCCCGAATGATGGACTTACCAGTTTAAGTCTGTGCAACAATACCTTCATTACTGCTGTTTGAAAAATTGGCTCCCGCATCAGTTTTACGCTTTATTTTCTAATTTTACACTTTATGGAAAACAAGACCATCGCCCGTACTTTACGGTTTCTATCGCAGTTAATGGAACTGCATGAAGAGAATCCCTTCAAAATAAAATCAATTGCCAATGCTTATTTTAAAGTAGACAAATTACCTTTTGCTTTGAAAGATAAGCCGATCGAAGATATTGATAAAATAGAAGGGATTGGTAAAGGTTTGGCCTCAAAAATCATCGAACTGCTTCAAACCGGTGAACTTAAAGAACTGAAGGAAATTATTGGCCAAACGCCAGATGGTATTATCGAAATGCTGGGCATTAAAGGGATTGGTCCTAAGAAAATTCTCATTATCTGGCGAGTACTCGGAATTGAAAGCATTGGAGAACTCTATTATGCCTGCAACGAAAACCGCCTGATTGAGGCAAAAGGCTTCGGCTTAAAAACGCAGGAAGAGATAAAAAATGCCATTGAATTTAAACTTGCTGCAAACGGGCGATTCCTGTACGCAAAAGTAGAAGGCTTTGCCAATAGCTTGTTTGCTCAAATTTCTGAATGGCTGATTACGGTAGACAATCATTCTTCTTTGGGTTTTGCCGGACAATATCGTCGTGCCTGCGAGATTATAGATGAACTCGAATTTGTAATTGGCGCAGAAAATATGGAAAATGTACAGGAGAATTTACCTTTATTTAATTCCCTATCGCTCATTGCGGGCGAAGATGCCTTTTTTGCTACCACTGAATCAGGTTTAAGAGTGAAAATTTTCGTCGCAGACAAAGCAGACTTTTATCTGGAATGGTTTAAACAAACCGGAAATAGTGATCATGTAGAAAAAGTACTTCAGCTTGCTGGTAAAGGACCATTTGCAAACGAAAATGAAATTTACAGCAAGGCTGGATTAGCATTTATTGAACCTGAACTACGTGAAGATGTAGATATTATTGAACTTGCTAAAACCAATCAATTACCTGTTTTAATTACCAACGAAGATTTAAAAGGCAGCTTGCACAATCACTCTACCTGGAGCGATGGCGTGCATACTTTGGAGCAAATGGCCCTGTATTGTAAGGAGGTATTAAACTTGGAATATTTCGGAATTTGCGACCACTCCAAAACAGCTGTTTACGCTAAGGGATTAAATGAGCAACGGGTATTTGGTCAACAGCAGGAAATTGACGAACTGAACAAAAAACTAGCCCCTTTTAAAATTTTTAAGGGCATTGAAAGTGACATTTTAAGCGATGGTTCTCTAGATTATTCGGAAGAGATTCTAAAAACATTCGATTTTGTGGTGGCATCTGTGCACAGCAATTTAAGAATGGACGAAGCTAAAGCTACTAACCGCTTATTAAAGGCGATTGAAAATCCACATACCACTATTTTGGGCCACCCGACAGGCAGATTATTGCTCAGTCGCGCAGGTTACCCCATCGATTATAAGAAAATTATAGATGCCTGTGCCGCTAACGGTGTAGTAATTGAGATTAACGCAAACCCATTACGTTTAGATTTAGATTGGCGCTGGCACCGCTATGCATTAGAAAAAGGCGTATTGCTTTCCATTAATCCGGATGCACACAGGACAGATGGTTTCCATGATACACGATTTGGCGTATTGGTAGCCAGAAAGGGTGGTTTAAGCGCTGATAAATGTCTGAACGCTTTTTCTCTAGCCGAGATAACGGCGTATTTTGGCAGGAAGAAGGGTTAGGTTAGGCGGTGAAAAAGGTTAGTATGGGTAGAGGGGTTAGAAAAGTTTAGTGTGGGTTAGAAAAGAGTAGTATCGGTTAGAAAAGGTTAGCATGGGTTAGAAGGGTTAGTATGGGTTAGAAAATGAAATCTCAGTTATTATAATCCTTTTATCTGTGTAGTAAAGATGGTGTGGGTTAGCGGTTAGAAAAGGTTAGTATGGGTTAGAATCGGTTAGTGTGGGTTAGAAAATAAATCTCAGTTATTATAATCCTTTTATCTGTGTAATCCATATATCTGTGTAATCAACCCGAAGGTATCAATCCGAAGGCATCAACCCGCAGGAAAAAAACCTATGTAATTTACCCGAAGGAAATCTTTTAATATCTTTGCCTCATGATCAGTGAAATTGCCAACCGCATATTTAATGAAGTAATTACAGATTATCACCAATTTGATGATATCGACCAACCTGTAAACAACCTGTACGATGCCGAAAGTTTAGAACACCTTTTATACATTAAAAACTGGATCGACACGGCGCAATGGCATATGGAAGATGTGGTTCGTAATCCAAACATCGACCCGGTGGAAGGTTTAAGCTGGAAAAGACGCATCGATGCCCAAAACCAGGTCCGTACCGATATGGTGGAGTTTATAGATGGTTATTTCTTGAATTTATATCAGGGAATAGTGGCTTTACCTGATGCCAGAATTAACACGGAAAGTCCGGCGTGGGCAATTGACAGACTTTCAATTTTAGCTTTGAAAATTTATCATATGAAGGAAGAGGCGGAGCGCGAAACCGCTTCAGCAGCGCACCGTGAGCAATGCGGAACTAAATTGAATATTTTATTGTCGCAACGCGATGACCTTTCCACCAGTATCGATGAGCTCTTAGTGGATATCGAAGCTGGAAAAAAGTACATGAAAGTGTATAAACAAATGAAAATGTATAACGATCCAAGTTTAAACCCGGTGTTGTACAAGAAGGATTAAAGCAGAAAGCAGAAAGATTAAAGCGAAAAGATAAAAGCTAAAAGATTAAAGCTAAAAGCAGAAAGCCAGGTAAAACGCCCTATCTTGATACTTGATACTTACTACTTGATACTAGGGAGCAAAAAGCGAAAAGCCTAAAGCAGAAAGCCATATAAACCGCCCTATCTTGATACTTACTACTTGATACTCGCTACTTAATACTTATTACTTACAACTCTCTACTTACCACCCCACACCTACCACTCAACACTACAAAACCCAATGCCATCTAAAAATACAATTATCGTTTTACGTTTTTCGGCAATGGGCGATGTGGCGATGGTGGCCTCGGTTTTAAAAGAATTTGTTGCGCAAAATCCAAAAAAAGAGATTGTTATGGTAAGTCGCGAGGCGTTTAAGCCCTTCTTCAACGACATTCCAAATGTAGTTTTCCATGCCATTCAACCCAAAATCATTCACAAAGGTATTATCGGGTTGTATAAGCTTTACCAGGAACTGCGCAAATATCAGCCAACTGCAATTGCCGATTTGCATGATAATTTACGCAGTCGTACGGTTTGCACTTTCTTTCGCTTAACAGGTGTAAAAATTAAACGCCTCGATAAGGGTAGAGCAGAGAAAAAAGCACTGACCCGTTCAGAAAACAAAATCTTTAAACCACTTCGCCAAACTGTTGAGCGTTACGCGGATGTTTTTCGGAATTTAGGCTTTACCCTTCATTTGAGTCATCTGTTAAAGCAAAATTCTCAGAAATTACCTTCAAAAGCGACTAAATTATTTAACCAGCTGTCAGTAAAAAAAATAGGCATCTCCCCTTTCGCACAGCACCTTTATAAGGTTTATCCTTTAGAAAAAATGGAACAGGTAATTGCTTCTTTGAGTTCAATGGATTTCGAACTTTTTATTTTTGGAGGTGGAAAATCAGAACAAGCCATTGCTGAAAACTGGGCGAATAGTTATGCACACACCCACAACTTAATTGGAAATTTCGACCTTACAGAAGAGCTTGCCATCATCTCCAATCTTGATATCATGTTAAGCATGGATTCTTCTGGAATGCACATGTCCTCCCTGATGGGTATACCCGTGGTTTCAGTTTGGGGGCCAACGCATCCTTATGCAGGTTTTTTAGGTTACGGTCAATCAGAGGATAATTGCGTACAGGTCGACCACCCGTCAAGGCCGAATTCAATTTATGGAAACAAACCGTGTAGGTGTGGTGTTGAAAATTGTATGGACTTAATTGAGCCACAAACTATTGTAAATAAAATTAAAGACAACTTAAATGGCTAAGCAATTACTATTGGTTCGGCACGGTAAATCGGACTGGGGAAATTTAGATTTAAAAGATTTTGATAGGCCATTAAATAAACGCGGAAAAGAGAATGCACCGGAAATGGCCGGGCGTTTACTTAACAAGGGTTTTAAGTTTGATTTAATGGTGAGCAGTCCGGCGAAACGTGCAAAAACAACCGCTAAATATTTTGCAGAAGCTTATAAAACTGAGCAGATCCAGTTCGAAGAAGCAATTTATGAAGCAGACTCCAAAACATTGCTTCGCATAATTAACAGTTTAAATAATGAAGCAAATACTGTTATCATGTTTGGTCATAATCCAGGTTTTACAGATCTGGCCAATGCGTTGAGCGATGCTGATCTTTATAATATTCCTACCGCTGGAATGGTACTGATTTCTTTCCCTTTTGAGTCATGGACAATGGTAAGTAAGGGAACCGGGGAAATGATTTTCTTTGATTATCCGAAGAATAGTGATGAGATGTAATATTTGCCACGGAAACAGAGAATATATGGAAGTTGTCAGTGGGGTTTAAAAAAATAATCTTTTCGACCGAAGCTGAGAAATCCACAAAACTTATGTGTTAAGAACCTATTCCAAATCAGTTAGTCCGAAATAAACCGTCATTAATACAAATACTCAATCAAGCTCAAAGGGCATTGCAGGGTGTAATGAGGAATGATATTTTTTGCCACGGAAACACAGAATACACGGAAACAAAGTGTAAACGGAAATTTTCTATCAACATTTCTTATGCAGTGGATTTACCATCCTAATTCTACAGCCTGCCATTCATAACGAAATGAAGGATTCCCAACCTATTCCCGCCAGTTATACTGCGTGTAGCGAAAATCTCTATCTACTACAAAACTTCGACGTTTTAAATAAAATCATGAATCTTACTAACGGAATACTAAATTTAACTATATTTGATCCTATATAAAACGAAAGTCCGGCAATAGACATTTCGGTGAATTCATAACCTCATCTCCTCTGGTTATTTCATAATTCGTATCGCCGGAAGATTTATCCATTAAATTATCTGTACATGAATTTTGATTATAATACTACTCGAAGCCATTTGATATTATCTGAATATGGCCGTAATGTTCAAAATATGGTAAAATACATTTGTGAGTTACCAACTATTGAAGAACGTAATAAATATGCCCAGGCCGTAATTGACCTGATGGGCTTCCTGCAACCGCATTTACGTGATGTTGCCGATTTCAAACACAAGCTTTGGGATCACTTACACATTATTTCTGGCTATCAGATTGATGTAGATAGTCCATATCCTAAGCCATTAATTGAAAATGCTTACGTTAAACCTGAGCCTTTGGCTTATCCTCAACGACGGATTACTTATAAACATTATGGCAAAACGGTTGAGGGACTGATTGAAAAAGCCATGGGAGAACAAGATCCGGACCGTAGAAAAGTAATGGTTCAGGGAATTGCAAACTTTATGAAAATGGCCTATGTAACCTGGAATAAGGATAATGTTTCTGATGAAACGATTATTAAAGATCTAAAATATCTTTCAGGTGGTTTATTATCTCTTGATGAGGGAGTTAATTTAGCTAAGGTCGAATTCAGGGCGCCAAATCCACGCCAGAATAACAACAATAATAACCGTGGCAGAAGCAACAACACCAATAATAACAACGGAAAAAACCGACAAAATAATACTAATAACAACAACAATCGCGGAAGAAGTAATAATAAACCTAAATATTAAGGAGAAAGGTAAAAAGGTAGAAGTCAGAAGGTAAAAATGGTTAACCTAACTTACTGCTTGATACTCACTACTCAATACCCGATACTACTTAACATTAAACACTAGATACTCACTACAAAAAAAATATATGAACGCATTTGAGATCACTGGCGGCATTAAATTAAAAGGCGAAATTACTCCTCAGGGTGCCAAAAACGAAGCTTTGCAAATTTTATCAGCAGTGTTACTTACAGAAGAAAAGGTAACCATCAGCAATATTCCAGATATTAAAGATGTAAATAAACTGATTGAATTGTTGGGCGACCTAGGTGTTGTTGTGGAGCGAATTGATAAAGACACTTACACTTTCGAGGCTAAAAACATTGACTTAAATTTCTTTGAATCTGACATTTTCAAAGCCAAAGGCGGAGGATTACGGGGTTCAATTATGATTGTTGGTCCACTTTTAGCTCGCTTTGGCAGAGCGGCTATTCCTAAACCTGGAGGTGATAAAATCGGCCGTAGAAGACTGGATACGCACTTTATTGGTTTCGAAAAATTAGGCGCAAAGTTCGTTTACGATAGCAAGAAAGCATTTTTTAATGTTGACGCGACAAACTTACAAGGTGCGTATATCCTGCTAGATGAAGCATCTGTAACCGGCACTGCAAACATTGTAATGGCTGCCGTTTTAGCTAAAGGAACAACCACCATTTACAACGCCGCCTGCGAACCATATTTACAGCAACTTTGTAAAATGCTAAATCGCATGGGTGCAAAAATTACAGGTATTGGTTCGAATTTATTAACCATTGAAGGGGTTAAAGTTTTAGGTGGTACATCACACAGAATGTTGCCTGATATGATTGAAATCGGATCTTTCATTGGTATGGCAGCCATGACAGAATCGGAAATCACCATTAAAAATGTTTGTTATGACGAGCTGGGTGTAATTCCTGAAGTATTTAAAAAATTAGGAATTAAATTGGAACGAAGAGGTGATGATATTTATGTTCCATCTCAAAAACACTATGAAATTGACACGTTTATTGATGGTTCTATTTTAACCATTGCCGATTCTCCATGGCCAGGTTTTACGCCTGATTTGTTGAGTATCGTTTTGGTAGTAGCCACACAAGCGAAAGGAAACGTATTAATTCACCAGAAAATGTTCGAAAGTCGTTTATTCTTCGTTGATAAATTAATCGACATGGGTGCGCAGATTATCCTTTGCGATCCACACCGTGCAACGGTAAATGGTATCGACAAAAAATATAAACTGCGTGGAATCAGTATGACCTCTCCTGACATTAGAGCAGGCGTTTCATTGTTAATTGCGGCTTTATCTGCTGAAGGTAAATCTACCATTTATAATATCGAACAGATTGAGCGTGGTTATCAGGATATTGATACGCGTTTACGTGCCTTAGGTGCGCAAATTAAGCGTGTGAATGCTGATGCGCCAAGCCATTAAGAGACTAAAGCAGGAAGATCAAAGCAGGAAGAACAAAGCTGAAAGACGAAAGCAGAAAGACTAAAGTAGAAAGACCAAAGCTGAAAGATCAAAGCAGAAAGAACAAAGCTGAAAGACGAAAGCATAAAGCTGACAGACTAAGCGCAAAGGCAAAAGTAGAAAAGCTTAAAGGCTGAAGCTAAACAGAGCGCCCGGGTAATATTTTTTACCTGGGCGTTTTGCGTAAAGAGTAGATTAGACCGATCAGAATCAAATCTAAATGAGCCATGCATACAACTTATTTGAGCCGTACAGAAAACCACTATTGACTTTGATAACTGATCTTTGTGAGATGAAAAACATTAGAAAAATTCAATTGGGTAAGAACGGCCCGCTAGTTTCCAAACTTGGTTTAGGCTGTATGCGCATGTCTTCTATCTGGGGTGGTTCTACACCTGATAAAAAAGAAAGTATTGCAACAATTAATGAAGCTTTGGATTTGGGAATCAATTTCCTGAATACAGGAGACTTTTATGGTGCAGGTCACAACGAGTTGCTGATAGGGAAAGCAATTAAAGGGCGTCGAGACGATGCCTTCGTTAGTGTAAAGTTCGGTGCTATTTTTCATAACGGCCAGGCATTAGGAATAGATTTGCGCCCTATTGCGATTAAGAACTTTATCAACTACTCCCTTACCCGACTGGGTATTGAGACTATCGACCTTTACCAGCCCTGCCGAATGGACAACAGTGTTCCCGTTGAGGATATTATTGGCACAGTTGCAGATTTGGTTAAAGAAGGAAAAGTCAGATACATTGGCGTATCCGAGATTACGGCTGAGCAATTGCGTCAGGCCAACAGCATTTATCCAATCAGCGCGCTGGAAATTGGCTATTCACTTGCCGACCGACAGATAGAAAGGGAATTGCTCCCGGTTGCAAAAGAATTAGATATTACAGTAGTGGCTTTTGCAAATACAGCCGAAGGTTTATTAACTGGCGAATTGAAAGCACCACTTAATGAAAATGATTACCGCAACCATTTCTCCCGTTTCCAAGGTGATAACCTCATGCATAATCTGGAAAAAGTTGAATTTTTAAAACAAATGGCAGGCAAAAAGGGCATTAGTCCGACGCAACTTGCTATTGCGTGGGTGAAAGAACAGGGCGATGAAATTATGCCACTTGTGAGCATGAGTCGTAGGTCGCGCTTGCCAGAAAACATGGAAGCTTTAGATATTGTATTTACACCGGAAGAAATGAACACGTTAAACACTACATTTGCAGTTGGCGCTATCCGTGGCGAAACTTATTTACAACGGTAATCATGACAAGCCCTGCAGAAATCCTACCTGGTGTAATCTTTTATTCTTATCTCTCAGCTGAGCGGAAAGAGAAGGTATGTTTATGGAATCACCATACGCTAATACTGCAGGTTTCCGGAGATTTGACTTTGGAAACATCGACACAAAATATTTCGATGACTGGAGGAGAAATGTTGTTGATTGGCAAAAATCAATTGGGTAAGCTGATTAAAACACCTGTATCTGGGGCGAATTACGAAACCATTGTAATATCTCTGCAGGAGGATGTATTAAGGAAAATCGTATTGGAAGAAAATATTGAACCGAACCAGAAATATATCGGACCGTCAAACCTCCTCATTCCAACTAACGAATATCTCGAAGGATATTTTCAATCTATTGTGCCCTACGCCAGGAGTTCAGGCGCAAGTATGACAGATAAAATGGGAATAATGAAACTGAAAGAAGGAATAAAATTACTTTTACTTGCGCTACCAGAACTGCGAAACCTTTTATTTGATTTTTCAGAACCTTACAAAATAGACCTGGAAAAGTTCATGCGCAACAACTTTCAATTCAATATCCCAGTCGAAAAATTTGCAGTGCTTACCGGCCGCAGCCTGGCAGCTTTTAAACGCGATTTTAAGAAAACTTTTGACTTACCACCACGTCGTTGGTTGCAAGAGAAGCGATTAAACGAAGCAAAACATCTCATCGAAACGAAGCACCAAAAGCCTTCGATCATTTACTTGAGCCTGGGTTTTGAAAGTTTAGCGCACTTCTCCAACGCATTTAAGAAAAAGTTTGGCAGATCACCTTCTATGCTAAAGTATGAAGCTGTATCATAAATGTAACTCATATTGAAATCTATCACGCTGAGTTTGTCGAAGAATAGTGAAGAAATCTTTACAAATCTCTTCGACAGGCTCAGCATGAAATTTCGAGACTCTGATACAGCCTTAGTGATTTTAATTTCACCCACACCGAGTGGTTGCAATTAAGCAGTTCTCCTATCCAGATATCGCATTAATAATATCGTACTGCGTAATAATCTCAATTTTACCAGATTCATCTTCAACCAATACGGCAGAGTTCTCTCTGTTAATCAGCGATGAAATTTTATCGATAGAGGTATTCAAATCAACAAATGGGAAGGTAGCTGTCATGATTTCTGATATTTGTGCAGACTTTAAACCCGGATTCTCCAGCAAAGCCGTTAAAATCTCACTTTCGGCAATTTTCCCAACAATCATTCCTTGTTGCGTAACTGGAATTTGAGAAATATTCATTGATTTAATCGTGTTAATCGCTTCTAAAACAGATTTCGTAGCATCAAGTGTTACAATTTCAGTGGCTTCTTTTTTAGCTAAAATCGATTTTGCAGTTAGTTTTTCATCCTGCAAAAATCCACGTTCGCGTAACCAATCTTCATTATACATTTTGCCCATGTACCGGCTTCCATGATCATGAAAAATAACCACCACAATATCTTCAGGCTTTAACTGATCTTTCAACTGAATTAACCCACCAATTGCTGCTCCAGCTGAATTTCCAACAAAAATACCTTCCTTACGGGCGATATCACGTGTCATTAGGGCGGCATCTTTATCCGTTACTTTTTCAAATAAGTCGATCACATCAAAGTTTACGTTGGCTGGTAAAAAATCCTCGCCAATTCCTTCGGTGATATATGGATAAATTTCATCTTTATCGAAAATGCCTGTTTCCTTATATTTTTTAAAAACTGACCCATAAGTATCAATCCCCCAAATTTTAATATTTGGATTTTTTTCCTTTAAATATTTACCTGTGCCTGAGATGGTTCCGCCGGTACCAACACCAACAACAAGGTGTGTTATTTTACCTTCGGTCTGCTCCCAGATCTCAGGTCCGGTTTGCTCATAATGTGCCTGTGAATTGGCTAAATTATCATACTGATTTGGTTTCCAGGAATTTGGAACTTCCCTTTCCAAGCGAGAAGAAACAGAATAATAAGAACGTGGATCTTCTGGTTCAACGTTTGTAGGACAAACAATTACTTCGGCACCAAAGGCGCGTAAGGCATCAACCTTTTCTTTAGATTGTTTATCTGTTGTGGTGAAAATACATTTGTAGCCTTTAACAATGGCAGCCATAGCCAACCCCATTCCTGTATTTCCGGATGTTCCTTCAATAATGGTTCCACCTGGTTTTAACTTTCCACTCTTCTCTGCATCTTCGATCATTTTAATCGCCATGCGATCTTTGATAGAATTGCCTGGATTGGTAGTTTCTATTTTGGCTAAAATTGTACCCGGAACGTTTTTCGTTATTGTATTTAATTTTACCAAAGGCGTGTTGCCGATAGTTTCTAAAATATTATTATACCACATGATACAAAATTAAGCAAAGGCATTAAGTATTTTATCACTAATGTTTTATTTGAAATATAATTTTGAAAATTCATATTAAATAGAATTTTATTGCATATTCTATAAAAATGATAGGCATTCTAGATTGATTATTGGGTGAAATGTAATTATGATTTTTGATTTTAATAAATTCCAGCGGTAAATTATGCTGAAAATCTTCATCAAATCACCTGCGAGAGATAGTTCATCCCAATATACAACCGGAATCCTGACCCTCCTGTCAGCCTCTTTTTCCTGTAGGAGGAAGCGCGCAGAAAAAATATTTTTCTCATCTAGCGATTGGCCTGCTATTTCTATTCTTCCACCGGGCATAGGAAATGATGGAAGGAAAAACCATTCAAGTTATATTATAGCATTTCAATTGACCAAAACTAACCGCATCTCTTATAACAACTTATAAACCTTACCCGGCAAAGAAACAATAATGCCCTGCATTTCTAAAGTAAGTAAAACGATTGCTAATTTACTTTGCTGGATATTTAAGTGAACACATATTTCATCAATTGCCAGCTGACCAGACTGCAGAAGATCTACTACTTTCTGTTCATTTACTGTAAGGTTTAGTTTCAGCGTAGTCTGTGCATTTTTTTTCTTCTCCTTCACCTCGTTATCCCAACCCAGGTAATAAATTAAATCATTTGCATGGTTAATTAATCCGGCACGGTTTGTTTTAATGAGGAAGTTGCATCCTTCAGAGAAAACATCATTTGTTCTCCCCGGAAAAGCATAAACATCTTTATTATAAGAATTTGCGATTTCGGCGGTAATCAGTGCACCTCCTTTGATAGATGCCTCCACCACAATGGTTGCATCTGCAATACCGGCAATGATCCGGTTTCGCTGAGGAAAATTTTGCCGATCAGGATTTGTTAACGTTGGAAATTCGGAAAGCAGGCCACCATTTAATACCATTTTCTGTGAAACGGTTTTATGAATCTGTGGGTAAAGCCGGTCTAAGCCATGGCCCAGCACACCAACAGTGGTGATCTCATTTGCAATGCATTCTTTATGAGCAGTAACGTCAATTCCATAAGCTAAACCACTAACCACTAAAACGTTATAAGCAGATAGCACTTCACCAAGTTGTTTACAAATATTCCTTCCGTAATCAGTTGCATTTCTTGTACCCACTACACTGATGATGCGTGGATGATTAAGATCAGCTTTGCCTTTAAAATAAAGTAAAATTGGCGAATCAACACAATGTTTTAATCTCCTGGGATAGTTATCATCAGAGAAAAATAAAACTTCTATTCCATGCTTTTCTACAAATATGAGTTCTTCCGCTGCTCTTTTTAAGGCATCTGTATTTAAAATTGCATCAATCGTTTTATCCCCTATTCCTGGAATTTGTAATAACTGTTTCCTGTTGGCTGAAAATACCGCTTCGGCACTTCCGCAATAAGCCAATAAGTTTTTTGCATTGACAGGACCAATAGACTTTATAAAAGTTAAAGCGATTTTGTGGAGCGTACTCATTCATTTTAGGTTAAGGTTAATAAATGCGGGATGATTTATTTCCTTAAAAAGCAACCTAAAACTCGATATCGATCAGGCTAGTAAGTGGAATATGGATGTTGTTTTTAAGTTGAATATATTTTTCTGTTACGGCCCAAACAGTGGTATCTACACGTTTCGGACCTATTGTAGTATTAAATGTGATCACAGCTTTTGATTTAAATTCATTTCCAAGTCGCTGGGCTTCATCAAGTTTTGTTTTCAGGTTGGTAGTGTGATCTTCTCCGGCATTGATAATATTTAAATATTCTATATGTTCTTTCGCTATAATTTCTATTGACATAATCTGCTTCTAACTAATAATCTTAAACAAGCTTATTAATTTTTAGCAGAAAAAACAAGCTTAAAAGTGCTTTTAATGTAATATTTAGCAAAAAAAAGTCTTAAATAATTATTTCCGGCTGTGTGTCAATGGTTTTAAGATTATTATTTAAGAATCGGCTTCCTGGTTTCTACCATTCCTTTAAATTCGTGATCTAATTTCTCGTTTACCTGATCAATCTGCACCCTGGAAACCCCGTTAGTACTACTTAAAGCATTTTCCTTTGTAAATGACGTGAAACGGCCTGTAGCAGAATAATTAAGGGCTTGCGCAAGCAGGCTTTCAGCCGGATCGCCGAAATCAGTTGTTAAGTCATCTGAAAGATCTTTATCTACCGCCATCCCATCGAAATAATCACCAAAATCTGCAGAATTTTTGGTCTGGAACTGAGGAATATATAAATCATTTTTATCTATACGCAGCGAAAAGAAACCAACTGGTTTCCCATACGTTTTACGCCCAATTAACTTCACATCCATTACTGGTTTCAAGTTGTTGATCAGTAATTCGCTAGCTGAAGCCGTGCCGCTTGTTACCAAAAAATAAACCCTTGTTAAGCCATTAAGTGATCCCCTCTTTTTAAAGAATTCCTGGTTTCCGGCAGCTGCTGTTGGCTTATAATCATAATCAAACATCGAAAATAAAGTTTTAACTCCGCTTGAATTGGTATCGTAAAACTTTTGATTCTGAAGTATCGTAGCTTGCTTATCCTGCATGGTTTTGGTCCAATAAGTAGTGTACATCACTTTCCCGTTTTGAGAAGAAGGTGCAATCAAATTGGTAAACGCTTCAGATGTTGCAACAGAACCACCGCCATTATATCGCAAATCTACAACCAGTTCGGTAACACCATCCGTTGCAAATTTGCTGAATGCCGCATCCAGTAACGGAACAGCGTTAGTTGTGAAACTATTAAACACAATATAACCAATCTTTTTAGCACCTACAGTATAAGTATTGCTGAATAAAATTGGATTAATATTATACGATCCCCTGGCTACTACTAAATTTTGAACCGTATTATCGGTTTTGGTAATGGCTAGCGCAATTGTTGGATTATTACCAAAAATACCATCATTTAAATTATCAATATTGGCCTGGCTGGATCTCGAAGTTGAGCGTCCGTTTACCATGGTAATTATATTTCCCCTCTTTAAACCTGCAAGTGCTGCCGGAGATCCCGGATAAACATATTTTACACGTAGAAGGTCCCCATTATCATAATTAGCAGAAAATCCGTAGTCGCCGCTTACGCCACCTAATTGGCTGGCAACACTACCGTCATCAATAAAAGAATATTTATCTTTACCGCCCGTGCTTGGCAATGCCTTTAGCGCAGCTAAAACCTGATTATTGTTACTGTATTTTCGGGGATTAAAATCATCGTAAGCCGGCATTCCTACATTCCAGAAATAGGTTTGCTTGGCATAAAGAAAAATCGAATCCCGTGTTAAAAAATCACGGTTGGTCGTTGGCGTTTGTAAATTATTCTTATCTGGCACGGTAGATTGAGTATCCTCGCCTGGAGAATCCTTTTTACAAGAGGTAATTAATCCAACCGATACCAGTAAAAAACACCAAAAAAGATTTTGTGCGCTAACTTTTTTCAACATAGTTTATTTGTAAATTTTTAGTGACTCAATATACGGTAAATTACTTAATCTGGATTGTGCTTCGTCGAAATTATTTGCACCGATTACCAATGCTTGTTCAGCAGATATATTATTAATGCTAAGTACGTTCTGGAAAATCTCTGCCTTGGTTTGTTTCAATTCGTCTGCAAAATAAACGGTTAGATATTGTTCCAACCCATTCCATTCCGTTTGTTTAATTTTATTGAGTTGTTGTTCAGGATTTCCAGCCGTAACAATGAAGATTTTTATTCGGTTTACAACCAGTTCCTGAAGAAATTTGAGCATTTCCTGAAAAAGCAAAAGCTTTAATGGCAATCTGGCATTCTGATGCAATAAATCGAAGTTATATTGATATTTTGGATCGATTTTGAATTGAGCTGCTGTCTTTTCAAATAACCCATCCGAACCAGATTGCTCATACGCTGAACGCATAAATGCTACAATTGGCTGGGCCTCCTTCTGCTCTGCATATTCAATAAATTGTGCAAAAAGATAATAAACTTGCAACAGGTAATCTTTCTCCGGAAATAAGACATTATCTAACTCGAAAATTACAGCTTGCTTATTCTTTAATAACTGAAAAATCTCCATATGCTCTTAAACGGTAAAAAGTTTTAACTCATCATCAGGTAAGTTGTAACCAAAAACACCACTCCATTCTTCTTCGCGCCTGATAAAGATTTCACCTCCGCTAGCGAAAATGCATTCTCCATGAATGAATACGGCAAAGTTTTTAAATGTATTTTTTTCTTTCGAAAGATAAGAATCAATTAATTCTGGCTGTGGCGTAAGTACCTGAATACCATATTCTCCAAATAACACTGCAGATTTGGCCAAGGGTTCCAGCTCGTAATCGTGCAATGGAATGATACTATCAATTGCTTCTGTGATACAAAAATTTAATAAAATATGGGCAATGCTTTCCTTATTTAGTATCCCAAGAGATGAAAAGGCATAATTTTCGGTGATTACGCTCGGCACATCACCATAATCTGCCAGTAAAACGAAGTGGCTGGGAAAGGCTTTCATCAGCTTCAATGCTTTAGCACTGTTGCCTCCTGTAATAAGTATTTTCAAGATTTAGTAATTGAATGAGTGAATTTTGAATGATTGAATGATTGAGTGATTGAGTGATTGAATGAATGTCTTTCCTATTTCTTAGAACTGCAAAAACCTCTGTAATCTTACCTATTGTACTATTAAACCGTCTTTCATCGTTACTACCCGATCGCTTGTTTTGGCCAGGTGTTCATTATGCGTAACAATTACAAATGTTTGCTGGAAATTATCTCTCAAAGTCACAAATAGTTGATGCAAAGCTGATGCATTCTCTGAATCCAGATTTCCAGACGGTTCATCGGCCAAAATAATAGATGGATTGTTAATCAGTGCCCTTGCTATCGCAATTCTTTGCTGCTCGCCACCAGATAACTGATTTGGCTTGTGGTGAGCCCTGTCTTTTAGTCCAAATAAATCAAGTAACTCCAAAGCCCTGGTTTCTGCTTGTTTCTTATTTGTTTTAGCAATAAAAGCTGGAATGCAAACATTTTCAATAGCACTAAACTCTGGCAATAAGTGGTGGAATTGAAATACAAAGCCAATATTCTGATTGCGGAAATTGCTCAGCAAATCTCCTGAAAGCTTACTAATTACTGAACCTTTCAATTCTACATCACCTTCATCCGGTTTATCAAGCGTACCCAAAATATGTAATAAAGTACTCTTTCCCGCTCCAGAAGGACCAATAATACTCACAATCTCTCCCTTTTGCACCTCGAAATTCACCCCCTTCAGGATCTGCAGATTTCCGTACGATTTTTTTATTCCAGTGGCTTTTAGCATGGCGTAAAAATAGTTAAAAGTTTTAAGTGGAAAGTTATAGGTTGTAAGTTTTAGCAAAGATTAAGGAGTAAGGATTGAGGAGCAAAGAGCAAGGATGAAAGAGCAAGGATCAAAGAGCAAAGATTAAGGAGCAAAGCGCGAGGATGAAAGAGCAACGATTAAAGAACAAAGAATCAGTGTAATCTCTATAGCTGTGAAATCAACCCCCAGAAAAAATAAAATTTGCATTTACCAATTTCTTGTTTAACTTTGAAAAACAAAGCACTTTCAAAATGAGCAATCAAGAAGAACAATTAAATGCCTTAAAAGACATCAGACAAATGATGGATAGATCGACCAGGTTTATTTCTTTGAGTGGCCTGTCTGGCGTTTTCGCTGGTGGTATTGCATTGATTGGAGCTTATTTTGCGCACGAAGAGATTGAAAAGTTTTTTGATAAAAGAGGATATGCTTATGGCGTACAAGGTGAAATCGATTTAGAATTCAACTTGGTTAAACTCGGTTTAATCGTATTATTTGTTGCACTCGCCGGAGGCGTTTTATTTACTTACAGAAAAAGTCAGCAAAATAATCTTCCCATTTGGGATAAAACATCGAAGGCTTTACTCTTTAATTTAATGACACCTTTAATTGCTGGTGGCTTATTCATCATTGCTTTACTCGTTAATCATCCAAATACCTATAGCATCATAGCGCCTACCTGTTTAATTTTTTATGGCCTGGCACTTATCAATGCCAGTAAATTTACTTTTAGCGATATCCGCTACCTCGGTTATCTGGAAGTAATACTTGGCTTAATCTGCATGTTTTATGTGGGTTACGGTTTGTGGTTCTGGGCATTTGGCTTTGGCGTACTTCATATTATTTACGGATTAGTGATGTATTTTAAATACGAAAGAGGCGAGTAAGATGAAGAATCCGATAGCAGATTTAAATAAAATTTTCGATAGCAGAATCAGGTTAGGTGTAATGTCTATGCTTGTGGTGAATACAGAAATTGGCTTCAACGATTTAAAACAAATGCTGGAACTAACTGATGGCAATTTGGCTTCCCACCTGAATACCCTCGAGCAAGCCGAATTTATTAAAGTTCATAAGGGTTTTATCGGTCGCAAAACAAGCACCACTTATTCGATTACTCCTTTAGGAAAGCAAGCCTTTAAAGCACATTTAGATGCCCTGGAAAAAATGATCAAAAAACTATAAACTATTTTTTTACCTATTCACTTTGAAATTCAAAGCACTTTTAGAAATGACAAATACATTAGAACCACAGATTATACTTATCGGGAAAAAGGCTTCAATTTATTCGGCCGTTATTGGGACACTCCTGCTCCTCGCCTATCTGATAAGCAACGAACATTCCTTGATAGCGATAGGTATAAGTTATATCCTGTTTGCTTTCGTTATTAATAGTTTAATTCTACTGGCTTTAGTTGCAGCACTTTTTTTTCACACCCCACATTGGAAGAAAATTGTTGCAACCATCATTTGCGTATTGCTCAATATTCCCCTAAGCATTTTTTACTTGTCCTTCGTGATTATTTAAATAACACTTCATCATTCAATTATGAAAAATAAATCCAACCTCCTACTCCTCGCCTCCTTACTCGGTGGCTTACTGTTCAGCTTCTTATTTTGGGAAGAAAGACTGGCATTTAATTTATTAATATACAGCATTTTTATACTGGCTATTACTTATTTAAATGTTGAGGTAATTAAAAGCACAAAATTTAAGATTTATGGCCTGGCACATCTTCTAGCTGCCATTTTAGTAGTAGTGAACAATACAGACTTATCTATAGCAACTTATTACATCAGCTTGTTGGTATTTGTTGGGATTAGTCATAACCAGCAGATCAGAACCGTATTTTCGGCCTTGCTGGCGTCGATCCTTCAGATCGTCACAACTCCCTTTAATCTCATTAAGAACCTGAATAAAATAAGTATAGGCAACTTTAACCTGAAACCTATTTTCAGATTAATCAAGTATATCATCATTCCTGTTATCGCAGTAATCTTTTTTACTTGTCTGTATGCTGCAGCCAACGACCTTTTTGCGCATTACGTAGAGACTTTTTTAACCAGCATTTTTAATTTCTTTAAAGGAATTCTTCAATTCTTTTTTAAAGACCTGGATATTGAACGTTTCGTTCATTTCTGCTTTGGATTAGTGCTAACCACTGGTTTACTCTTGGCGTTTCTTGATAAAAGTATTGAAAACGCAGAGCTAAAAGCCAGTGAACAATTAAGAAGAATCAAACGAGGATCAACTCAAAAAACACTATGGTATCTGGTTATAGAAACGTTTGCCGGAAGTTTATTAACACGAAAAATGGCACTTAAAACCGAATACATTATCGGTATAATTATGTTTGTTGCACTAAATTTCCTGCTGCTACTCTTAAATACCATCGATATCACTACACTTTGGTTTGGCTATAAACCAGCAGGTAATTTCTCTGGAGCATTACATGAAGGCACAAATTCGTTAATTTTCAGCATCATCATGGCGATGGCTGTTATTCTCTATTTCTTCCGTGGGAATTTAAATTTTTACAGCAAAAGCAAAATACTTAAAGCACTTGCTTTTACCTGGATGATTCAAAATGTTATTCTCATTGTTTCAGTTCTGATCAGAGATGGATATTACATCGAGTTTTACGGCCTCACCCATAAGCGGATTGGCGTTTTGGTATTTGCCTTGCTCTGCATCATCGGCCTGGCTACCGTTTACATAAAAGTGGCCAAACAAAAAACGCTATTTTATCTCTTCAAAATTAATGGAGGCATTTGGTTTATGCTGCTGCTTGCTTTCAGCATCATCAACTGGGATGTTGCCATTGCAAAATACAACCTGTCGCAAAGTGAGAAAATTTCTTTAGATGCAGATTATCTGCTCTCGCTTTCTGATAAAACATTGCCTGTACTGGATGAGAACAGAGCGAAACTGCACTACACGCCAACCAAAGTATATCAAGAAAGGGAGGTCCCAACGCCGCAAACCGCCGGTTTTTACAGTGATCAACTTGATGAACGTATTGGCTATTTTAAGGAACGCTACAAGAAAGAAGGCTGGTTATCATGGAATCTGCAGGACTGGAATGTGGCCAGGTATTTTGGGATTAAAAAATCACTTCATAAATAGTTATAAAATTCTTTAAATTTAATACATCATGATAAATCAACAAACAGGTAACTCATCAAAACTAAGGATCAGGATTATTCTGGTTACCACCGCTTTAATTTTAAGTATCCCATTGATAGCCATGCAGTTTACCAAAGAAGTAAACTGGACACTTTCAGACTTTGTGATAGCAGCAGTGTTATTATTAGGCACAGGCTTAGCAATAGAACTGGTCATCAGGTATGTAAAAATCGGTTTATCGAGAACCATACTTTTGGTTATTATTCTATTGCTTTTATTCTTAACCTGGGCAGAATTGGCTGTTGGTATCTTCGGAACTCCTTTTGCCGGAAGCTAAAATCATACAAATGCGCTTTCCTGATGCAATGCTGCAGTTGGAAAGTGCATTAAGATTAAATTATGTTAAAAAAACTAACCAGATGAAAAAGAACGTTTCAATACCATTACTCGCCCTATTTTTGATTATTGCATCAGCCTGTACTGAAGATCAAAAAACCATTTCAACTATTAAAGAAAGTGTTGGCGCAACAAGTACGAGTCAGCAGGAAGTACAATATGGGTCGGCCATTATTGTTAAAAATACAGACGTATTGATATATCCCCTAAGTTTGAGTGGGAAGGATGAGGATAGTTATGAAAGGGAGGTAAAAAGCAATCAGTGGAATTTCATTTTTTATAATGTAATTTCTGGCACCAGGGATTTCCTAACAAGAGAAAAGGTGATCATCAACAGTTTCCAAATTGGTGATTCAGAACAAGGAGCAGGTAATCAACCCACATTATCGGATCAGTTTATTTATTATGATATTAACGATGCTGATACTGATGGAGATAGGAAATTGACCCGGAAAGATGCCCATAAGCTGTATCTTTCAACATTGGCCGGAAAGTCATTTATCAGGATAACTCCAAAAAATTACAAGCTTAAGAGCTGGAAGTTAGACACTAAACATGATCTCATTTTATTAGACTTAATTAAAGATTTAAATGGCGATAAAAAATCAGATTATCAGCAAGAAGCTGAATATTTTACTTACAATTTGAAAACAGGCGTTTTAAATGCGGTTTTCGATCAGAAATTAAAAGATGAAATTAAAAATCTGGCGAAGAAAGTATTATAACATACAATCAGCTGGATTAAATATTAGAAATCAGCTTTTTATCAAATAACGATAGATCTGGTTACGCTCATTTATCCGATTAACATAAAACGTTCATTTTCTATAAAAAAAGGGTAAATACTATTTGTTTAAAGGCTTTAGAATTGTAGCTTTGGGCAAATTTTGTAGCAAATGAATATTCACGAATACCAGGGTAAACAAATATTAAAAAGTTTCGGTGTTAACGTTCAAGAAGGAATTGTTGCCGATACTCCGGAGCAAGCTGTTGAGGCTGCCAAGCAATTAAAGATCGATTATAACTCTGATTGGGTTGTTATTAAAGCGCAAATCCACGCTGGTGGCCGCGGTAAAGGCGGCGGTGTTAAATTGGCTAAAAACCTTGAAGAAGTTAAGCAACGCGCTACCGATATTATTGGTATGCAGTTGGTTACTCCTCAAACCGGACCAGAAGGAAAGTTGGTAAGTAAGATTTTAGTTGCTCAGGATGTTTATTATCCAGGTGCATCAGAAACCAAAGAATTCTACATTTCAGTATTGTTAGATCGTGCAAAAGGTCGCAATATTATTATGTACAGTACTGAAGGCGGTATGGATATTGAAGAAGTTGCTGAACATACGCCACACTTAATTTTCAAAGAGGAAATAGATCCTAAAGTTGGTTTACAAGGATTCCAGGCACGTAAAATAGCTTTCAAATTAGGTTTAAGCGGTGTTGCACATAAAGAAATGGTTAAATTTGTATCTGCTTTGTATAAAGCATACGATGTAACTGATTCTGCCATGTTTGAAATTAATCCGGTGTTAAAAACAAGTGATGATAAAATTATTGCTGTTGATGCTAAAGTTGATTTAGATGAAAATGCATTATTCCGCCACAAAGATTACGCAGCAATGCGCGATACAATGGAAGAAGATCCAATGGAAGTTGAGGCAAGTGCTTCTAACCTGAACTTTGTTAACCTTGACGGTAACGTTGGTTGTATGGTTAATGGTGCTGGTCTAGCCATGGCAACTATGGATATCATTAAATTAGCTGGTGGTGAACCTGCTAACTTCTTAGACGTGGGTGGAACTGCAAATGCACAAACAGTTAAAGCGGCTTTCAACATCATTTTGAAAGACCCTAATGTTAAGGCCATTTTAATTAACATTTTTGGTGGTATTGTTCGTTGTGATCGTGTTGCTCAGGGTGTAATTGATGCTTATCAGGAAATTGGAAATATCCCTGTGCCAATCATCTGTCGTTTACAAGGCACAAACGCAGAAGAAGCTAAGAAATTAATCGATGAGTCTGGATTGCAAGTTTACTCAGCAATCGCATTAAAAGAAGCTGCTGATTTAGTAACTAAAGTACTGGCAGAACAAGCGTAAAAAAAGGTAAAAGCGAAAAGCAGAAAGTGTAAAAGCTGAAAGTGTAAAAGCTGAAAGCGAAAAGCGAAAAGCGGAAAGCGGAAAGACGTTTACAATAGCCATAAAAATAAATGCAAATGGCCTGTTCATAAATTGAGCAGGCCATTTTGTTTTTCGGTTGGTGAGGCACCTACCTTATTGATGAGTCGGTTCACCAGAGAAGAACTTATTTTGTTAACCGAAAACAATCATCATCAAATAAATATGCAAAACAGCCTATTTCATCAATCACAATCTTTATTTCAAAGTGTCTCTTCATCAGTTGTATCCATGTAAAATAAAAACAACTAATCATGTAGTTTTGTGCATTTTTTATTTTATTTTGGAGCACACAAAAACACAAATGAAAATGAAAAAACAACTACTATCGCTGGCTATGCTATGCGCTGTTGCATTTGCTTCAAATGCACAAACTGAAAAAGGAGATAACCTAATTGGAGGAAGTATTTATTACACCAAAGATAAACGGACGCCTGAAAATTTAAATAATTTGAATTCATTAGATCAGACTAACTTCGGTATCATCCCTCGTTTCGGCCATTTTGTAAGCACAAATTTAGCAATTGGTTTGAGTGCTGGCTTTTCGAGAAACAAAGTTTTCTACGAATCAAACTTTTACACTGGTACAGGTACGTTAGTCAGCAATTCTGAAACTACAAACAAAAATTTCAATGTAGGCCCGTTCGTAAGATATTACGTTAATATCGTTGATAAATTTAAATTTTTTGGTCAGGCTAACGCCTTTGTGGCTTTTGGAAATTCCATTTCTCACGATGGAGGTTCAGTTACGGTTATTCCTCGAAGTACTAGGTACAAAACGACCTCATACTCGGCAGCTGCTAATCCAGGCTTTGCATTCTTTCCTACAAAGCACTGGGGATTCGAGTTTTCTTTTTCTTTAATCTCCTATAACAAATACAAAATGAAAGATGACGGAAATAATGTCGGATCTCAGGCCTACCAAAATGAAGGATTTCAATTCGGACTCGATTCATTTAATCCAAGCCTGGGACTCAATTACCATTTTTAATAAAGATCTGCGGAACTATCAATAAGATAACGGTGAATTAAAATAAAAGTAAACCAACTTACAAGATAAACAATAGACGCGCATCAAAAAATAAAGAATGGCCTGTTCATAAATTGAGCAGGCCATTTTGTTTTTCGGTTGGTGAGGCACCTAAACTATTGATGAGTCGGTTCACTAGAGAAAAACTCATTTTGGTAACCGACCAATGAACAACGAAAAAGAAAATCATTTATCTTCCTTTAAATCCTTATTTTCTCTTGGTTTCTATATTTGGCAGAAAACCTGTTAACAAACCAATTAAAGGAAGGAAAGCACAAATCTTAAATACATAATCTATTCCTTCTGAATCAGCAAGCCTGCCTAAAAGTGCTGATCCTATTCCACCCATTCCGAAAGCGAAGCCGAAGAATAAACCAGCTACGAGTCCCACTTTTCCTGGAATTAATTCTTGTGCGTATACTAAGATGGCAGAAAATGCAGAAGCTAGAATCATCCCAATGGGAACAATCAGTACACCTATCCAAAACAAATTGGCATGTGGTAGTAGTAAAGCAAAAGGTGCTGTTCCCAGTATAGATGCCCAGATTACGTATTTTCTCCCAATTTTATCACCAATTGGCCCACCCAACAATGTTCCCGCAGCAACAGAAAACAAAAACACAAATAGATAAATTTGTGACGTTTGAACCGAAACCTGAAATTTATTGATCAGGTAAAAGGTAAAATAATTGGTTAAACTTGCCATATAAAAATATTTCGAGAAAATTAAAAGCAATAAAATCACCACAGAAAAAATAACTTTATTTCTTGAGAATTGACTGATTTCGGTTTGGATGGCTGTTTTCTTACTTCTAGCCAGTACAAATCCTTTATACCAGTTGCCAACATAGGTTAAAATCACAATGGCCAGTAATGCAATTGCCGAGAACCAGATTACGCTAAATTGCCCGTATGGCACAATAATCCAAGCCGCCAGTAATGGTCCTAAAGAACTTCCGGCATTACCACCCAGTTGAAAAACCGATTGTGCTAAACCACGCTTCCCGCCAGATGCGGCATGTGCCATTCGCGAAGCTTCAGGATGGAATATAGAAGATCCGATCCCAATAAAAGCAACAGAAATTAACATCGTATAAAAATGAGCCGATTGAGATAAGGTGATTAACCCAGTCAGAGTAAATGCCATTCCAATAGCCAGAGAATAGGGCTGTGGTTTCTTATCTGTATATAAACCCACAAACGGTTGTAATAATGATGCAGCCATTTGAAAGGTAAGTGTAATTAATCCGATTTGAGAAAAACTTAATCTGTAATTCGTTTTTATAATCGGGTAAATTGCCGGGATTAATGATTGAATGGTATCATTTAACAAATGTGAAAAACTAAGCGCAAATAGAATAGGAAAAACAGTTTTTTCGATGATAGGAGAAATGGTACTATTTTCAGCCATAGATATTGAATTTAAGAGTGTAAAAGTAACTATTTTAGATTTTATGCATCAGCTGAATAGCTGATAATGAAAAACTTTTATTCTAATGTTCGGTTTATTTAAAATGGAAAAGAAAAAAACTATTATCGGCCTCTGCGGAAGCCTTAGAAAAGGTTCGTACAACGAAATGTTGCTAAAAGTTGCTGGCGGTTTACTCCCTGACGATATTCATTTTGAAATTGTAAGGTATGATGATATTCCTGTTTATAATGAGGACCATGACACCCCTAAAGCAACAGAACGCCCTGACAGTGTTACGAAATTGAGAGCATCATTAGCCACTGCTGATGCCTTCATAATTGCTTCACCAGAATACAACTATTCTATTCCTGGTGGATTAAAAAATGCCATTGACTGGGCCAGCCGTGGAAAAGATAGTCCGTTGATGCATAAGCCTGTTGCTGTTTTAGGTGCCACACAAGGTCTTTGGGGAACAGTAAGAATGCAAACTGCGTTTCTTCCGGTTTTTACTTTTTTAAATATGAATCCTGTTTTACAACCAGAAGTTTTAGTTGCCCAAGCGCAGAATAAGTTCGATGAATCAGGAAATCTGAATGATGAAATGACAATTGGTCTCATTAAACAGAAGATTGAAAAGCTTGTTTCGGCCTGTAATGTATAACCCCTAAATGAAAACATTCCCATAAGCGCTGACACAATTACAGTTAAAAAATCTGACATTTATGCCAAAAAAGTCAGTTTGTCAATTTTTTTTAACTTAAAAATTAATCAACTGATTAATTTTTAGTCACACAAAAATAATAATGAATTAACCCCAATTTTATATATCATTATCAATTAAGCAGTTGATCTAAAACTGATTTTCTGATGACTGTACGATAATTTATTGGCATCGATATTGACTTTTCAGCAAATATAGTCAGACATTAAAAAATTAAACTGGCTGTATTTTTAAACAAATAAATAATATAACGATGAAAAAATTATTATTATCATTAGTGGCAGTTGCGGGTTTAGTTTACAGTGCAAATGCACAAACTGAAAAAGGAAAAATTATGTTGGGTGGTAGTGTTGGTTTCAATTCTACTAAAGTAGAAGGTGCCGCAAAATCTGACGTGAGCTTTAGCATTGTTCCAAATATTGGTTATTTCGTAAGCGATAACTTCGCAATTGGTACAGGTGTTGGTTATACATCAAACAAAGAAGTAAGTGACAACAATTTAAACCAAGCTTTCAAAGTTGCACCTTTTGGTCGCTATTATGTTAATTTATCAGATCAGTTTAAATTCTTCGGTCAGTTAACTGTACCGATGGAATTTGGCAATGATAAATTTGTAGATAACAATGGTGATACCGGTGCTAAATTGGCAAAAACTACAGATATTGGCGTAAATTTAGCTCCTGGTTTTGCGTTCTTCCCAACTAAAAGAATTGGTATCGAAGTTTCTGTTAATGGTTTAGGTTATAATAACCGTAAAATTACTAATGAGGTTACTGGTAATGAAACAACTACTAACTCATTCGGTTTAGAAGCCAGCACTTTAGCTCCAAAATTGGGTGTACAATTTCACTTCTAATGTTTAGCATTTAGTAAAAAATACTTTAATATTTTTAAACGCGTCCAGGCTTTGCAGTCGAGACGCGTTTTTTTTATTTCTTCTCCCTGATTGATTTAAATTCAGAGCCTTCTTTCCATTTTGGATAAGACGCCTCATTACTCAATCGATAGCCCAAATCAAAAACTAACCTTACATCTTCCACAATACCAGATAAGTCCCAGGTATTGGCATCAACATTATCCTGGGGAGAATGATACCTGAATTTGGTAAAATCTGCTACCTGTTTCAAACCCCAGGCCCTCCCGTTTTTTACATTATCAACCCCGGAACCTGTAAATAATGATGGCACACCAACTTTTGCCAGGTTAAAATGATCAGATCGGTAATATAATCCTGAAGATGGAACGGGATCAGGAACAACTACCCTTCCCTGCTTCTTAGCAGAAGTTGAGGCATAATCTTCTAATTCGGACTGGCCAAAACCATAAACAACAATATCTTTCGTTTTGCCGGCAATTCCCATCATATCCATATTAATGTTAGCTACCGTTTTAACCAAGGGAAAAACCGGATGTTTGGCATAATATTCAGACCCCAACAAACCTTGCTCTTCTGCGGTATAAGAAATAAATAAAATGGTACGGCCTGGTTTTTTAGGCAGCTTTTTAAAGGCTGTCGCCAATTCGAGTAAAGAAGCTACACCAGTAGCGTTATCAACCGCACCATTGTAAATAGAATCGCCCTTTACCTTTTCACCAATACCTAAATGATCCCAATGGGCAGAATAAATAATGGCTTCATCTTTATGTTTATCGCCAGAAACTTTAGCCAGCACGTTGTATGATAAAGATTTTTTAATCTTATTTTCTATCGTTAATGATGTAGTTAAACCCAAATCAACAGCTTTAAAACCTTTCTTTTTAGCCGATTCCATCAGGCCATCACTTTGTCCTGCCAATTTAAAAAGTGCTTTTGCTTTATCCAGGCTAATCCAACCCTCAACCACAGTTCTATTCATTCCATTATCTTCAGATTGTAGATTGAGTTTCGATTTAGACCAGCCACTTCTTACTACACTCCAAGGGTAGGCTGCAGGTTCGGTATCATGAATAATTAAAATCCCGGTAGCACCTTGTCTTGATGCCTCCTCAAATTTGTAAGTCCACCTGCCGTAGTAGGTCATGTTTTTCCCTTTAAATAAGGTAGCATCTGCAAAACCCGGATCGTTAATCATCACCACTACCGTTTTACCTTTCACGTCTAAATCCTTATAGTCATTCCAACCATATTCTGGTGCCACAATGCCGAAGCCAGCAAAAACCAATGGAGAATTTGTAATGTTTACCTGATCCTTTAACCTTCGCGATCCGGCTACGAAATCGGTTAGATAAGTAAGATCTAATGAACCCGACTGGCCTTTAATAACCATTTTAGCTTCCGGTACCGATTTAATTTCCACCATAGGTACTTCCTGAAAATAACTATCTCTATTTCCAGGTTCAAGACCTAATTTTTCAAATTCATTTTTTAAATAGTTTATCGTTTTGGTTTCGCCACTGGTAAAAGGCTTTCTACCGGCTAAACTATCTGCTGCAATAACGGATAAATATTGGCTCAGACTAGCATCATTAATCGCTTTTACGGAAAGTGAATCGGGTGAAATACTGTCTTTTTCACTGGTCTGTTTGCAAGAGCCCAGTAAAAGAAAGGCACAACCAGATAAGAGTATTGTTTTTTTAATCATAATCATGTTTTGAAATTACGAAGAAATTCACAAAGGCAAAGCATTCGAGCGCAATACTCCTATCCGCCTGCCAGCACGTTTCGACTGAAGGGGCAAGGACGCATGAAAAAAACATTTTTCGCAGCTAAGAATTAGAAAAGAATATTAAACCGTAAGTCTTGAATCAAGTTCAGGACGACTGCTTTAACCCACGGTTCAAGCCCATGGAAAAGATCTAAGATTCAATCCTGCTATTTTCAACCTGCAATCCGGCCCAGGAGATGATGGGAGGAGAAGCCTCGAAATTTATATGCCAACAATTCAAATAACCCTAACACAAGGTAGCGCAAACGGCTCTTCAAACATTTTTTTATCCCGAAGTAAATCGAGCCCTTGCGCTACCGCCATTTAAATTTCGCCGCACGAATCCTATTCCAGGCCCAAGCCATGAGTTATTTATTTGTTTTATAAAAAGCAGAAATTATCGTTACTCAAGCTGATATTTCGAATTTATGATACAACTTCCTGGCACCTGAATAACAAGCTTGCTATTGATCATTCAGTTTTTTAATCAACTCTACTTCTTCTTTTTTATAAGGACTTCCGTCTTTTCGGAAAACTTCGTGAAACCATTCTTTCGGTTCTTCGCCATTTCTAAGTGGGGTATCCCAAGCGTATTTTGTATTCGATTTCCCGTCAACCAGGCCCCAGTTAATTGCTCCAATATTTTCCTTCTTCAACAATGGCATCACATTCTCAAAACGGCTTCCCCTTGTTCTGGCCATGTATTCAGTACAAATCATTGGGCGGCCATGCGACCGCAGCATGTCAATTACCCGTTGATGCCATTGCGGTTCTTCATAATCATGGTAAGTAATCACATCGGAATTTAAGGCCTGAAAAGCATTTAGCTCTTTATAATCCCATGCCCATAAGCCAGCACTGATGGGCTGCTCGGGATTAACCGCTCTGGCCCAGGTAAATACACTTTTTAACAGCGGGTAGGAACTAGTTAACTTACCAGAGTTGCCAGGCTCGTTGTATAAATCCCATAAAAGAATTCGCTTGTCGGTTTTAAAATGCGTCATCACATCTTTTACATAGCGCTCTAAGGCAGGAAAATTGGCTTCCTGTTTAGAATCCGGATCACCGGGATCCTGTACCCATCCAGAGTTGTGAATGCCTATCTGTGGTTCAGGTTGCTTACCAGGTTTGGCTTGCTTATTCCAGCAATCATCAAAAAACACAAAAATAGTCTTGATCTGGTGTTTGTTGGCAATGGTAAGGTATTGATCCATTCGTTTTTTAAAGCCCTGTTGATCTTGTTTCCAGGCGAGGCTATGCAGGTAAACCCGCATCGTATTGAAACCAATTCCTTGTGCCCAACCCAGTTCCTTATCTATTGTAGCCGGATCAAAGGTAGCTGCCTGCCACATTTCCAGCTGATTAATGGCTGTGCTCGGCAAAAAATCGGCCCCGTTAATCCATTTATACTGTTTGTACCAGGTAGTGGCCTTGTCTATCGACCAGACTTTTCCCACCACTGGTGTACGCTCTTGGGCGTGAGTAACCATAGCTATACTTAGCAGTAGAAATAGCAGGTAACTGAAATGTTTTCTCATATTTGGTTAGGTTTTTTTTATATTAAGTAGATGTTTAATTAAATACTATTTGTTTTGAGATGGAATAGGAAGTTCCTGGTCGCTGCGAACCGGAATCCCGAAATTTGGTGAACCATCCGGATTCCAGCTAAACTTTTGTGCCCGTGGCGAACGCTGTCTGCCACAACCCTGGCCCGGCGCTGAATTGGCATGGTATAAAATCCAGTCTTCCTTCCCGTCGGGAGATTTGAAAAAAGAATTGTGACCAGGTGCATAAACGCCATTTTCTACAGATTGCTTAAACACGGGCTGAGTGCTTTTTTCCCACGAGCTGGCTTTTAACAAATCTTTGCCTTTTAAAGTTAACATCCCCAAAGCGTAAAAATCTGTCCAGCAACCACTTGCTGAATAAATCAGGAACACGCTATTGTTGTGCATCAGGATCTGAGGTCCTTCGTTAACATCAACATGCGGCGGATTTCCAGGATCATTTAAGTCGCCATGTTTTTCCCAATCGAACTGTGGTGTGGAAATTTTATACCTTTTACCATCGATGGTCCAGGGGTTTTTCATTTTTGCAATAAAAATTTCCTGCTTTTGGTTAACGTCTCCCTCCCATCCTGCCCAGACCATATAAAGCTGGTTTTGATAAGTAAATACAGATCCGTCGATTGCCCATTTGTTAGTAACATCTCCAACTTGTCCTTTAAGTTCCCAGCTTCCGGTGAGCGGATTTTTAGCATCGTTTTCCAACACATACATCCGGTGATTTTTATTTTCGCCGTTATCCGCAGCGAAATAAACGTACCATTTATGATTGATATAATGGATTTCCGGTGCCCAGAGTTCTTTAGAATAAGCTGTATTTACTGACGGAATGAAAATAGTTTTCTGTTCGGCAGTTTTTAAATCTGCCAGGTTCTTTGTTTTCCAAATTACCAGTTTATTTTGCATAGAATGGGTGTAATAGTAATACCCATTCTTATAAATGCTCCAGGGATCGGCTCCTGCCGGAAGCAATGGATTCTTGAAAGTTTGTGCACAACTTACCTGAACAATAAACATCAGCAGGCAAGTGAGTAGCATTTTAAATATCGCAATTAGTTTTCTCCTCATTTTTCCGAAATCTTATCTACCGCATATCGCTGTTAGTACCGATTGATCTTTTCTAATCTTTATTGCTACCGATACCTATCCGAAGTTATATTGATTTTTCTTTAAAAGATGTAATTATTTTGTTTCAAAACCACACTGCATCTGCTGATTGGAGGCACTAATAATTTCCGCATTTTTATTTTGATCAAGCCCGTAAAAACACCTGTATACCGGAGATAGCTACCTGAAAAGCATATTACAGGGGCAAGGGCTCAACTATAAAGCAATTGTGCATGTTTTTAATAGGATAATCTGGTTATTTAAATCCAATACCTCTACCATCTAAGTGACCTGATTAATCGGACAGCTATTTTTTAATTAAAAATGAAAAACATGGAATCACAAAAAGAACAACATTCAGAGGGCAAAGTTGCTCGTGCAATTGAAGAACAGACCGCTAAATTACCTTCAGACCTTTTCTTATGGAGTGCCCTGGCATCAATGGGCGTATCCTTAACCTTAAAATGTTTAGGGCGGAAAAATACAGCTTTATTTGTAGGCCAATGGGCTGCACCTTTTCTATTGCTGGGCTTATATAACAAAGTCGTAAAAACGGAAGGCCATGACCAAACAGAAGGCTAATTACCAGATCAGCCAAGCGTCTATACTGACCTTGGCTGATTTTTTTTAATCGAAACGATATTACTACACGAATTTCCCGTGATCTGGTATAGCTACCGTAGCAAAATCCTCCACCAGTTTTTTCAGTCCTAAACGCAATTCGGCACCCTCCATGTATTGGCCATGGCCAGCGATAACTATTGCCGGACGTAAATCTTTAAGTTTCCTAACTGTTTCCCATGCGGCCTGCCAGTCGGTAGTCAGGTATCTGGGTGGCCCCTGTACTTCTTGCTTTTGAACAAGCACTTTATAAAATGAGTCTTGCTTAACGGTGATGAAAGCATCGGCAGAGATCAGGATTTTATCCTGCTCACGAAAGAAAACAACCTGCCCTGGTGAATGCCCTGGTGCGTGAAGCCATTGCCATTCGGGAAGGCCAGGTAGACTTCCATCTGCAGGAAAGGGAGATACGTGCCCGGAAATATCTATGGGTTCGTGTGGGTAAAGCGAAGAAAGTTTCGCCAGTAAACCGCCTTCAACAGAACTATCAGGTTCCGGATATTCCTGCTGTCCGGTGAGAAAAGGCATTTCTAAAGGATGCGCATAAACCCTAACATCCCATTTTTGTAGAATCTCTACAATGCCGCCCACGTGGTCGAAATGCCCGTGTGTTAAAAAAATCGCCTTTGGTGGGTTATCTTTTCCATAACGTTTCTCTGCCGCTGCAATAATTTCAGCACCGCACTTTGGCATCCCACAGTCGACTAAAAACCAGTCAGCATCCGGCTTCCCCAGCATCACTACGTTCACAATCTGGTTGGTAAAATAATACACATCATCAGTTACCGATTGACCATTCCCGCTTGAAAATGAAGTCATCGGAATCATTCTATTGTCTTTGCTCTGTTCCATCGTTGTTAGTTTAAATAAAGCACTTAGGTAAAGCTGACTACTTCTTCCATTTCAGCTAAAACCATATTAATTTTATCAATCTCTTTTTTCTTAGCATTCAATAAATAAACTGCAGTTAACCGGCCATTATCTTTGCCTACTTCCAATCTGCTGGGCTTCATCCCTGTACTTTCCAGGCGTTTTTCCAGCTGGTAAAGTTTTGAAATTTCACCATCAATAAGTGTAATGGCAAGCATCTTTTCCTTCTTAAACCCCGAAACCATTTTTTCTACGTAGCCCACTAACACGAGTACGATCAGGGTGCTCACGGTAAGGAGAAAGGCCAGGGCGTGATAGCCGATCCCCGCTGTCATGCCAATTGCGGCAGATGTCCAGATTACAGCAGCTGTGGTAAGTCCGCGAACGGAGATCCGATCCTGAAAGATGACGCCAGCACCAATAAAACCTATACCTGTAATGATGTTGGCAGAGATGCGATCGTCTGTTCCGGCGCCATGCCAGGAAACAATGGTGAAGATGGTGGAACCCAGACAGATGAGTATGATCGTTCGGAAACCAGCGGATTTGTTTCGGTATTCACGCTCAAAACCTATAATACTTCCGCATGCTACCCAGACGAGCATGGCTACTATATCCCTTGATTGTATTGTGAAATCCATCATATCGTTTAACGGCTGTTACCTCATCTAAAACAAAAAGAAATTTGTGGAGGTTTAGTTTTTATTCCCTTATCTCTTTTCTCAACGGAATACTATTTAAAATTTGGCTAAACCCATCTGCCTTTAGCCATGTTTTAAAGAGAAAAAGGTTATGAATAAAGACGAAGAAAACAAACTGGATAAAACCAAAACAACGGTAAGAATACCTGCCGAAGATATCAGAGCAGGTGCATCTGAAGAAGATCAATTGGAAAAGCTTGCCGAAAATGCAGCGAAAGATCCAGTACCGAAGGAAGATCAGATTGGTGCTTCACCGGGTAAAGGGCCACGCAACGGAGAAGAAGATACCGGCAATTCCTAGCTTTGCCAGCGAATCTTTTTCTGCCTGTCTGATTTTGCCGCAGGCCTGCGGAGCCTTGGTTCGGAACTTTTGCTGATACTAAACTGAATGCTTTTAGTTAAAAGACTTTCTAAAGTTATTTGGACTCATTTCTGTATAGCGCTTAAATAACTTATTAAAAGACTGTGGGTGTTCAAAGCCCAGTTGGTAAGCGATTTCACTCACAGACATATCAGAAATAGACAGCTTCTCTTTCGCCAGCTCAATTAATTTATCATGAATATGCTGTTGTGTACTCTGGCCGGTTAGCACCTTTAATAAACCGCTTAAATAATTTGGCGACATGCTTAACTGTTCAGCAATATACTGAACACTAGGCAGCCCCTTCTTTTGCAACTCGTCATCTCCAAAATAAGCGGAAAGGATGTTTTCCAGGCGATGAAGAACAGAGTGGTTGGATATTTTTCTGGTGAGGAACTGGCGGTGATAAAACCGATTTGAATAGGTCAGCAGTAATTCCAGCTGGGCGATCATCACATTTTCGGTAAATTTATCGATATTGGAATGGTACTCCTCCAGAATACTCTGCATAATCGCTGCAATAGTATGCTCTTCTTTCTCGGAGAGGAAAAGCGCTTCGTGTACCGAGTAATCAAAAAATTCGTTTTGCTTAATGGTTTTGGCCAGGCTGGTGTTCCACAAAAAGTCGGGATGAACGAATAACATCCATCCCGAATGGTTTAGAGCCGTTTCTTCTTCCACTTCAATGCGAAAAAGCTGCCCTGGTGAAATGAAAAACATGATGCCTTCATCAAAATCATACTGTTGCTGTCCATACCTCATTTTCCCATTAAAATTTCGCTTCAAGGCAATGGAATAGAAATCAAACACAATGCTGTTTTCTCCCTTCGGCATAGTTTTCACGTCATCGAGATTAATTACGCTAATAAGCGGATGCTCTGGTTTGGGTAAGCCTCTGAATTGATGAAATTCGCTAATTTTTTTAAACCTATGAAAGTGGGAATTGGCCATATACTAAGCTAACGATTCTTGTTTAAAGACGATTGCAAATTCTTTTGCATAGTCTGACATTTTTACTTTCCCCATTACCGTGGGTTTATTTTGGTAATAGTCTTGCGCCAATAATCCACTATGGAGTGCTGCATACATCTCCACTAAACCAGCAGCAATTTTCGGATTCATCCCAACGGTTAATAAACCATTTAAAGTTTCTTCATTAGAAATAAGTACCCATTTCAAATCTGGCTGACCAATGGCTTTGCCTAAAATGCGGGCTGTTTCATTTCCTGAGAGATCCTCACTTGCTACCGAACGAGCTTTTCTTCCTTCAAATGGCGTGGTTAACTCCTCAGCAACTGCCGCAGCAATATCAATCGGAGATACCCATGGTATGATATGATCGCCTCCATAATTGGCAGCGATTACACCTATTGATTTAATCATCGGGATATAGCTGAGCAAATTATAATAGAAAGAATTTGGGCGCATGTGGGTAATGGCAATACCTGTGGGTAACGCATTTAAAATCAATTCTACTTGATGCGCGCCTCGCAAAATACCATTTCCCTCGGCTAAGTTCCCTCCTATTGTACTTAAGTTCACTACCCTTTTAATGCCTGAATGTTGAATGGCCTGGGCATAATTCTGACCAAGGGCTTGGTAATAAGCCAACAGATCGAGATTTGGATCGAAATAATTTCCGGGTGGCACCATGGTGTAAACGGCATCTGCACCGGTGAAAGTTTTCGTTAAAAATTTAACATCATGCAGTGAGCCAATGGCTGGCGATGCACCAATTGATTCAATTTCCTGCTTTCTTTCGAGGTTGCTACTGATTACGGTAACTGAATGTCCTTTCCGAACCAGTTCTTTGGTTAAGGGTTTGCTAATATGACCCAGGGATCCTGTAATTATAATTTTCATTTTCTAATGTTTTGGTTAGTCAAATGTCAGAACAATCAATTCTGCAGATGAAGCCAAATCTATCTTTGTTGTAGCCAAAAAATGAGTTGGGGAGTATTTAAATGATAAGTTATCCTTTGAAGTGAGGATAAGAAAGCGGATAAGCCGTAATCTCCATTTACTTAAACTGTTTAGTATTTTGTAGTGGGTTAAAATAACTGAATCGGTTAAGCTGTTCAGCCTGCCGTGGCCGGAAGATATGAATACCGGAAGAAAGCAGATTGGAAGTTGCCGACCAGGATTGCCATTAGATATGGATCGCCTTAGCGAAACGCAATGACTAGATGAAATAAGATAACCGCATTATACGCAAAGCCAAGTAGATCTCGTAGCCGGAGCTGGCCAAAGAGGCAAATGTATTTCGCGAGATTATCGGCAGATACGAACGAAACGAAGTCTCGCCGTCGGTTGATGTGGCCAAAAAGATAGCCGATACACTCGAAGTTTCACTCAATTACCTGGCCGGAGGAAGGCAGCAAAACTGGCTTTGACAAACAAACCCTAAAGCTTATAGACGAAATATGGGAACTCGAACCTTCCATCAAGGACAAGCTCCTTTTCCTGGCTAACGCAATTATACGCGATGCTAAAACTGGTAAGCTCATTAAAAAAGCCCAACAATTTTTACATTGATGGGCTTCTAATTTATCTATTTTGGTACCAGCCACAGGCTGGCACCAGCGAACCAACTAAACACGCGATGGAACAGTGGGGCAAAGATCGCCAAGGCTTTCGAGGTAACGGTGGATTTCCTCATCGGTGCGGGCGAGAATCGCATCCTACAAAAGGAAACCGTGGAACGCATCAACGACATACAGAAAATGGATGAAGATACCCAATTCGTCCTGTTCAACTTAATCGATACCTACATACAGAACTTCAAGACAAAAAAGGCGTTCACCAAGTAACAGCAAAGCCCGACATCTCTGCTGGGCTTGCTATAATTTTATTCATTTCCCACACGCGACACGCGTGCGCCAGCGAGGGGATGTACGTACAAAAACACAACTTGTAGATCACAAAACAAACTACCCAACCTATATATCCAACTAAACGTATATACAGCATAGTATATAAACAATAAAGCCTGGCTCAATTGAACCAGGCTTCATATTTTTTAGGATTTTCAACATTTACTCAATTAAAGTCATTTCAGTTTGAAAGTAGGCTAAACTTGTCATTCAACTCGTACTTGAGCATAAGTGTTCTCTCACCTAGTTGTTTATTAGTTTTAATATCGTTTACCGTCAAAAGATATTGATCCATCTTCTTTGCATTAACAATCCTTAAATACCCTATATTTCCATTCTTATCATAGCTGACAAGGCTGTTTATATTTCCGAAACGGCTAGTAAATTCCTGACAAGAACTAGCCTTCGCAGACTTTCCCAGTTCAAAGAGCGTAAAATAAGAGACTTGGACTCCTGAGCCTGATGCGGATTGACCTTTCCCAATAAGGCACAAGTATTTCCTATCTTGGTTATAAACCCAATGTATAACCAGGGAAGAAGGATCTATTTTATTCTGAAGGCTAAATGTCTGTTTGCCCAAAACAACAGCATCCTTTTTGCTACCGGCATAGCTTACATAATCAATTGAAGGCACAATTTCTTTAGTTATAAACTTAGCTAAGAATTTACCCGTAAGCTCGTTTGACTCTACATAAGCGAACTGTCCTACTATTTTTTTATGCTTGACGGCATGGCTCAAAGAAAAGGAACTATAAATCGCATCAATACTTTTTGTTTGATGAGACTTAACAACAGCAGCCTTCCTAGCACCTTCCGTGTCTTGTGAATTAGCAAACGAGGAAAAGGTAAAAAGAGTAATGAATACTTGATATATAGCTATTTGTTTCATAATCAATTTTAATATCTTGGTGCTCCGGAGGCTTTAATAAACGAATTCGTTTTCTTCATAAACGTTGTAACTCCTTGATAACCATTAGTTTACCACGTATAAGAATAGTTGCCTCTAACGCCTGTTGCTTTACCGCTTTTATTGTAATAATATGTTGTAACAGGTGCTCCCCGTACTGTTTTACTTCCCAAGCCCTGCATGTCGTGGTCTGGCTTGGTAAACAATAATCCTCCAGTAGCTCTTTTTTCCGCACTAGATCCTATATCTGAACCAGCCCAGTGTGTTGCGCCATTTGAAATATCAGGCCCACCTGTCACCGCATTTATTGCTCCAGCAATAGCTGTCTGCATAAATGTGCCATTCCTTCCAACTTCGCTTGTACTATTAAATTGACCTGTTCTTGAATTACCATCCGTTGCGGCCAATGCAAAGCCGTTTATTGTTGAAGAAATGGTCGCATTGCTCCCTCTTGCTTCCATGTTGTTCATAATGGCACTGGCAATACCAAATACTTCTGCTTTAACATTTGATGTGCCAGACTCTCCATATGAAGTAGATGCAAGTTGCATCAATTCTGTATTGCTAACACCAAGTTCTGTAACCTTGCTATGATTTAGAAGTGTAGTTGTCACACCATTGGAAGTAGAAGATTTAATAATGGCACCTTTCCCAGCTACATATGCTTTATCATCGTCCTTTCCATCATTTCCTATATAACTGCCGTCCGCACCATAATAGTCACCAAACATTCCATCAGGATCTGTAAAAATCATTGGGTTATTGAACACATAGGCATATGGGGTGGTCTTTCTGTCCATTTCCGCCATCGGATCAATTACATTCCATCTCCCAATTACTGGGTCATAGAACCTCGCCCCATAATCATACTGCCCTAGCTCCTCTTGCAACTCCTTGCCGTTATAAAGATATTTATTATTTCCGAATTGCGCATTTTTTCTTAAACCAAAAGCATAATAATCATCTCGCTGTAATACTTCCAGTTGGTTGGTTGTAGGATTCTTGTAAAACGTTGTCCGCACATTCCCTAAATGATCTGAAAGGTTATACTCGTAACTATAACTTCCGCTGCCGTTATTCCTGGCCAAGCCTTCTTCTGTTTGAATGAAATCAATACTATTATCCGTTTTATATTGGATTCCATTAATATAATTGATGGTTCCCGCCGGTGTTATTTTCTTAAGTTTATTACCCGTGGCATCGTAGGTATAGCCAGCAACCAGGTTCTGGTTGTTCGCATCTCTAACCTGTTGCGGAAGGTTGAGTACATTATAATCAAAATGGAATCCCGAACGCCCATCAATTACCGCATTTCCATTCCGGTCATATTCATAGCCATTGGTTACCTCTGCAGCGAACCATAACTGGCTGCCATGGTAATGGTACTTATTATCCGTACCATTATCCCGCTGGAACCTGTCGATATTACCAAGCACATCATAAGCAATTGTCTCATTCATCGTAATCCCCGTACCGATAGAACTGCTCAACCTATTCAACTTATCGTAACCGTACGACATATAAATACCCGAAGACAGTGGATTAGAAGTTGCCGACCAGGATTGCCTGCCAATGTTGCCATTATACAAACCACTACCATTTTCGTTGTAATCGAGCTGCATGCTGAACAGATTGTTAACGCTGCTCTTCATCCAGCCCCTTTCATTATAAGCAAAGCTGGTATTCTGCTGGAAGTTAATTTTATCCTCGCTGTGCTGGCTTTTGTTCTTCAGCTGCCCAAGTTCATTGAATTCCAGTTTCGAAAGCACTACTTCCCCCTTATCATTAATATTTTCAAAGCTGGCCAGCTTCCTGCCCACATGATCGTATTCATAACGGTTGGCTATCGTTGTAGTTGAACTACCTGCCGTATGCGTACGTGTACTCGCGGTAAGCTCACCGCTAAAGTTATAGGTATTGTCCAGCACATCGGTACCGTTCAGGTGATTGCTGCATTATATTGTACCAATGCATCTTATAAATAAGTAATATTTTATGATAAATGACCTTTTAGTATATATTGTGAGAATCTAGCTAAACTAGCATCTTTCAAAATAGTGCATCTTAAAGCCCTCACCGAAAAAGGAAACCAGAGAATGCCATGGAATGAACAAGAAGATGCAAGGCTTACAGAACGCTTTGGTAATGGCTCCAAGATTATAGAACTTGTCACTCCATTCCCGTACTTACAGATGAATAAAAGCCAGGCTAATCAAACTTGTATTAGTACAGAAATAACAAAGCCCAGCAAGCTTTTAAACTGCCAGGCTTTGTTATGTGAGTTATATTTTGGCCTTAGCGAGACGCTAAGGCCAGATTTGGCTTATAAAACGCCGGGCTTTGCTATGTAAGTTACATTTAGTCTTAGCGACACGCTAAGACTAGATTGGTTCAAATAAATTTATTATTCGGTTACAAATCCAGAAGACCATTCATCTTGGTCTATCTTATTACAAGAAATCTCAAACCCTTCTTTAGAGTCCTTGAAGCCTTCCAATAGTTCAGCTCGTAATTGTGCTTCTATTGCTTTCTTCTCATCACTATAGACACCTATCAATTTGACATCCTCACTAGCAAGCAGTTTTTCATCGTAATGAGTATGCCATAATAAGTAAACAAATTTTATTTTCATTATATATTAATTTAAAGATTGAAAGTGTTTTAGCCTATTTATTTCTGTCTACATTCTTTTTAAGCTTATTATATTCACTGCCTGGCCCCGTATTACTCCAATTTCCTGATCCATACTGCTGATCCATTAATCTTTGGGCATAATCTTTCCCTGACTCTCCAGTTTCTGGTTTTTGGCCTGCTGCCCAAGAAGGAATATCGTTTGCTTTATCCTTATCACTTTTTTTAGTTTGAACTATTTCTGGCCGATACAGCTCACCAGGTCTTCTTCCTTGCATCCAAGCATCCATACCACTATTTGTTATTAAAGCCGCTAGGAACACTAATATTGGGTGTGGTGGCGGTATTCTAGGTAATCCTATTGTTCCAGATGGTGGAGACAAAGTAAGTGGAAAAGTATTTGCCTTTGTAGTCGTAATGGATACCTCTCCTAAATTGATCCCTAACTCAGCACTCTTAATTCCATACTGAATTTTCATATCAGTAGTAAGTTGGCCGTATTGCAACTGATCAACACCGCCAGTACTATTCACTTGATAAAATCTATCTGGCAAATCATTAATGACAACCGTTTGTAATTTTCCATCTTGGCCATATTGATAATCATTGTAGAAGCCCATTGTCCCTCTACCGTCTGGATCGATATTAAAAACAGGGTTATTCAATCCATAGTTATATGGCGAAACATGATCATAATCTTCCGCCAGCGGGTCAACCACGTTCCACCTTCCAATAACCGGATCATAAAACCTAGCGCCATAATCATGCTGCCCCAATTCCTCCTGCATCTCCTTGCCGTTATAAAGATATTTATTATTTCAGAATTGTGTGTTTTTTCTTAAACCATAAGCATAGTAACCGGGGCTTTGCCGAGCTCATGAATACCGATAAAAATATAAGCAACGATCAATAATCATCCCGCTGCAATACTTCCAGTTGGTTGATTGTAGGATTCTTATAAAACGTGGGCCGCACATTTCCCAAATGATCTGAATGGTTATACTCATAACTATAACTGCCGCTACCATTGTTACTGGCCAGCCCCTCTTCTGTCTGGATGAAATCAATACTATTATCCGTTTTATATTGGATTCCATTGATATAATTGATGGTTCCCGCGGGTGTTATTTTCTTAAGTTTATTACCCGTGGCATCGTAGGTATAGCCAGCAACCAGGTTCTGGTCGTTCGCATCTCTAACCTGTTGCGGAAGGTTAAGTACATTATAATCAAAATGGAATCCGGTTCTACCATCAATTATTGCGTTACCATTCCGGTCATATTCATAGCCATTGGTTACCTCCGCAGCAAACCATAACTGGCTACCATGGCAGTGGTACTTATTATCCGTACCATTATCCCTCTGGAACCTGTCGATATTACCAAGCACATCATAAGCAATTGTCTCATTCATCGTGGTCCCTTTACCGATAGCTCATACAACCAGCTAGAAATCAACAGGGTATTATTCTTTCCTCTTGATGAACTTAGGGCGGTAGCTTAAAAAGGTAATCGGGGTTTGGCCCAGAATGAAGAAGAAGATGAATTGCTTGCAGAACGCTTTGGTAATAATCTATCTATTTGGGACTTCAAGGCAAAAAAAGCTTATGCAGGATAATAACCAACACCTGGAGGTTCTCCAGGCCCTGGCCGCCGGCACCGACCCCATAACAGGTGAAGTGTTCCCTGCAGACAGCCCATACAACCAGTCCGAAATCATCAGGACGCTTTTCTTTGCCATTAGCCAACTCGAAGCCCTAGCCGAAAAAGGCAACCAGGGTTTAGCATGGAGTGAGGAAGAAGATGAATTGCTTGCAAAACGCTTTAACGAAAGCATTAAGATTACTCAGCTCGCTAAACTACACTCCAGGACTTATGGCGCTATAAAAGCCAGATTGCTTAAAGTTGGACTCCTACAGAAATGACAAAGCCCAACAGTTTTTAAACTGCCGGGCTTTGCCACTAATTTTATTTATTCTCACACGCCACAGGCGTGCGTTAGCAAAACACACGCTACAACAGCGGGGGCTATGCGAAGTTATTCAAATATGAGGCTATCGTCTAACGGTGTGTTTTTTTCGTCTTCATAGTACAAATACCTTCCTATTAAACGGTTATCTTGTGAAATCAATTGAAGCTTTACTTCTATTACAAACTTGTCTATATTACATTTAAAAAATTGAAACCGTATAAAATCTTCCACCAGAATAATTTCATCTATTTGGATATCAATCTCATCTTTTAGATAATCATTATCTGGATTCAAAATACATTCATTGAAAGAAAGCTTTGCTTTCAAATATAGGTCTTCAAAAAAATCAGCTTCTATTTTCATTATTTATCCAAATATCTATTTAGTGACCCATAACCTTATCAAACACAACGTGACCATTTTTTTCTTGATTCCCATAAATTCTTAGATCTCCACCTTTCCCCAATATTTTAACTTTGTGTGTGTATCCCGTTGCTTTTGCCTCACTTGCTGTTAATTTGATGATGCCGGAGTTTCCTGTTGGCGCAACAATTTCTTTTTTAATTGCATCTGCTACTTTCTTTTGAACAGCTGGATCTAAAGATTCAAATACTGACCGTTTTACCCACCCACTTACCTTAGCAATTTTTGTTCCCATCTTAAATTCTGAAACAAAAGGAATTACTCCAGCTAATCTCCATCCCCAAGACAATTCATTACCAGATCGATCTGTACCTTCAACAGCATTTGCTAAATCTAGACCAAGACCAACGGGTGTAAATCCAAAACCGAATTCCAACATATCGCTCATTCCAGTACCTCCATCCCCTTGTTCAACTTGACTTACAGAATACCCATCCTGAGTTTTTCGAATTATAGTTCCAGGCTTATTAACTACATTTCTGCCTGTTTTCTTAGGAGGATCTTCTTCTTTGTCTTGCTGAGACCTATTTTGCCCCAAGAATGCGGCTATTTCATCAGGGTTGTTTGTTGAATAGCCTCCTGCTGTCTCCACCCACATCCCATTAGGATCCAATTTTCCAATGGGGTCATTCAGGGCATAATTGTATGGTGAATAAGCATGGTAACTTTCAGACATTGGATCCACCACATTCCATCTTCCAATAATTGGATCATAGAACCTTGCGCCGTAGTCATACTGCCCTAGCTCCTCTTGCAACTCCTTGCCGTTATAAAGATATTTATTATTTCCGGATTGTGTGTTTGCTCTCAAACCAAAAGCATAATAACCGAGGCCTAGCCGAGCTTATGAATACCGATAAAAATATAAGCAACTATCAATAATCATCCCGCTGCAATACTTCCAATTGATTGAATTTGGGTTTTTGTAAAACGTAGCCCTGTCGATATTACCCAGCACATCTTAGGCGATTGTTTCATTCATCGTGATCCCTTTACCGATAGCCCGTACAACCAGCCCAAAATCAACAGGGTATTATTCTTTGCCCTTGATGAACTTAGGGCGGTAGCTGAAAAGGTAATCGGGGTTTGGCCTAGAGTGAAGAACAAGATGAATTGCTTGCAGAACGCTTTGGTAATAATCTATCTATTTTAGTACCAGCCACAGGCTGGCACCAGCGAACCGACTAGACAAGCGCTGGAACAGCGGGGGTTACTATAAAAATAACAAAGGCCAACATTACTGTCGGGCTTGCTATAATTTTATTTAGCGATAAAATCGCTTTTCTAAATCATCTTCGTTAAAAACGAGGACGATAGGGAGTATTCAATTATTATACCTCTTAGCCAACCAAAGAAAGCCTTTCTTTATTAAAATTTTATCCCTTTGTATTGGTAGCCTTAAATTCGGAACTAATAAACTTGTTACGGTAAGTACCCGGCCATTCTTTAAGTGAATATAAGAATGGTTATACCCCTCCCAAGGACCTACAAAAACTCTATTTGCAGCCTGATTATAAGACAAATAGCATTTAACATAATCAATATCATCCAGAGTAAAGGTTAATGACTTTCCTTTGTGTGTAAAAGTAATCTCTTTCTTCTGATAAAAATACTGAAATATGTCTCCACGATTGACAATGTAATAATTTGCATGAACTACGATCGCTGGCAACCCCATAACAAGAAACATGAATGGCCCTATCCAAAGTACAGAATTAATATTTATATGCTTTATTACTGATAACCCATAAGGAAAAATTGAACTGATTATTACGCATAAAATTATTAACCATCCACTTTTAACATGGCTTATAAAATTCACTCTAAATACTTCCATTATGTTTACCTTCCTCTCGTTTTTGCTCTAATAATTGATTGGACAAAGTTTACTCCGTTGTTTAAACTTTATCTTGAATATCCTCAATTATCTGTGAATATTTATTAAATTAAACTAAAGATATCACACGGCTTTCTCCTACAGCCTCCAAACCGGCCCCAGCAGTCATCAATCCAGTTGCCACCCAATTTATAGCATCTTTAGTTGAATTATCCGCTGTAACATTATGTACGTCAGAGCAGCTTTCACCTAATATATACTACAAACTTCTCCATCCTTACCGAGTTTTATATTATCTACAACCGAGCCTTGGGCTCTATAATCGTCATAACCTACGATTTTAGCCTGTTCAGCAGTGGCAATATTTTAATCCCATTCCAGGTATTGCCTTTCTTTACCCAATCATTTAACTCCATACCATCAGGGTCTATAAACCTAATTGGGTTATTGGACGCATAGGTATAAGGTGACCACCTTCTACCTATCTTAGCTTTCGGATCCACCACGTGCCATCTTCCAATAACTGGGTCATAGAACCTTGCGCCGTAATCATACTGCCCCAATTACTACTGCAACTCCTTACCGTTATAAAGATATTTGTTATTTCCGAATTGTGTGTTTTTTCTTAAACCAAATGCATAATAACCGAGGCTTTGCCGAGCTCATGAATACCGATAAAAATATAAGCAACTATCAATCATGATCCCGCTGCAATACTTCCAATTGATTGAATTTGGGTTTTTGTAAAACGTAGCCCTGTTGATATTACCCAGCACATCATAGGCGATTGTTTCATTCATCGTAATCTCTTTACCGATAGCCCGTACAACCAGCCCAAAATCAACACGATATTATTCTTTGCTCTTGATGAACTTAGGACGGTAGCTTAAAAAGGTAATCGGGGTTTGGCCTTGAGTGAAGAAGAAGATGAATTGCTTGCAGAACGCTTTGGTAATAGTCTATCTATTTTGGTACCAGCCACAGGCTGGCACCAGCGAACCAACTAAACACGATGGAACAGCGGGGGCTTTGTTATGTAACTTACATTTTGCTTTTAGCGAGACGCTAAGGCCAGTAAGAGGTTATTTTACTGAACCTTGGACTGATAGATATTTTCAGGATGTCTTCTTTTCTCTTCCTCGAATCTTTGCTTCTTAATCTTTTCATATTCTATTTCTTTCCAAATTGAACTACTCCAAAAGCGTATGTCATTTAAATTATATTCGTAAATATCTGTTGTATCTTTAGTAACAAAATTATTAAAGCAAGCCTCTCTAATGTCCACTGATATATCGCTTTCGCTGGAGGAATTGGTAAACACCGGTCCTTTCCATGTTAGGCTTATTGTATTCCCTTGACGAATACCCAAATAACTTGTTGCGTCATAATACCAGGTATTTTCATTATCTGGAACTAATTGCCATTTTGTGAGATTTTTCACTATAACAAATACTGCCATCTTGTTAAAATCGGAGCTATAGAGAATACTGTCTATGATTAAATCCATTGAATCAGAGTATGCTGAATTATCAAAAAAGCCTTCTCTTTTCAATAAAAGTAATTTAAATTGTCTTTTTAATTCTATTTTATCTCTTAGGTAATATTCTTTTTTTATCGAACTATGATTTAGAAATTCTCTTGGGGTACTTTTTTTTTTTTGAAAGTCCATCCATCCATTAACATTTTTAAAATACCAATAGACTGAGAAAATAGAGCCAAAAAGAATAATGGTTAATATTATTTTTTTCATCACTTATTGTTTTTCCCATTTACTACCATTCCATTTATACGTTCCTTCAGATAAAGAACTAATATCGTTAAAGAAAGTAAATATAGAATGGTCTGTACTTGTTCCGGTATTTGTTCTTATATTTTCTTTAGAAAGTCCACTCTCATTTTCATTAGCCAGCCAACCCATTCCAAATATATTCAAATCATTTTTATGTTTAAATTGTAGTGTTTTAATATCTGGATCAGCGATTATATCTCCCGCTCCATAAGGATCAAAATCGGCCACTAAGGTAATTTTAATTTGTTTTTGTTGTTCAATCGGAAGAGTTTTTATATAATCTTTTAGGCCTTGGACAAATCCGTTACCATATGCTCCGCCCATGCTATGAGTTATGATCTTTATAGTTTCGACAATGTTGTTATTTTTATCTCTTGCCAAATTGGATATTATGTTAGCTGCGTCTTCTCTACCTTTTTTTCTACCTAAATCAATCCTCCCACTTGCTGTAGATGACTTATTAAAGTTAGTTAATGGATGCCATCCACCACCTGACCCATCGTAATATCTATCGCGGTAATCATGTAGTTGAGCCATGACAGCATCGGCAAAGCTATAATTCGCATACCCACTTGCATTTGGAGAATTAGGCATTTTATTAGCTGGAGTACTCCAGTAATTTCGACTTTTTCACCAAAATGATTACCATTAATGAAAATAACTAGATTACCATCAGGGTCTATTGCATTAGTAGGTTGATTAAGCGCATAAACATAGGGAGAGGTTGCAAAATACAGTTCAGCTTTATTATCGTTTTTATTCCACCTACCAATCACCGGATCATAGAACCTTGCGCCGTAATCGTAATACCCAAATTCCTCCTGCAACTCCTTACCATTGTACAAATATTTGTTCGTAGCACCCACACTGGCTTTTCTCAGCCAGATGTGTAATAATCGTCTTGCTGTAGCCACCGCACAGCACCATTGTAAATATCGAAAGTATAACGCACATTTTCAAGATGATCATAAAGATTGTAATGCTATAGGTGCCGCCCTTGTTCTGTGCCAGACCATCCGCGGTAAGAACAATATCAATCACATTTCCATTCTATGGAACAGAAACCCATTAAGCTTGAATAAGACTCACCGCTAAACCCACTCGAAAAGAGATTATTTAACCTGGTTAAAGCGCGACTGACCAGACAAAATTACGAGCTGGTAATGTGGGAAGAAAAGTCCCTAATGAAGTATGGCCTACCAATCAGCCACAAAAAAAACCGATCATCGTGAACAATCGGTTTAATTTTACAAAAAATTAACTTATACTAAAAAATGTAAAACTTATGGAAACAACGGTAACATTTAAACCGCTTTACGGTTATAAATGTTAATACTCTGCTAAACACAAATCCTCTTCTTACCCTATAGGTTTCAGGATTTTTGCATTTCGGACACTTATAGGAAGGAACACTCAATTTTTGGATGATTTAATTAGAGAATTGGAAGTAATTACTTAAAATTATTGTTTTTTGAATATAAAGATTTATGTAATCGACCTGACTGCCGGATAAGTAGATCAACAAAGGATTTTTATAGGTTATTTTGAAGCTTAAACTTTTATATTTTAAACTTTTTTTTTAATACGAAATAATAAAACCTTATTACCGAATATTAATTTTTGTTCTTTTTACGTTTAACTGAATATGAAACTTAACAAATGTTTATTCCTTGCGATTACGCTGGTTTTAATCAGCAATATCCGTGTTTTTGCACAATCAAGCCAACCTGCAAATCCCTTAGAAAGCAACCGAAAAAAAATCGATTCGCTGGATAAGCAATTGATTGATTTACTCGCTAAACGTGAGCTCATTGTAAAAGAGATTGGTATCTACAAAGCGAAGAATCATATTCCGCCTTTACAGCCTGCCCGTTTCCAGCAAGTGCTTCAAAAAAACATAGCGACAGGTAAAAAACAAGGCTTATCTCAAGATTTTATAACTGAAGTTTTTAACGCTATCCATAAAGAAAGCTTGAAAATGGAAGAAGATATAAAAGCCCTAAATCCATAACCGAATTCTTCTATCTCATAACTTGTTGAGCGCGCTTGTCGAAAGATTTTTAACGAAATAATTTTCCGACAAGCTCACGTTAACAACGGAGGCAATGAAATTTGCTCAAATAACTGAATTTAATGATTTCAGTTTGATGAATTAATTTCGGCTTCGGCGCTTTTTAGTGATTTCCCGCTTACTTTAAGTACCATTTTACCTGGTTTGCGGCCAGATTGTACCAGGATTACCAACTTACCACTAAAGAGTTTCATCGTTGGTTTGTCGAACATTTCTAGTGAGGTGGCATCGCCATTGCAAACCGCTTTGAATTTTCCTTCGCCTGTCACTTCAAAATTTAATCTTTCGTTTATTGTAGGACACGGATTACCATTTTTATCCACCACAGATGCCGTGATGAATGAAATATCTTTCCCATCCGCCAGAATTTGTTTACGGTCGGGATCGAGCACAATGCGATAAGGTTTACCCGCAGTTATTTTAGTTTCTTCTGCAACTGCTTTTCCATCTTTATCGTAAGCCACTACCTTTAGTGTTCCAGGTTCATATTTTACATCCATCCACATTAAGCGGTAACGGTTTTGAGGCGTTGAATTATTTTTCTTTTGCACACCCAAACTCTTGCCGTTTAAAAAAAGCTCTGCGCTTTCATAATTGGTATACACAAATACGGGTGTAGTTTGTCCTTCTCTCCCCTCCCAATTCCAATGCGGAAGTAAATGTAAGGTGGGTTTTTCGGTGTTCCATCTGCTTCTGTAAAGGTAATAGCGGTCTTTCGGGATTCCGGCTAAATCGCACATTCCAAAATAAGAACTGCGTGATGGCCAGCTTTCATCGTACGGTGTAGGTTCGCCCAGGTAATCGAAACCTGTCCATACAAATTCACCAATTACCCAAGGCTTATCGTCCTGCATTACAAAATCATCATCCGGCACGTTAGACCAGTCGCAACATTCCAAATCATAAGATGAACTCTGGAAATCGTTATAGGTTTTGTTCTTCGCTTTTACCACAGGGAATTTATAAATCCCCCTCGAACTTACTGTAGAAGCGGTTTCAGAACCCAATAACATGCCTTGTGGAAAGGCTTTGTAAGCTTCATCATATAAGTGCACACGGTAGTTTAGCCCCGGAATATCTAATAGAGCACCAAAACCGGAAGCCATAGTGGCTTTTACCTGGTCCATGCCCACCGTTACCGGACGGGTAGGATCTTCCCGATGAAATATTTCCTGCAGCCATTTTGCCCGTTTTACCCCTTCAGCTCCAAATTGATCCGGCACTTCGTTACCCGAACTCCACATCACAATGCAAGGATGATTTCTGGTCGCCCTCACTAAATTTACAACATCTTTTTCAGCATCCTGCTGGAAGAAACGGTGATAACCATTTTCTACTTTCGCTTTAGCCCATTCATCAAAAGTTTCTGCCAGAAACATAAAACCAAGTTCATCACAGAGTTCCAGTTGCTCTAAAGAGGGCATGTTGTGCGAGCTGCGAATGGCATCGCACCCCATATCCTTTAAGATCATCAGTTGCCTGCGCAGTGCAGCAACGTTGATGGCCGTACCCAGCGGACCTAAATCATGGTGCAAACAAACGCCTTTAAATTTACGAACGGTACCATTCAGGCTGAAACCTGTTCCGGCAACATAGCTGATGCTTCTCACCCCAAAACGTGTAGTTACTTCATCTAAAACCTTATTCCCCTGATATAATCGCGATACCGCAGTATATAAATACGGTGTTTCAGGACTCCATAGGTTTGGATTTAAGAGTTTAATATTTTGATCGGCCTCCTTGCCAAAAAACGTTTTGGCCGTATCGCTCATAACCAATTGGCCCTTGCTATCTAAAATTTGCGTAACCAGTTTAGCACCAGTTGCCGATAGCCTGGTTTTAATATTCACTTTTGCAAAAGCTTTACTTACTTCAGGCGTAGTAATACTGACTCCCCATTGCTCAATACTCTCTTTGTCTTTGGTAATCAGGCGAACATTGCGGTACAAACCTGCACCCGGATACCATCGCGATGATTTAGGCTGATTGCTCAAATGAACGGCCAATACGTTTTTCCCGCCTGCCAAAACATGATCAGTGATATCAATATAAAAATAGTTATAGCCATAATTCCACTCGCCTACTTTCACACCGTTTAAGAAAACTTTCGGTTCACTCATGGCTCCATCAAATTGCAAAATGATGCGTTGCGTTTTTGCACTTGCCGGTAAACTGAAGGTATTGCGGTACCAGGCTTCACCTATATAAGGCAATGCACCCGTACGACCCGTTTTTTCACTTGGCTTTGATTCTCCATTTTGCACAATGGCCACCATCTGTTTATCAATTTCCTTATCAAAGGGACCTTCTATTGCCCAATCATGTGGCACAGTAACGGTTTTCCATGCCCTATCATTAAAATCTCTAGCAGACGATGCTTCGTTTTTGCCCTTGAAAAACTTCCATCCATCGGTGAGTAAAACCTCGGTTCTCTGCTGACTAAAAACACTTAATGTTGTCGTCATCAATAGCAGCATCAAAAGGAAACGTTTAAAGGGATAAGATCTTCGCATAATTTTAATTGGATGCTGTTGAACAAGCACTTTTATTTTCATAAATGATCAAGATAAAAAGAATATGGTGTTAAGTCTTGCGCGAAGCGATGCGTATCGCCCTTTTTACAAAACTTATTTTAAATAAATAGATGATACGGTTAAGGTGACAGATTGGTTCAATAGCCCGGAAGCAAAGGTTACTTCTAGTTTTTCAACTTGTTTTAAATCAAAAGCAGCTTTGGTTGGCGACTGATAATATAACGGAAGAAAACCCGGATATGGTCGTGGCAACAGCAGTTGCTGATCGGCCGTTAATTGATTTAACGGGATCTCAATTTCCTGAAATTCCTGATTCGCAGAAATCTCCTTCGAAAAGAAATGCGCAGCGGCATCAATCAATCCTACCTTAACTTTAGTGTTTTTAATGTTTGATTTTACCCTGATTACCAACATGGTCATTCCTGCTAAATCTCCAATTCTTCCTGCCAGGTAATCGGCAATATAAGTTTGAAAGCCCAGAAGCGATTGCTTTTCTGGTGCATTCATCGAAAGTTTCCATTCGAGGTTTAATGGATTTTCAGACGAAGTGAATTCCATCTTATTGTTCTTCCAGTCGGGATTATAAATGTTGATGTTATTGCGGTCTGCCGCTGGATTAAAGATCTCCAATCGGGCATTTTTAGCTGCTATATAAGTTTGATAACTTTCTGTATCCAGTCTATCCCAGGCACGAGGATCGCCAATGTTATTTCCTGGAAAAGTGACGAAGTTTCCATTAGCCTGTTTTACGATAATTTTGTAATTCAATAGACCAACTTTAATAAAGGCTGCCGGAATAGTGGTAGTAAAGCCGCCATTATCATTCTTTTTCAGACCGATATTTTTCCATTCTCCAACTGCATTGTTCAGTTCTACATCTATCGAATCCTGTTTATTTAAGCCAAAAGCCTCCACATTAAGCACAAGATCTTGTTGTTCGCTGGCCGTTTTAAGTGCCGGGTGTTTTAAGAAAACACGGTTCAAACTAGATAGCGGTGCCACAAAATCGCCCAGCGAGATGTTGCCGTAAAGATCTTTGGCTCCTAAGGCAGACTTCAAACCTTTTTTCACCAACAGATAACTTCCTGGTGTAATTTCAAATTTACCTTGCCTGGCAGAACCGCTGTAGGCATTCCCGGTATTTAAGCCTTTGATATCAAATTCATCTCCAAGATCTTGCAGGTTAATTTTCATATCAAACTTTCCCCAGTTAATGGCAGTTACGGTTTTTTGAGGGGAAGCTTTTGCAAAAGGATCACTCATGGGAACGGCATCTGGCATCACTTCCAGTCGCCACACGCCGCTGGCCAACTGATCAATAAAATAGGCGCCCTTCCCTTGGTAATTTACCACAGGCGAACTGCCCACTCCGGCAATATGCTTTATTTTGGCAGCGTTCAAGGGTTTTGTCTCCGTTGAGTTGGTATAATAAAATGCATCTGCGGTATTCATTTCGCAGAGCGATTTTTGATAATCCAATTTGAAATTACCAAAGCGGGTTTCGCTGTTTTGTTTGGCAAGCCGGGGAAGCTGATGGAATACTTTGGAAGCAATTAATAAACTGATTGCTTTTGATGGCGTATAAGCCAGATTCAAATAATGCGTTTGATATTCTGTATTACCGTAGGCAGTTGCCATAGGGTCATAGGCGAATTGAGTGGCCCACTGAAAACCCGCCGACCTAAAACTTTTCGCCATCGCCGGATACATGATCGGTGCCATTACATCGCCAGCATCAAATTCATAAACAACTTTTGCCCTGTTTTTAAATGCCGGAATGGTATCGAAAGGAATTTTATAAGCCGCTACATTTGGCAGAAAATTTCCTTTCAGCGTATGACCTGATACTAAGCCTGTTGGATACCATTGAAAACTGTGACCTTTTACATCAGCTTTCACAATGGCGGCCGCATATTTTGGTGATTCACTAATATTATAAAAGATAGGTTTGGTCCATCCAGTACTTTTAATGGCATCTGCCATCCTATTGATATAGGTTGTAGTAATTTCGGGTGCGCCGCTATGCTGTGGTTCGTTGTTCACCTCTGTTGCTAAAATATCAACATCCTGCTGGTAGGTTAAGCCCGTGTAAGGATTTTTATGTTTAAAGAACTGTTTGAGGTAATTTTCCTGCGCTTTAAATGCCGCTTCATTAAGTAGTGCATCATGTTTACCATATTTAGCGGAGAAACTTCCTGTGCGTTCATCTTTCTCCGGGTAGCCGTTTCCCCAGAAAGCGATCGGCGTAACCAAAGTTTTAATTTTCCTTTTCTTTAATTCAGCCAGTAGAAAATCGAATAACCTCAGGTGTTCGTTATTGATTAAATTCCCAAGAGAATCTGAAATCTCTGTATCCCAAACATGCACCCGGAAGGCATCCAAACCCAAGCGGGAGAAATGGTAAACATCATCTTTAATGGCCTGTTCTGCTGTGATACCCGTTTTTAAGATGGCGCGATTGCCGTATGCGAAGGGTGCGGTATAATTTGTCCCAAAAAATGCGGCTTCTTTGTTATCCTTCTCCCAGCGGATCACGCCCTTAGAATCTACATAGATGCCCTGTTTATTTTGAGCGGATGCAAAAAAAGAGACAAAAGTTAGGATGAAGAAAAGTAAACACCGTTTATTAAAAATCATATGGAAAACGAGCTGTAAAAATAGCCGGACCGGATCAACCCGGCTAAAAATTTGTATGAATAAGAGATGAAATAAATCAATTAATGCTTTTGCAAATTAAGGCAAAAATGCATCCATCGCAACTGTCGGTTTGCCAGCATCATTAAAAGCGCCTAACTTGTAGCCATTCCAGCTATTGTAAGATTGTGGTTCCCAATAGAAAACGCCCAAACCTTTATTGTTGGCGAGCGATTTATTTTTCGCCATAATATCTTTAATAAAATCTCTGCAGGCAACGGCATCGGTTACTGGCATGCCTACTTCACAAATCATTACTTCAGAACCATAACGGGCAACCATATCATTCATATTGGCCAAACATTGGGTATTTTTTGTAGTCCAATCTGCTGCTGTTGGATAAAGCGACATGCCGACCACATCCCATTTTGCGCCATTTGCTTTCAAGCCATCAAAAACCCACCTGAATAAACTGTTATCAAAACCGTTGGAGATATGCACCACCACTTTCGAGCCTGGATTTACCGATTTCACACCATCGTAACCCGCTTGAATTAATTCGGCAAAATTTTTCATACTTACAGACGCTTTTCCATCGTTCCACAACATGCCATCATTGGTTTCATTGCCAACCTGTACCCATTCGGGGATAATATTTTCTGCCTTTAAAGCGGTTAAAACGGCAACGGTGTGGCTGCGAACAGAAGCTTTCAAGGTGGTAAAATCCTGATTAACCCAGCCAACAGGTTTATTCTGTTGTGCAGGATCTGCCCATGAATCGCTATAGTGAAAATCGATCAGTAAACGCATGTTTGCTGCTTTCGCACGTTTCGCTTTTGCCAATACATCGGCGGTATTGTTATAACCAGCTGGTGGATTTACCCAAACCCTCAGGCGAATGGTATTGATGCCTTTATCTTTTAAAATGGTAAACAAATCCTGTTGCACACCAGCACTGTTAAAAAACTTTCTTCCTACAGCTTCCATTTCAGTTACCCAGCTTACATCGGCACCTTTAGCGTAAGTACCAACCGGATCAGGTTCCGGATAGATCTGTGTTTCTCCTTTTATTGTTTTCTTGCAGGCTAAGCTGGTGATGATCACGATGGCCAAAAAACCAACCCGTTTTATATTTTTTATTGTGAACATGTCGATTTTATTTAATGGTGTAAGTATAATTTCCATCGCCTGCGCTTAAATCAAGCGTTACGGTGAACACCCCGGTTTTGGTTACGGGAATATTGATTCCACCCCAGGTTGGTGCGCCGGCAAACATTAAATTACCAGATGCATCTACCTTATAACTAATATCATAACTACCATTGCAAGTAAATACGAAAGCTTTTCCAGCAGTTAAGGCTACGTTAGCAGCCTCAAGCTTTCCAGTTGCGGCATTATAGTTTAGCGGTGTTGAGGTAAGGCTCCATCCATTGTCATCACCAGAGATGAAAAATTTAACTGGTGTGTAAGAAATCGTTAAGGCATCTACATCTGCATTCACTTTTAAATAAGCAGGTGAAGGCGTAAGGTATAAGTTACCACTATTCAAGCTCATGGTTGTTGCTGTTCCGCCCCAACCATATACTTTATTTGGATCTAAGGTAGAAGCTAATTGAAATGCGTCTCCTCCAAAACCATCGGCATTTGGCAAGTTAAGATAACCTTCATATTTGCCATTAAATTTAGCGGAGGTTAACAAAAAGCCATTGGTTCTTACACCCGGTGTTTTCCAGGAATTGCCACCTTTTACCAGTAATGCCGGATATTCTACGATGGCTTTATATGGGTTTACGGTCAACATTATCGTAGCATAAACGGGTTTGATAGTAGAAGGCACACCTGTATTCTGATTAACTTCGGCCTTTAACCTCACGGCCAGTGTACTCAACGTTCCTGTTGGCAAATTAAGTTGTACGCTGGTGAGCGAATTAAAATCTGCTCCGGTATATACCTTTGATAAAGTACCTTCCGGAAGTTTAACCACCACTGCATTGGCCCAGGCGTTTGCGCCAGTAGTATCAGCAGGAAGATCAAATTCCAGGGAATAGGTTGGCACAACAGTAGCGCCAAAATTTGCCGCATTGAAACTGAAGGTCACCACATTTGCGGCATCAGTTGCAGCAGTAAGTACTACAGCAGAGGCTGAACTTTTAAACGCCAATGTTCCGGCTGATGGTACAGAAATTACATTGGTACTCTCCTCTTTTTTGCAACCGAATATTACGGTGCAGAGCAGAAGTATGGTAAATAATTGATTAAATATTTTTTTCATGTGCTGAAGCGTTGATTAATATCCTGGATTTTGACGAAGATTTGGGTTGGCCGAAAGATCGGTTGGCGGTAAAGGAAACAATGAGAATCTGCTATTCACAGCGGCTCCGTTTCTTACGCCACCTTTCCAGGCCCATAAATACGCAGCGGTAGTAAATCTATTGTAGCGGATTAAATCTGTTCTTCTGAAAGCTTCATACCACAGCTCTCTTCCACGCTCATCTAAAATAAAATCGGTGGTTAAAGCACTTGATGTGATATTGCCCGCTGCTGTTCCATTATAAGCCCGGGTACGAAGCCTGTTTACGTAATCTAAAGCTGTGCTTAAGCTTCCGCCAGTACCACCTCTCAATACCGATTCGGCATAGGTTAAATAAGTTTCACCTAAACGGAAGAGTGGGAAATCAATATCAGAGAAATCTTTTGCCACATCCTGGTGAGGCGCTGGTCCGCCGGAGCGGGTTTTGTTTCTGTATTTTGTGCTAGAATACCCATCCGTAGACGTATATAAATCGGTTACTTCCAGGTTTTGTCCGGTCATATAAAACTGTGCCCTGCTATCAGTAGCACCAGTTCTATCTGCAAAAAGGTTAACAAATTGCTGCGTAATGCGCAAGCCACCCCAGTTACCGCTAGAGCCAGAAACTTCTGCAGGTACACCTGCCGGACCGTGCATCAGATAAGTTGTACCGCCGAAATTTTGTGTGCTGGTACCATCGTAATTGATCGTAAAAATAAATTCATCGCGGTTTAAGTGGTTATCCGCAATGGTTAATTCACGGTAGTTATTGTGCAAGGCATAACCAGCTCCTGTAATTTTGTTGCAATACGTAATGGCATCAGTATACCTGGCCGTTCCGGTGTATACCTCTGCATTTAAATAAATCCGGCTTAATAATGCCCAGTCTGCCGCTTGATCTGCACGCCCATATTCGTTTGCTTTTGGAGCAGCTAAATCACCTTCAATGGCTTTAAGTTCAGATTCTACGTAAGCAAATAAATCTTTACGTGCAATTTGTTTTGGTAATTCTTTGCCACCAATTTCTGTAGTTTCAGTTACCATGGGTACGTTCCCATAAAGATCCATTAATACCGAATATTGAAAAGCCCTGATGAAACGTGCCTCTGCCCTGAAACGGCGTACCTGATCTGCATCGGCTCCCGTAATGCCCCTTTTACTCAAATTATCATCTGAAGATTGATTGATAAAATCATTACACAAGGTAATTTGAAAGTATGAACGATAATATAATCCGTTAATAATGGAGTTGGTAGACGACCAGCTTAATTCGTGCAAGCCTAAAATGCCACCATCACTTTGCCATGACCATACCGCCTCATCGGTGGTAAGTTCCTGCAAGTTCCAGTACAACCGAAGGAAATCTGAGTTACCTTCATCTTTAATAATTTCTGTAGGAATATCTGGTTGCCCTACAGAAGCATTGCCGGTAAGGGCAAAAGCGCCATATACCTTGGCTAAGGATTGTTTGTAACCCGCTGCCGAGGTGTACACATTATCGGCAATGAGATCGTTCGTTGGCGTCAAATCCAGTTTAGTACAGCCAGCCATGAAAAGGGAAGCGCTGCAAACCAACACGAACATTTGTAAAACACGTAGTTTCATATATTTTTGATTAAAACGGTTCATCGTATTATTATAAAGCGTTAGTAATTAAGATTTAAGCCCAAAGAATATACACGAGGTCTCGGGTAGATATTATTATCAATTCCGGAAGCAACTTCCGGATCAAGCCCTTTGTATTTAGTAATTACAAATACATTTTGCACGCTCGCTGTGAGCTGTAACTTAGCCTTGCTGTTAAATAACTGACCGAAAGAATAACCCAGGTTGATGTTATCCATACGCAGGAACGATGCATTCTGAACATAATAATCGCTCAATAGCTGCTGTGTTCTGAAATTGGTGGCCAGGTAGTTTGGTGAAGCATTAAGGATAACCGATGTACCTGTAATCTGCGCCAGGTTTCCGCTCTGGCTATAATTGTTGTTGTAAACATAATTGCCCAGATTAGCCCTTAGCGTGAAAGACATGTTCCAACTTTTATAGCTTAAATTATTGCTAAAACCCAAAAATAATTTTGGATCTGCCTGTTTACCTTTCTTTAAATCGCTGGCGGTGATGGTACCATCGCCATTTTGATCTACATACACACCTTCAATCGGATTTCCTGCCTGATCGTAAACTTGCTCAAAAAGGTTAAACGTACTTTTCGGACCCGCCACCGCATTCAAGAAAACGAACTGACCGCCTACACCACCAGCAATTGAGCCACTTGGGAAACCCGGATAATTTGGATCGTTGGGTACTACGGTTAGATTGGTAATCGTATTTTTATTGTAGGTAGCATTTACGCTAAAATCCCAGTTGAAATCTTTCATTTTAACAGGATTGAAATTCAAAGTCATTTCCACGCCTTCGTTTTTCATATCGCCAACGTTTACGATTGCCGTTGCAGCAAAGTTAGTTCCGGCAGGTTGTGGAATTCTGTTCAACAAATCGCTGGTTTTTTTCTGATAGAAATCCAAACTACCACTAATTCGGTTATCAAATAATCCAAAATCTAAACCAATGTTAGCGGTTGCTGTTTCTTCCCATTTAATGTTGGCGATGTAAGCACTCGGACGGTACATTTGGTAAAAAGTATCGCCAAACTGGTATTGGGCATTCAACGAGCTTAGGCCATAAGTTGATAAATAACCGTAGTTATCAATTCCATCCTGCTGGCCTGTAATTCCGTAACTGGCACGAACTTTCAAATTAGAAATCGCATCGATGTTTTTAAGGAAAGTTTCATTTTTAGCGGTCCACGCTAATGCTACAGATGGGAATGTACCGTATTTAAAAGCTGGGCCAAAACGAGATGAACCATCGCGACGAACCGTAGCGGTTAATAAAAAGCGTTCATCGAAATTATAATTAAATCTACCGAAATAGGAAATTAAACGGTATTGAGGCTTGTTGAATGCAAAGGCAGGATCAGAATTAGCAACTTTGTTGCCTACCGCATCAAAAACCGGGTAAAAATATTGTGTAGTTAAATAATCATTGTAAGAGTAACCTGCGGTTGCATCTATCCTGCTTTTGATTGATTTAAATTCTTTCACATAATTCAGGTAAAAATCCAGAACGGTATTTTGCCTGTTGGTTTTATATTCATTTCTTACGCCATTGCTTACAATAGATTCAGCAGCATTCGGATCTACATAAACCGTTCCTTTACCACTTGCAACATCATAAGCTGCATTGAAATTGGCATGAAGTTCTGGCAAAAAGTGAAAAGAATAATCCAGTTGTAAGTTACCGATACTTCTCATCGGCTTAGCACGATCTTCTCTCTGCTCCAATAAACCTACCGGATTTCTACCTACCAGATTGGTTAAACCGGTCGGGCTGGTTGGATCCAGCCACTCCCAATAACCATTATAAGCAGATCGGTTGGTATAAGTGGCCTGTGTTGGATCAAAACTTACGGCACCACCGATGGCAGCGGTATTGGCGAAACGTGTTTTCTGCATGCTGCCTTTCAGGTTTAAATCTACCTTTAGGTGATTATCAAAGAAACGTGGGTTTAATACCAAGGCAGCAGATGTTTTTTCCAGTTGATCTGTTCTTAACAAACCAGTTTGGTTTTGATAGCCTACGGATACACGGTACGGCAATTTTTTAATCCCACCGCTGATGCTTAGGTTGTTATCGCTGGAGAAACCATCCTGATAAATCAGATCTTGCCAGTTGGTATTGAAATTGCCAAGCTGTGCCCTTTGTGCTGTAGTTCCGCGTTGGTTTACGATACCGCGAATTTCATCTGCACTTAACACTTCCAGTTGTTTTACAATTTTAGAAACCGAATTAACCGTGTTGAAAGCAACTTTCAACTCATTGCTTAAGCCCTTTTTGGTGGTAATAATGATTACCCCGTTTGATGCCCTGGCACCGTATATGGCAGCGGCTGATGCATCTTTTAATACCGTGAAACTTTCAATATCATTCGGGTTAATAAAACTTAACGGATTTGAAGCGCCTGAAACACCACCACTTTCTAAAGGCACACCGTCAATTACGAATAAAGGATCATTACTGGCATTTAAAGATGAACCTCCACGAATCCGGATGGTACTTCCAGCACCTGGCTGACCGCTGTTAGAAGTAATTGCCACACCAGATACTTTTCCCGAAAGCATTTGCTCGGGCGTGGTAATGCTTCCCTTCTGGAAGTCTTTCACCCCTACCACTGCAACCGAACCTGTTAAATCCTGTTTTCTGGTAGTACCATAACCCACCACTACTACATCATTTAAGGTAGAAGCATCTTCGGTAAGGGTAATGTTCAAGTTAGTAGATTGAGAAACCGGAATCTCCTGTACTTTATACCCTATTGAGGTAAACACTAAAGTTCCGCTCGCGGGAATTTTAATCGTGAAGTTTCCATTTCCATCTGTAGAAGTTGCGGTAGCTGTTCCTTTTAGTCGAACGCTTACCCCAGGCATACCCAAATTATCCGGAGCTGTTTTTACCACTCCAGTAATTGTAGCCTGCTGTGCAAAAAGAAATCCATGGGTAAAAATCAATAGTAATAGCATGAACATTCGCTTGTTACCACTGAAGAAAAAAGTAATCATCTGCATAGAAATATCGGTTAGAATTATAGCTACAAATAAAGCCTTTATCCCTCCGTTAGCTTTGTGCTATCGTGCATTCTTTTTGTTCTATTCGTCATAATATCGCCCCATTTGCTTATAAATCATACATGTTGATTAAAGAAGGTGAAAAATGAATTACATTTGGAAGCCATAAATTATCCCGGGCAAACCCTGTAAATGATTCTTCAAGCTAGATTTATTTTGTTCGTTTTTTTCCTCGTATCAGCCATAAGCGGCTACGGACAAAACCTAAAATTTAAGCACATTAACGTAGAACAGGGTTTATCAAACAGCACCATAGAGTGTATTTTTCAGGATCACCGTGGCTTCATCTGGTTTGGTACCCGCGATGGTTTGAACCGATACGATGGTAACCAGATAACTGTATTTAAAAGCAACGGCAAACCTGGCAGCATCAGTGATAATTTTATCAGGTGTATCATCGAAGATAAAGATCAAAATCTTTGGATCGGAACCTCCAACGGACTTAATAAATTTAATCCCGAGCAAAATAAATTTACCCGCTACGCCAATGCGGGTCAGAACAGTAACATCATTACTGCCATTGCCGAAAATAAAAATGGGATTTGGGTGGGTATCTATGGCAGCGGACTTTTTAGAACCAACGAAAAAACGAAAAGCCTCACGCCTTTCATTTATCAAAACCCAAAACAGGTTGGTACAAGGAAAGATTTTATCAATGATATTTACAGCGATGCCGATGCGAAACTCTGGGTGGCAACCGATGCTGGCGTGGAGTTGCTTAATACAATAAAAGGCACTACGGAAACTAAATTAAGTGGTTATAAGATCAGGGTAATTGAAAAAGCCAAAGATGGTTCGTTCTGGATGGCCACCGAAGAAAATGGCCTCATTCATTTTGATCCAAAGCGCAATACACTGAAAACCTATCTTCACGAAGAAAAGAATAAAAATAGTATTGGCAGTAACCTGGTGAGGGCCATAGCCTTCGACCAGCAAAATAAGGTCTGGGTAGGTGGCATTAACGGGGGCTTAAATCACTTTGATCCGGCTACAGACCTGTTTAAGCACTATGAAAATAAAGCTGGCAATGCTTCGAGCCTTTCTCAACGAACAGTTTCTGCCCTTTTTGTAGATAATCAGGGTAATTTATGGGTGGGTACTCACCGTGGTGGCGTTAATCTTTATAGTCCGCAGGCGGAGAAATTTAACCTGTTCAGGCAGGAGCCTGATCAAAATAGTTTGAGTTATAACGACGTCCGGACATTTTACGAAGCGGAGAACGGAGAGATTTATATCGGCACAGATGGTGGTGGATTAGACGTTTACAATAAAATAAGCAAATCGTTTACACACTATCGGTTTAATCCATTTAATTCAAATTCTATAGGTGCTAATGCTGTTTTAGATATCACAAAAACCCGGGGCGGTTTATTGGTTGGCACCTGGGCCGGTGGATTAAACCGGATGAATGCAGACGGAACGTTTACCAGATTTAATCATAACGACAATAATCCAACATCCATTTCTTCAGATTATGTGCAAAAATCTTTTGAAGATAGTGAGCATCACGTATGGATTGGTACTTATTATGGTGGATTAAATATCTTCAACCCGGAAACGAAGCGTTTTCAACGGATTATTGAAGGTGCAAACGGAACGCGGTTAATTGGCAATAACATTGTAGCGATAAATGAAGACCATGCGAAAAACCTGTGGATTGGCACTGACGATGGCGGCCTGAATCGTTATAATTTAAAAACGAAGGTGTTTACCCACTACTTTACCGAAGGCGGCAAAAAACCAGATTTGCGGGTAATTTTTGTAGATAGGAAAGGCAACTTGTGGATCGGACAGGCTGGACTGTACCGTTTTGATGCCCATCGCAATCGGTTTACAATTGCTTCACAAAGGGCCAGCCTCGCCACAGCGTTTATCAAAGGAATTACGGAAGATGAGCAAGGCAATCTCTGGATTTCTACCGCCAATGGTTTGGTTAAATATAATCCGCAGCACCAGACCTTTAAGCGATATAATGCTGCAGATGGCTTGCAGGGGCTCGAATTTGAATCCAATGCATTTCTAAAAACCAAAGCTGGTGAAATGTTTTTCGGTGGTATAAATGGCTTTAATTCGTTTTTCCCGAAGGATATTAAAACCAATGCTTTTATCCCTCCGGTATACCTTACAGAATTAAAAATCTTCAACAAGGTGATTACACCACAAACCGATGAAGATATCTTAGCAAACGACATCAGCTATACCAAAAAACTGGATTTAGATTATGATCAGGCAACTGTTGCTTTTCGGTTTGCAGCGCTGAATTATGTATCGAGCGAGAATAATAACTACGCCTATAAGCTTGAAGGTGAGGATAAAGAATGGATTAATATTGGCAATAGCAGGCAAGCGGTTTACACCAACCTCGATCCCGGCAGCTATACTTTTAAAGTTCGTGCTGCTAATAATGATGGCATCTGGAACAAAGCAGGTATCTCCATCGTGTTGAATATCTCCCCTCCGTTCTGGGCGAGCTGGTGGTTTAGGCTCGCTGTGATTGCTACCGTAGTTTACCTCACTTACCTGGCATTGAGTTTCAGGCGCAGATTGGAACTGCGTAAAATTGAAGAGGAAAAGAGAGAAGAAATTCATCAGACGCAGCTTCAGTTTTTTACCAATATCTCCCATGAGTTCCGTACCCCGCTTTCCTTAATTCTTGGTCCGATTGAGCGCCTGCTAAATGAAGATACCCAACAATCTTTTCAAAGCTATTATACCACTATCCACCGCAATGCCAACCGTTTGCTAAGGCTGATTAATGAGTTAATGGATTTTAGAAAAACAGCCTCTGGTGCATTAAAGCTGAACGTGACTGCCGGAAATCTTGATCTTTTTGTGAATGAAATTGCAGAAGAATTTAAGGAAATGGCTACTGATAACCACATTAAGTTTACCGTAGAGAATAATAATCTTCTCACTGATGTATGGTTCGACAGGCAAATCATTGAAAAAATTATTCTCAACCTGGTTAACAATTCCCTGAAGTATACCAAAGCGGGTGGTGACCTTAAAATCCAGGTTTTAAATTCTTTAGATGGCATTACCCCACTTTTTGAAAATCAACTACACATTGAAAATGATTATCGCGGCACTAAATATGTCTACTTCCGGGTAATTGACAGTGGAATTGGGATCTCAAAAGACTCTATTCAGCATTTATTTGAACGTTACTACAGAATTACGGAGTCGCATTTAGGTTCTGGCGTGGGTTTGGCTTTTGTAAAAAGCTTAACCTTGCTTCACAAAGGTTTGATCAAAGTTTCAAGCGAACGGAACCAGGGAACTGAGATAGTTATCGGAATTCCGGTGTTAGAAAGCGATTATAATATTGAGGAGCAATTTACGCAAAGCACCGCCGCTGGCGGCACCCGACTGGAGAGTATTACCTATCAAAACGAACCGGAGAAAACAGCAACAATACAGCCAGAATCGTTTACCAGTGAAGACGCATTAACCATCTTAATTGTAGATGATAATGAGGAACTACGCACATTTTTGAAAGATACTTTAGCGGCACAATACCAAATTATAGTTGCTGAGGATGGCGCAAACGGGGTAGACATGGCGCAGCAACATTTGCCCGATTTAATTATCAGTGATGTGATGATGCCCGGAATGAACGGCACGGATTTTTGCAAAATAGTTAAGGAAAATATAGAAACCAGCCATATTCCATTTTTAATGCTCACTGCTAAAAACAGTGTTGAGGCAGAAATTGAAGGTGCCGAATCTGGTGCAGACCTCTACTTTACCAAACCGATTAATACGAACTTACTGCTCGTTACCATCCGGAACATTTTTGAGCAGCGAAAAAAAGTAAAGGAACATTATTCAAAGAATAAAGAAATGCAGCCACGAGACCTGGTGCATTCGGAAAAAGATAAACTTTTTATGAATAATCTGCTTGCTATTATTGACGCGCAAATGGTCAATCCGGAGATGGACATTGATTATTTATGCAGGGAAATCGGCATGAGCCGAACCAAACTGTATCAGAAAATAAAATCCATCACTGGACAATCTATTGGTGAATTTGTACGTTCTGCAAGGTTGCGTAAGGCGGTAGAAATCATGAAAACGGAAGATGTTCTAATGACGGAAGTGATGTATCGAATCGGCATTCAGACTCAATCTTATTTCACCAAGGCATTCAAAAAAGAATTCGGTGTTACGCCAACAGGATATATTCAGGGGTTAGGGAAAAAATCTTAAATAGTTTTTAATCTTGAGGGTGTTTATGTATGGTGATGTTTTGCCACGGAACCGCTGAATCACGGAGGAATTCTTCATCTATTACATGGGTAGCCCTTTCAGGGTATAAGATATTTTGCCACGGAAACGCTGAAACCACGGAATTATCATTCATCTAAACAGGTAGCCCTTTCAGGGTATAATATATTTTGCCACGGAAACACTGAAACCACGGAATTATCATTCACTTATATGGGTTGCCTTTTCAGGGTATGGTTATTTTTTGCCACGGAAACACTGAATCACGAAGGAATTCTTGATCTATATTTGTTATTCCATAAAGAGCAGTATGCGCTGCCTGTTGAAGTGCAAATCATCAACATCAAGTAAGCAATAATCCTCTAGTTGTTAGCTGAGGCAAACCGAATGGAATGGCAAGCCAGCGCAGCGGAAATGAATAAATAAAATATCTAAAAACTAACCTCTTTAAGACTAACCAACCCTAATAATGATAAAATCGTATCATTTCTGATTGTTTAAAACCAACTGTTTTTAAAGTTGTTAAAGAATTACTGCCCTCAACAAGCAGTAATTTGCAACTTCTGTCACTCCAAAAACAGTCTGATGAAACAAAACATTTCTAGCCTAACCCCCGAAGAAAAAAAACTATTCGGTGATCTCATGCCTGAAGAGCTCAATGAAGTACTGGATTCTGGCCTCAAGCGACGGCATTTCCTTAAACTAATGGGCTTGGCTTCCGCGGGCTTATTGGTAAGTCACATGGTGGGCGCAGAACAACTTTTTGCCAGATCAATGGAAATGGAAGACATTCCAGATTTGATGCCCTCAGCAATCGAAAATGGCATTAATGTAAGCTTCAAAGTCAATTCGAACACTAAAAAAGTATTGGTTGATTCTCGAATGACCTTGTTAGATACCCTTCGTGAACGCATTGGCTTAACGGGTTCTAAAAAAGGTTGCGACCATGGACAATGCGGTGCTTGTACTGTAATTGTAGATGGAAACCGTGTCCTTTCCTGCCTCACCCTTGCTGCTACCTGCGAGGGGAAATCGGTAATAACCATAGAAGGTTTGGCTAAAGAAAACGAATTGAATCCCATGCAACAGGCATTTTTGAAACATGATGGCTTTCAATGTGGTTTCTGTACACCCGGTCAGATTTGCTCCGCGGTAGCGCTGATGAAAGAAGCAAAGGAAGGACAGGCGAGTTTCCTCACCAAGAATATTCGTGATAAACCGAAATCGGTTATGTTAAGTGATGATGAAATTGCAGAGCGGATGTCGGGAAATATCTGCCGTTGTGGTGCCTACCCAAACATAGTTGCCGCAATTAAAGAAGCCCAAACCGGAAAAAATATCGAACAGAACTGGCTGTTTGCGGACTAATATTAATCATTAGATTATGACCCCATTTAAGTTTTCAATAGCAGAGAATCCTTCGGCAGCAATAGGTTTACTCAGTAAAAATGATCGTGCTGCGTTTTTAGCAGGTGGAACGAATATTCTGGATTTAATGAAAGAACAGGTGGCTAATCCAACAGAAATTGTGGATTTAGGCCGTCTGAAATTAAGTTCGATTATCGCAAGCGCAACAGGAATTAGCTTGGGTGCCCTGGCAAAAAATACAGAAACTGCTAACCACCCCATAATAAGAAAAGATTATCCGCTGTTAAGCAAAGCGATATTGGCTGGTGCCTCTGCACAGATCAGAAATATGGCGAGCAACGGAGGGAACTTGCTTCAACGTACCAGATGCAGTTATTTCTATGATATCGCCATGCCTTGCAATAAGCGAAATCCCGGTAGCGGTTGTGCCGCCATGGAAGGCTTCAACAGGATGCATGCTATTTTTGGCTGGTCGGATAAATGTGTAGCAGTTTATCCTTCGGATATGGCTATCGCGCTTTCTGCATTAAATGCAAGCGTAAAGGTGATGCAAACAAGCGGAACTGAACGAATTATTCCTTTTGGTGATTTTCATGTGCTGCCTAAAGACCATCCTGAAAAGGACAACAGCTTAAACTTCGGAGAGTTAATTACCTCGATTGATTTACCGAAAAATAATTTTGCAGGACATTCGGCTTATGTAAAAGTTAGAGATCGTAACTCTTATGCATTTGCCCTGGTTTCTGTCGCGGCAGGCTTTGAACTGCAGGGCAACAACATTGCAAATGCGCAGATTGCCATGGGCGGTGTAGCACATAAACCCTGGAGGGCCACAAAAGCGGAAGCTTTTTTAAAAGGTAAGCCAGCAACAAAGGCAATTTTTACAAAGGCTGCCGAGTTAGAAATGAGTACCGCAAAACCACTTTCTCATAATAAATTTAAGATTGAAATGGGTAAACAAACATTAATCAATGCCTTCGAACTTGCGTTGAAAGGTTAACAGATGCTGGAGATATGAAAGAAACTAAAAAGATTATCGGACAAGGCATCGATCGCATTGATGGCATCATGAAAATTACGGGTAAAGCGAACTACGCTACAGATTATCCGGCTACAAATATGGCTTACGCTGTACTTTTTAAAAGTACCATCGCAGCAGGAAAGATTACTGAAATTGATACTGCTTCCGCTGAAAAGTCGCCTGGGGTACTAAAAATTATTACGCATGAAAATGCACCAAAACTAAACGAAAAAGGTGGTTTGCGTGGTGGCGCCTTGTTGCAAGGGCCTGATGTTGTATTCCATGGACAACACATTGGGATGGTTGTTGCCGAAACTTTTGAGCAGGCCACTGCCGCAGCGCATTTGGTTCAGGTTAAATATCAGCAGGATAGTGCAGAGAAAATAGACTTCGAAAAATTAGCGAAGAACCCAGAAATGCCAAAGGGAAAAGAGCTTGCAGATTTAGTGCGGGGTGCCGGTAAGACCGCCATGGCTAATGCTGAAGTTAGAGTTGAACACGAATATGAAACACCTATTGAGCATCATCACCCAATGGAGCCACATTCAACTGTAGCACTTTGGGAAGGCGAAAACTTAATTCTTTATAACGGATCGCAAATCATTAATGGCGCGCAAACTGCTGCTGCTGCAACGTTAAATCTAAAGCCTGAACAAGTGCGGATTGTATCGCCCTATATTGGTGGAGGATTTGGCTCTAAAGGTGGTCAATGGGCAAATCTGGTTTTAGCTGCTGTTGCTGCTAAAATGGTAAACAGACCTGTGAAACTGGCACTTACCCGTCAGCAAATGTTTAACTCGGTAGGATTGCGACAAAGAAATATTCAAAAGATAAGTCTCGGCGCCACCAAAGATGGGATTTTGACCACCCTGGCACACGAAACCATTTCGCACACGGCTGTTGATTTTGAGTATATTGAACCTTGCGGAGACTGTTCCAAAATTATGTATGAGGTACCAAATTCACTAATTTCTTACCGGGTAGTGCCAATGAATCTCATTCTCCCGACCTATACTCGGGGACCGGGAAAATCTACCGGTAGCTTTGCATTGGAATCTGCGATGGATGAGTTGGCGCATGAGTTGAAAATAGATCCAATTGCATTAAGAATCAAAAATGAACCGAAGAAAGATCCTTCAAACGGCAAACCCTGGAGTTCCAGAACTACAGTAAAGTGTTTGGAGGAAGGTGCAAAAGCCTTTGGCTGGGATAAAAGAAAATCAACTCCGGGAACTAATTTTGCTGGTGATGATCTAATTGGTTATGGTGTTGCCTGTGGCACCTACCCCGCCAGGCAACGCGAAAGTTCTGCCGCGATTAAACTGACACGAAAAGCTAAAGTTGTTTATGCTACAGTCGAAATTGCGGCATCAGATCTTGGCACCGGAACCAATACCATTCTCGCTCAAACAGCAGCGGATGGGTTGGGCATTCCAGTTGCTCAGATTACCATTAAACTGGGAGATTCAGACTTACCCCCTGCCGCAGGTTCGGTGGGCTCAGTTGGCGCTTCGAGTTTTGCCAATGCGGTAAATGATGCGTGTAATAAAATTACGGATGAATTGATTTCAAAGTCAGGGAAACAATACTTCGTGCGGCCTACTGCTAGTGCGGTGATGAACGCCGAAAATATTACCAATTTTGAAACGCAGAGTACATCCAAGGCACCTGCAGAAGCAGAGCAATATTCTGCACACAGCTTTAATGCGAATTTTGCAGAAGTTCGCATTAACAAGAACACAGGAATGGTTAAAGTGACCCGATTCCTGGCGGTGACTGGTGCAGGGAAAATTCTGAATCCTAAAACCGCAAGGTCGCAGATTATTGGTGGAAATATCTGGGGCATCGGGATGGCGCTAACGGAGGAGTCAGTACTTGATCCAAGATATGGGAATTTCGCTACCAGATCTTTTGCAGATTACCATGTGCCCGCTAACCTCGATGTTGGAAAGTTAGATGCCATGTTTATTAATGAGGTAGATTTGATTCCAAATAAAATGGGCGTTAAAGGGATTGGCGAAGTCGGGATTGTTGGTGTAGCCGCTGCCATTGCGAATGCCGTTTTTAATGCAACAGGAAAAAGAATAAGATCATTGCCGATTACGCCAGATAAGTTATTGCCTTCGTAAAAGGTAGAGCGATTTTACTGATGATCTGGTTCAGTGTGATCAAAAAAATCAGTTAATTTGATTTAAAACTAAAGTTACTAACGCCAATAACGATTGTATGATCAGCGTTAGTAACTATTTTGCATAACGATTATTGCGAGCCGGTTCTTCCAGCAGTCGTAACAATCTATCTAATAAAGAGGGTCTTCTACTGGCCAGTTTCTCACCGACCAATAGAAGACCTTAAGCAAAACTTATTGTCCCCAACTTACCTGAATATTATTTTCCTGTGCATAAGCTTTACCCTTCTCCATTAATGCCGAATGTTTCTGTTCGAAGGTTGGACCATATTTCGTATCAATACTTTTAATAATTTCGTCTTTTGCATTTTGATCTCCGTGTGCATCACAAAGTTTTGCATAGGCCAGGTATTCATTTTTATAAACCGGGATCACATACTCGTATAAATCAATAGATAATTTTTGAAGTTCCTTCTGTTCATCACCAGAGGCAGAGAGTTTTTTAATTTCGTTAAGTGATTGCTCCAGAAACATCGTATTCATCTTCACATTGGTTACGGCTTCATCACCTTTTTTCTTACTAGATGGAATATTTGGATATTCCTTTGCTTCAGCTTCGATACGGTGAGCCAAATCCGCACTGGCAAAATCTTTAATGGTATTGGTGTTGAGAATAGTTGTATCGAAAAATTTTTCCGGTGTTTCAGAACAGGATGATAAAAACAGAATACTAACGATAAAAAAAGATAATAACTGTTTTGGATAAAATACGTTTAGTTTCATGATCATTTAAATTATGTAAGTTGCTATAAATTTGAGTTGAGCATTAGCAAAGATAATGCCGCATTGATGATATTAATCACTTGCAAAATTGTGCTAATAAGCCTTTTATTTACAAGACAGATATAAAAACAGTTATTAATCTCTGTTTCAGCACCTAATATTGTCTTCTTTTTCCTGCACGATAATATAAGTCTGCAATGGTTTTTTGAAAATTGGAAATAAGTTTAGCCCTTTTCACCAGCATATCCATTAATTTCGTTTCACGGGTATTAATTAGAAATAGGTTGCTTTCACCGAGCGCAAATTTTTGCAACTCTCCATTTACCAAAGCACGTTGGTTTTCTACATTTTTAGTGAGCAAAGTGACCTGGGTTTGTACTGCTTTCATTTCGGTAAAAGCCGTCATTACGTCCGTTTGTATTTCCCGGGTGGTTTGTTGAAGTCCGTAGGCCACCTCTGCCTGCTGAATCCTCACTTCCCGAAGCTTTCCACGTTCCTCCCGAAGAAATAATGGAAAAGAAAAATCAATTCCAACCTTGTAATTAGCGAGCCTAAAATCATAATTATTTGGTATATCAGAAAAATCTCTCCTTCCGGCCAGGAAAGAACCTTTTACATTGAGCTTAGGCTTCAGCATCTCCAGTCGATATTTTTGCTCAATTTCCAGTTTGGCAGATTGGCTTTTAATTTTAAGAATCTCGGGGTGATTGTCTGCAGCCTGAAGAATCAAGGTATCCAGTCGTAATTTTTCAACGGTAGTTTCAGTCTCCAACTTCTCTTCAGGTACCGCATCAGCGGGAAGTTCCTGCGGTTTTCCTGCTGAGCTCCAAAGGTGATTAGAGAGCAAAAGTCTCGAATTAGTTAACTGTACTGAAGATTCCTGAAGCTGTATTTCGCGATCCTGTAAAACAATTGCAGCCTCTACAGAATCAATCGGGGGTTTATCTCCCAGAATAACTTGTTCTCGAATGGCCCGAAAGCGTTTCTGTGCCAATTCTACGCCTTCTTTAGTAAATTTACGCTGTTCAAAAGCAAAATACCAGCTCCAATAATCCTTCATTGCATTATACCAGACACTATTGATTTGAGCAACTTTTTCGGCATCAGCATAGCCGACCATAATTTTTGCCTGGCGGAGGGTATTTCTACGGGCGTCAATCAGCAATCCCTGGCCAAGCGGAATAGTTAAACCTACCCCAGATAAACCAGTACTGCTGGTTCGGGTTTCCGGATTATTGTAAACGCCTACATTTCGGTCATAACCAAGATTAAGATCGGCACCTCCCAGCCACAAAGGCACCTTTAATTCACTATCCCAATGGTTATAATAATCTGTGCCACCGAAAGATTTTTTGCCGAAGGATGCCATTAATGCCGGATCGAATTTCCCCAGCGACTGAAGTACCCTGGCCTGTGCCTCTTTACTAAGCAAGCCCGCTTGTTTAACAATCGGATGATTTAGTAGAACCAATTCCTGCAGATCCTTCACCAGGAATACTCCGTTTCTATCTGCAGTGGGCTGTTGTGCTAAAACTGAAGTAAAAATACCGAAGAAAAAGATGGTTAACATCAAGCCCTGGTAACTGCATCCTTTATTAGTCAGCATAAATTTGAGGAGAAATTACTTGAATTTAAAATTATCTGTTATTGATATTTTCTGGCGTAGGTACCTTATCAAGGCTTGGAGGAAAACCATTTAGCTGTCGCCAGATTTCATACCAAACCGGAACGGTTCTTAAAATCACCCTACCATATACACCAGATCCCTGCCGAAGCTGTATTGGCCAGGGTTCATCATTTTTAGGAATATCGCGAAGTTGCCGTACCAATACCCGGTATTTCCCATCTGTACTCACGCGGTCAATTACCGATACTTTGCCACCAAAAGTTCCTACGGCTACTGATGGCCAGCCAGAGAATTGCACAGAGGGCCAGCCTTCAAATTGTAAACGGACGTTACTACTGTCTAAAATTAATGGAACATCCATCGCATCGACATAAATTTCTGCCGCTACTTGCGGGGAGAGGGGTTGAAGTGTAGCAACAGATTCTCCTTCCTTAATATTTTCGCCAATTCCTGCTTTTAATGTTTTAACAATATAACCATCCTGTGGTGCTCTTACCACATAAAGTTCTCGTCTGATATCTACATTCGACATTTCATTCCGCAGCCGCGCAATTTCCTCCTTAACTGAAGCCCTGCCAGAAAGCGCCGAGCTTCGATCTGCCTGAGCAGCGGCCAACGATTGATTGTATTTTGCACGAATATTGTCTAGTTCTATCACCGCATTTTCTAAACTCTGCCGGGAGCTGTTTAATTTATTTTCCTGACTTACTTCCTTTGCTTTATCTTCTTGTAGCTTCAATCTTCGGGTTTCAATATCGGTAAGGGAGAAAAGTCCGTTTTTGTAGCCAACCTCATAACGTTCTAGTCTGGATTTACTGGTTTGATAAAAGTTCCTGATGGCAACGAGCTCCGCGCTATCAATCCGAACATTATTCCGGGCTTGTACTACATTATTTTCTGCGGCTGATAACTGGATCCGCAAGCCACTGGTGAGGGCTGTGATCTGTGCGTTGGTGGCAGCTATTTTTTGTTCTGCTGCAACCTCTCCTCCGCGTTTAGCAGTAAGCTGTTCATCCAGGCGTTCAGGAAGTTCAGGATTGAAATAGGATTGGTTTGTCTCTGAGATAATAAGAATAGTATCCCCCTTTTTCACCTGTTCTCCCTCTCTTACCGCCCAGTGTTCAATTCTTCCCCCAATTTGATTTTGGATGGTTTGTGCCCTGTCTTCCGGCCTCAATGCTGTAACTACTCCACGGCCCGAGATGGTTTGTCTCCATGGTAATAACAAAATGATGATAAACAATATGGATACCCCAATCATTACCCGCCCCAAAAGTCTGGAGCCGCTTGATGAAATGAGGTTCGCCATAGAAAGTGAGGAGTTTTCATCTACGTTTCTTGCGACTGTTTTTTTTGATTCGTTAACCATTTCCCTGGTCTCCTTCCTCGATTTCAAGATCGGTAACTACGGCAAGTTTCTCACTTCCCGTTACCATATCAAATACCGTATTTAAACTGGTCATGAGTTTTTCTACTGCGTAGGATATTTGTACGATGATCACTTCTGCGGCTACAAACTGGCCGAAAGTCATCTGGCGCTGTACTACAAAATAAGATCCGAGCAATAAAAGGCCGCCCATGAGTATCGTACGGAGTACAACAGCGCTTGCAAACAATCTTTTCAAAATGCTGAAGTGGTCATTTCTCGCGCCAATATATTTTGAGGTGATCTCATCAGTCATGGTCATCACCTGGTTCATTTTTTCCTTGTTTGCGCGGTGGTTATCTAAATCAGCAGCAACACTCTCCAGGTAGGCAACCACTTCGTATTTATATTCTGATTCTTCGATACTTGTTGAAACGCCCCGTCTGTAATAAATGAGAATGATGATGCCGATGCAGAGGATGGTAAAAATACCAAAGCCTATAAATACCGGGTGATAAAACGAAAGCAAAATGGCGCTAAAGAAGATGAGTACCGCAGCGGCAACGATGTCAATCAAAAGCTTGGTCAGTCCTTTCTGAATCGTTAACACATCGAAGAAACGGTTAACAAGTTCCTGAGGGTTTTCTCCCTCCAGTTCCTTTTTTTTAATTCGTGGTAAGCGATAGGCAAAACCGAGCGCAGCTTTGATAAATATCTTTTGCTCTAGAAATTCGACTAAGGTGAGTTGTCCTAATAAAAGTATTCCTCCTACAATAATTCCGATTAATATCGCTGCAATTAAAATATAGGTTGAGCTGTACATCGAACCGTTTGAAAGTAGATTGAATACTGCCGCAGTTCCAAGAGGAAGTGAAAGCCCGATCATTCCGATTAGTCCGGCATAAACAAAAATATAGTTAATGGTGGATCGTTCGGCGTGCAAAATTTCGACAAGGCGCTGCCAGGGTGTAGGGCTGTTTGTTCGGTGGTGCTTTTTCATAAATCTAGAACGTAACAGCATTTTTATAATAATGTTTCACCAAAGAGATAAAAATATTGTATTGAAAGAAAAATAAATTTTATTATTCCTGATGGCGCTAAGGCGACGGGATTTTCAGGCTATTTAAATCTGAAATTTACAGTAAAAGTGCTGGCAGTAAAAATGCAATAAAATGCAACTATCATGCACTATGACTGGGCTTTGACTGGGCTAGGCCTGCGGTAGGAATTAGACTTTTCGCGGTAGCGAATAGCAGTGTGATTTGGAAAAGGTTTTAAATTTAAAAAAGCAATTTACATCACACATTTTAATTCGAATTTCTTAATTTTTAAAGAAAAAACAGGTGCTGCATTCTTCTCAAAATCAACTAACCGATCACTTGCCGTATCAATTTCGAAATTTTTTATTCCCCAAGCTTCCATATTTGAATTATTTACATTAATAAAATCTAGCTAGATCAAAACCAATCTCTTTAGAAAGTTCATAGTAAGATTTATTAGGATCAATATCTAAACTAGCAAATATTTGAGTTCTTAACTCTTGATTATAGAGTAAGTCGCAATCTGTCAAATAAACTGGCCATCTTATATCTTCAGGAATTAGATCAGGTTCTGGATCTGCGCGTAATTTTCCATTCTTATCAACATAAACACCTGTAATTCAATGCGATAAATACCTTGCGTTGATCAGACATAAAACAGACTGAACACATTCAGTAATCTTCCTCAGCTGCAATTTATTACCTATGGCTTTTATTTAGTTATTTAGAACAATAATTAGATTCACAAAAATCGAACGGAAAGTAAATTAAGTTTATCAAATCGAAATTATCTTTCGATGCCAATCCTAGTCCATTCATCAATTACGGGCCAAATTTCAATATTAAGTTTAGGCATTTTGGTATGCCACCAAATAAAACCAATTTTTTCATTTTCTGATTGTAAATCGATTGATGCATAATCTCCTTTTCCATTATCAAATAAACCAATACAATTATCTAATTTGAATGGCAACGTGCTAGCATCTATCTCTTCAAGTATGCCCCATTCTTCATTTCCAAGTATTATGGTATCTTCTATGGGCAATAGACCATTTGATTTAGATGCATAATAGACCCATCCATTATGTAAATTATTGTAAATATCTTTAAAACTATCTGGAAGCTTTTCAAAGTAATCAATAGTTGTTTTGGTATTCGGATTGAAGCCAATGTAATACACTTCAGCACCCTTTAGGTTTTTTATAGTATAAAGTAATGCCAACTGATCGTTATCAATAACCAATTCTACATCCAATAGATTTACTTTTAAATAAGTAATAGTGGATTGAAATTGGTATAAAAATTTAGACCAATGTTCTAATATGCTTGTTACTCTCTCTGTAACTTCAACTTGGGATATTGCTTCTTTCCAAAATTCTGGCATTTCTTTCAACTGCTCTTCGCTCAATGTATCAAAAGTTAATAGCTGTATTCCAGAATTGTATTTCTTTAAATATTCAATTTTGCTCATACTTTGTATTGAATTTTTTCATCTAAGATCTTTATTTTGATAATTATCAGTTTCGACAATGCTTTAAAACATTAATATCAATTTTGTCTTTCAATAGTTTTGTTAAGGGGTTCTTAAAAAGTTGAGCAATATGGAATAATACTATCTAAATCTTATTTCTCAAAAAAGCTCTATAAATCAAAAAGTTAGTTTCAACCACCAATTAAGTATTTTTGTTATAGCACTGACTTTCTATTAATATCAAAGATATTTATCTCTTCTTCTTCAAAAAGATTTTCTAGAGCCTCTAATCCCTCCTTAGCTTTGAATTTTAATTCTGCATCTGATATTGGTATACCCAGTAGAAAATTTATCTTATCATTTTCAACCTCAAAATCTTCCAATTTATCCTCCCATAAATATGGAGATGTAAATAACACATGCTTCATATCTAAATTTTCTTTATACATTTCAACTAACGTTTCAAAAACTGCTCCCGGTTTAATTCCCCAACCGTCTTTCATAATAAAGAAAGCACATGAACTTAAGATATTACCAATCTCTGTTTCTGAAGCATATCCTGTAAACAGTATTTCATACCTTTTATCATTAACCTCAATATCGGATAATCCAATTGTTGAATAGAAATTAATATTTGAATCAATTGGATCTGGACACTCCATAATGAATATAGATTTCTCGCTGGTATCATCTCCATATCTAATCACTTTAGGATTTATTCCAATAATTGGAGCAATTTTTTTATAGATTTTTTTTTGTCTTTCAGTTGGCTTCATAAATAATCTAAAAACTCTTTGAATCAAAGACAAAATCCTTCTTCGATTTGTCAAGATTTGAGTAATCAATTTCATAATCTTTCAATTGCTTAAACCACTTATTTAAGACCGGTTAAATCTTTCCTCAAATAAGTGCCAGAATCAGCTTTTTATTCCACGCATATAATATTTAAAATCATCACTAAAATATTTTAATTGTATTAATGAATTTTTAAAGAAATATATTTTCTTGTGGTCATTTCTAAATTAAGAAACCTATTAAAATTTCAAATTCTTCATATGCTACATTTTGGGATGCTACTGACATCTATTTAAAACCAAGATAATGTTATTATTCTTCCCAAGTTAAATCTGGATTCATTTTTTGATTTTCAAAATAATACTTAAGAGCGTTTAAAGCTGCATCTTCCTCTACAACTATTGTTGCAGGAAACGTTCCTTCCTGCCCACCTGTTACTATATCTATATCTTCATTTTCAGAAGCAGCTTTATTAATCAAGTGATCGTTATCCCATGCTAATATGATTTGGGTAAATTGTTTCTGATCTAATTGATTAAATTTTTCTAAAACTATTGAGAAATCAGCATTAGTTAAATCAATTGATTTTCCAATATTTACATTGTGGTTCCATTTATCAAAACCTAGTTGCATATGTTATTTATTATCTGGGTGGATAATATGTTTTTGTCCCGCTTCTCGATTAAACGATTTTCTAAATTTCGTTCATGATATAATAAAGAAAAAGGTTTTTTAATGCCAACAACTTGAATTAAATCTATTGTGATTTTCCTTTTTCAGGATAACTACATTATTCTTTAAAAGATTTTAGATTAACAAACTTTTTAATAACTGCTTTCAGCACCTCAACCAATAACTAAATACTAAGATAGCTCAACTTGTTTCAAATTTGGTTTTTGGATTTAGAGTGCTTATTACTAATCATCCATACCATCATAGAGGATTTCTGCGTCTTCATCATCATCCTCATCTCCATCAGGTTTATAGAGCATTGCAAGAAGTTCTGTAAAATTCACTGCTACGAAGTCTAGGTAATGCCGTTCATAATCGTTAGCCTCATCATTTATTACAATTTCATCATCTACAATGTGAAATTTTTGTTCATGATCCCAAAATAAGATTCTTGGGGTAATTTCATTTTTATTAAAATCAAAACAGAGATAATTTCCTCCTGCATCACCTGCAAATGGGTACACATTATTGGGTAATCTATCTTTAATTAATTCATATTCGGAAAGGATGTTATATTCCCTATTAAGGTTAAAATCAAGCAGCTCACCGAAGGATCTTCCTTTTAAATATTTGGTATCGAAAGTTCCTGGATCTGCAGTTCCATGATTATACTTTTTAACAATCGACAAAAAATGTTCTGGGAAAGTCACCTTCAAAGCTGATTCCACCAGTTGAATATTACTTTCGTTTTCTAGTTTCTCTACAAATTTCCAATTCATAATGTATTATTATCTTGTTCCTGGAATTTCAGTGTGTATAGCTCAATCGATTTTTAATCTCTAGACATCCTTTTTTTTTCAAAAGCTGCAAAAATCGCATCAATTTCAAGATTATCTTCAAATTTCGTACATTGTTTTAGGTTATACTTCTGGAGAAACTGATATAGACTTTCTGTTACATTCAGTACTTTATTTTCATCAATATAAATATCATCACCTTTCTGATACGTTACTTCTAGCCACCAGAAGTTTGGTTTGATGTCAATTGTTGAATTATCCTCATAACCCTCATCAAAAGTAAGCTCAAACGATTTAATTTTGAATCCAGTAAAACGTTCATTTTCTAATCCTATTTTTAAAACATTAGTGACGAAGAAAGCAGGATAGCATTCGACTAGATCATCACCAAGCCAATCCTCAAGGCTGATATGCAAATGGTTGATTTTAGCAAATTTTGAGGAGAAGTCAATATCACTTCTATCACCTAAACCTACAATTACTTCGGGTTCTATTTTTATATATTTCATATTATCTTATGGGTGGGTTGAATTGTGAGCCATACAAATCATCAACTACATCAGCAGCGACCTAAAGATCGCTTTTGATTAATTTTTATTCCAATCTGGTGGAAGGAAAAAATTAGTCTCTTTGTTAAAAAGTTTTGCTTCTGAAGATTGATCAGCTCTCAAATTATTTAAATTTACTTCTGACCAGCTTGATCAGAAGTAATTGATAATCCTGCCATTTGTCAAAATCCTCAGATTCTGTCCATAATTCCCTAAGTTCTGAATGATTTTCAAAAAATACTATTTTTTCGCTGGCCAATAATACCTTTTCAATGAGACTATAAGAAAAAGAGAAGTGAATATTTACTTCTAATTCAGTTTCGATCAGTTTGAATTTAATAGCTATTAATTCAAGGAATGCAAGCGTAAGAAAACTCTCTTCATCGTCTATAAACTCCTTTTCATCTAATATCTGATAAAGATATCTTCAAGTACACCGATATTTACATTCTTCTCAAAATCAACCTATGTCGATCCAATCATTTTTTAATAGTTTCGTAAGTTCTTTTATCGATAGTCTAATATAAATTAAATCACTTTACAAGAAATTAATTTTTAAATACATAAATAATAACACTTAACACAACAATCAAAATTTAAATAGGCAATTATATAATAGAAAATTATATCATAAAGTTAACATATCTCTAATTTCTATCGCTTTATTGACATAATCAATATCATTTGAGTCTGGACAACTTTCCTTTAGTATCAATATTACCCCATCCGAAGCAAACTCTTTTATAAGATCCACTGAAATATTTTTTATTCTCGAACTATCCTTAATATAGGTGATCCAGCCAATAGGTGGATCAAAATCTTTTTTGTTTACTTTGTGAAAAAAGGGTTTTGTAAATATAGTCCCGTCAATAGGGTGCAGAATTATTTGCAAATTTTTCAATAAGGCCATAGCAAAATGAATATTGATAAATCTTTCTATTTGTTCAGATGGAAACTCGAATAAAAAAAATGAAGATCTTGAACTTGATGTAGGTGAGACATCAATAGAGATATTAGCATTTGACTCTATTATACTATTAGGAGTATAAGAGGTCCTAAAACCAAACGGACTAATAGACTCATTTTGAAAATCTTTATCTTTTGAGTTTGGGTTTATAAATGCTATTTCTTTGTCTTTAATTTGAAGAAATACTTTGTCGTAGAAATCTTCAAAGTTATCTCCAAAGTTAATTGCAGAATTTGTCTCTAAATTCCAACTTCCAAAATTAGAGAAGTAACTATCAAAATTCATTAATGATTGCAAAATATTTTTACAAAAATTGATGTATTCTTCTGCTGTAAGGTCGGCTTTATCAAAGCGTAATCTAAGCATAACTTTTTCCTTCATGGGGTAAAAATATTTATTTAGTTGTTACAATGACATCTATATTTATTCCTTCTTCAGCAAAAATTTCTTTTAATTGTGCTGCTTTTTCTTCTGTAGGAACATGATATTCTAATTTACTTCCTGCTTCGCTAGCAATGTCGGCATCCATCCTTGCTTTATTAATTTCAGATTGTCTTGCTGCCTTTTCCCACGGCTTATTTCCAGACGGTGGCCATTTATCCCAGTCCTTTGCATCTTTAAGTGCATTGGTTTCAGGATCGTAACCATCAAATTTTTTCTCTCCGCTCTTCATCTTATCAGTCTTCACAACATACTCAGTGTTTTTTGGTGCACCAGTTACTTGTTCTTGGTATGCTGCACCTTTTTCAGGAGTAGTACGAGTTTCCCATGTACCTGGACCACCATCCGATTGACCGTTTTTAAAAGATGGTTTTTTAGCTTCATAAGCCTTACCATCTTTACCTTTAGCTGGGCCCTCTTCAACAGGCTTATTAATATTTCATAAAGTATAAATCTCTTTTCAGCCAATTTTGAAAACTAGTTTTATAAATTAGAATATTAAATTCAAAAAAAATGCTATCTCTGTTGAAAGATAGCATTAGTTAATTGTTCATTTTATATTTCGCTTATAGAACTGAATTTCTATTAAGTTCATATATATCTATTTCATTTTCCTGAAGTAATGATTCTAAGGCTTCATCACCCTTATCTATTTTAAATTGAAGCTCGTTTTCTGATATAGGGATACAAAGTAAAAACTCCACTTTTTTTGATTCTAAACTTAACCCCTCTAACTTATCTTGCCATAAAAAGGGAGTAGTAAAAAATATGTGTTTCATATCTGAATCTTTAAAATAAAACTCAATCATATGCATGAATACTACTCCTGGTCTACATTCATATCTATCTTTGATAATATAGAAACAACAAGTTGATAAAACGTTTGGAGCCTCTTGAAACTCTTTATAAGCAGCTAGTAAAAGCTCTATAGCAATGTTTTCTTGTTTTTCACCAATCTGCACAAGATTTTTATGATCAGATAAGCCAATCGAACAATATATCCCTACATTTACATCAATTGGATCCTTTAAACTTAAGATATCAATTTGATTAACTTTATCATTATCAAAATAGGGGTAAACATGTGGTTCGAAACCTATTGCACCAGCTACAAATCGAGCTATTTTTATATTTTCTTGAGATACTTCCATTTTCAAATTTAACTAACTCAGGCTTTAAAGATCTAACGCTAAATGTGGATTATCTTCTATTAATTTGTGTTTACATTGACTTACCAAGTCTTGTTGCGGTATTTCTATTGTCATTGAAGGAAGCTGATTGATTTTTAGTTTCATCAATTCATCCAATCCATTATAGGTAGGAAGACCCAATACTTTTCGAATAGCCAGCCAAGCCAAAATCTCAACAGGAAAAATAAAATAATCAGAACTGGTAAACTCAGGGCTAAACTCATTTCCATCCTCATCGGTAGCTACATCTTCATCGCATTGGGCGATGTGAAAAATGCTTAGCTTATCAACAATATCATTTAATTTTTGTTGGTCTGTAGTATCCCAATTTGCCAAAGCTTCTTCATAAATCCCTAAGTGATCAGGATGTTTTAGTTTTGTTTTGTCGAGTTCTATTTTTTGCCATTTACAAAAAAGCTCAATCACAAACCAGGCATAAAGTGGCTTTGCTATCCATCCATTATATTGTTTTCCATAAAGCATTTTTAGTAGTAAGTTACCATATTTCTCCGCTTCATTACACCATCCAAGGTAAAGTAATTGGCCAAGGTGCATTATACTTCTATCAAATGGGATCGCACTTTTATAAGAATTAGATATTTGACCTAAAGCTAAATCCCAATTGCTTGATTGCATTGCCCAATATGTCGAAAGCGACAAATATTTATTAGTGATTTTATGTTCATTAATGAAATCACTGATAAAATGCCATAAATTCCAGTCTGCTAAATAATTAAAATTGCTACTTACAGTGGTTAAATGTTTTTCTCCCTCCAAATACAATTTTAAATCCTCAAACGGTTCCTCTAGGTGGGACTTTTTCAATTTAATTAATTGATGTTTTTTCTTTTTTTTTGTGTATTCTGTCGCTTCAATAAGTGATTTCATAATTAGAATTTTATTTTTTATGGATTAGGATCCCACCCTCTTGGTTGTGGGTCTGCACGTAAATCTCCATTCTTGTCAACATAAATATCATATTTCTCATTATTAATCGGTTTACCATCAAATTCCGCTTCTTTAATTGCTTCATTAGCGGCCTTCGCCTCTTTAGAACTTACACCATCCGTATAACCATCTTCTTCATTAGCCGCACGATTTAAACGATCATTGGTGTATTTTTCACCACCCATTGTTTTTTGATCGCCTCTTAATGGAATTTCTTTCATATTTCCATTATCCCAAAGTTTGTCTTGCTGAGTTGATTTAACTTCAACTTTCATTATTTCGCCAGTTTTGGAATTGCGTGCAACAATATCTACGCCATTTCCTGATTTGTTTTGCACTTCATAAAACTGGTTAAAACCTTTACTTTCTAACATCGCTTTAACAACATTTTCACCAAAGTCACCTAATTTTTCACCAACCTTCATCTTGAAGTTCCTGAAATCGAATGACTTATTCAATTCATAAGCCTTCCCATCTTTACCTTTAACTGGGCCCTCTTCAGTAGGCTTAACATTTTCAACAGGTTTAACCTCTTCTTCTTTAGGTTTCCCTTGTTCGTCTTTTGATGCAACTGGTTCTTCTTTATTACCACCAGCGGGTTCCTCTTTCGGCGTAACACCAGGTTTCGCACCTGGAACCCTCAAATTTAAGAAATAAAGCAATAACATGGCATCCATCGGTTCTGCGCTTCCGCTTGCAATCCGCTTTACGCTGCCATATTCAGGAAACGCTGCATTTCCAAAAGCGGCATCGCGTTCATCCACATTATTAATGTCAATCTGCCCTAAGGCCTGTTGATTTGAAACGGCATTAGCACCGAAGTACAAACGTGCCGCCATTCCCCAACCCGTAATTGATCCCACAATATTTGTGCCTACACTGGCCAGTGTGGGGAGAGACAATGCGGCAGCACCAGAAAGGAATGCGCCCCCTAAACCTATTAGTGCACCACCTAGCGCTCCCAATATTACGGTCTCACCAAAATTCCCCATCCCTACACGAAGGGCATCCCACCAATTTTTTATGTTAGGTGCATGTATAATTTTAGATCCAAATACCGGACATTCCATGGTACTTCCAGTGGTTAGTGTTTTTTGTCCGCCGATCATCAAATTGCTCTTATCGCCAATCCAGGTTCTGGCTATAGCTGCTTTCTGACCACACACCATCCCCCCCACTATGCTACCAAAAGCAGCACCGGCGGCACCAGCAGCAGCGCCAACTGCAACCATTACACCTAAAGCTGCGCCTCCGGTTGCCACAATTAATACCGCTATTACCGCAGCAATTAGCGCCATAATTAACATCACCCACTTGCAAACAAAATCACCGATTGATGCCGTGGCAGTATCACTTTTAATCAGGTATTTTTTACTATCTTTCTGTTCTGCAATGCGCTGAATACTTTGCATTTGAGCGGGCATAATACCGCCTGAACACATCCAATAATCTTCCTCAGTTGCAATTTTATTTCCCATGTCAAGGTTAATCTAACAGGCTGAAATTTATCTTTTTTGGTGTTTCTTCTGGAGCATTTTGTGTGGTTGCAGAGGCTTTTGGTTCGTTTTCCACTTCCTGATTATCTGCCATAATACGATAAACCATTTTTGCTTTTAATAATTCAGGGTGAACAATTTCTTCTTTGGTGATTAATCCTTCTAAAACCTTTCCGCTACTATAATCAACCTTATACTTAGCTTCATCCTTGACTTCCGGCTTTCTATCGGCAATTTCCGTAATTGGAAAACTACCGTAAGCATTTTTAATCCATGTTTTATCAAAACTTTGCGTTGGGTGACCAACTATATTTACAATTGCTTTCTTTTCATCAGTTAGTGAATTTTCAACTGTGATGGCATAACTCCATTTAACAGATTCCTGCGCAAACAGACTTTTTTTGGTAATGTTTTTCCCACCGGGTAAGTTTAAACCTAAATAGGCATTGAAAAACACCTCAAAAAATTCATTCCCTTTTACCGCAGCTTTAATATTTTCCGGACTATTAAAAAGTTCATCATTCAATGCAATGATGCCTTTCATATTGTCATGCTTGGTCTGTATGACTTCCATTTCAGCTTTAACTTGCGCCCATTTACGCTGTATTTCTTTGATATTTTTAACTTCAAGTAATTCACCTTCTTTACTAATCAGCATATTGAGTTCATTATACATCCTTTTAAAGGCATTATTAAAGGCACTTAAATCACGCATATTGGGATTATTACTTTCTTTCAAAACGTTGTCGAGACTTAATACTTCGATATGATAGCCCTGGTCTGTTATTTTCAGAATGCGAACATCCCACCTAAACTCAGTAACGGTTTTCACTACTAGGCTACTCATCACAATCTCAGAAGTTTGTTCAACGAGATACCTTTCTGTAAAACACTTATTAATTTGAATTTTCGATTGCTTATTTTCAGATGAATTCCAAAACATAAATTTTAGCTTTTAGTTAATAAAAACATCACCACCATCAATTGTGGTAACACCACCTGTAACATGGTTGGTGCCAATGATCTTATTATTGGTCGATGTAATAACAGTGTCTTTAGCATTAATATTTGTGGCATCGCCTTTAATATCAATTTTTGCGGAGTTACCTCCTTTTTTTGCAATCTCTATTTCTGATGCGTGAATCGTAATTTTATCCCCTTCCAGTGTAATTGCTGCCGCACCGTTCGTTAACACAACCGTTTGACTTGAAGTTACCGTGACCTTATTTTCTCCATCAACTACAATGTGATTGCCACCCGTTTTATCTTTAATCGTAATCCCTCCACCATCATTTAACTGAACAGTATGCCCGCTTTTAGAAGTTAAGCTTTTGCTGTTATTGCTTGCGCTACCACCACTTCCGCTTTTGCCATGGAAAACTGAGCCCAGTACAATTGGCCTTGCGACATTTCCTTCTTCAAAACTTATCGCAACCTGATCGCCAATTTCAGGAATAAATACAAAGCCCCTGTTCTTGCTTACCTTTTCGCTGCTTCCGGCATCAGGCGTAATGACCCGCAGCCATTCAGTCACATCATTGGTTTTACAAGCCCATTTAAACTTCACTTTAATCCGACCCTGTCCCTGCGGATCTGCATTGTCGATCACATCCGCTAATTGCATATCAGGCTGTGGTTTCTTATAGTTGGTTACCTGGATCCGTTCAGTTGTGGATACTACACCTTCAAATGTGTTGTGGTACTTGCCTGTTCCATCAAGATTGTGGGTAATACTGGTGATTAAAAACTGACCTAAACTTTCTGTTAAAAAAGCAACCTCTTGCCTGATGCTCATGGTAATTTCAGCGATGGTGCCAATGCCCAGTTCACAATTATCGCCACTGGCGTTCACCTTTAACAACTCACTGATGTTTGCCTTTTCTTCATTCTCTACATGGCTTTTAATGTCGCCATTATTGTCTACCCTGATTAATGAAGGCTGATTGAAGGTTTTGCTATACATCAGGTTGGAAGCTTTTATGGCATGGGCCAGATCTGGATTTCCATCGGCTTTTCCACTGCTTTCGCTCTGTAACATTTCATCCTGTTTGGGGTTGTAGGCAAAACGTTTATTTTTAATTGGTGCAACTTCCATGGCATATTGAAGGTTGTGCACGTCACGTCCATAAAATAAGGCGATATCTTTTTGCACATCGGGTTTACCAAAGTTGAGTTGCTGCCCATCGTAGTAGAGCCACTCATGGTATTCGCCAGATAATCGGTTCAGGAATTCCCAATCACTTTCCTTGTACTGAATCAGGTAATCGATGCTAGATTGTCGACTTGCGTTCGTTACAATTTTTAAGTCGTTGGCAGGAGTATCGCTGGTAGCCAGTTTTACAATGTCGTTCAGATCCTTATCCAGATAGGATCCCAGGTCTTCGCCACGATCTATTAAAATGGTTGGACTGTAACCGCTCACAATCAAAACGCCATGGTAACCATGACTTTGCGCCAGCTCTACCCGGGTTACCAGACCTGAAAAATGCTGAAGCTGAGTTTGTGAATAACCAAAGGATGCGGTTAAGGTTTTACCTACAAAATCGCGACTATCATTCAGGTGAATTAAACCTGGAGCACCCATTTGATCGTGATTAAACCGCAATTCGAAATAATGGTGGCTGTTGAATGCCTGTTGCAGGCTGAAGGAGGCAAAATGGTTGATTGCCTTGTCTTCTATATTGATCTCGGTGATGAGTTTCTTTTCCATAATTAACGGGTCATTCGTTCATTGGTCTGGGTGCAAAAATTCGGTGCTTTCCGGGTTTTTGTGGCAATAAATTGTTCACTAGTTCAATGGTCATTTATTTATTAAAAGAGGTGCAAGAAAAATTCAGTGCTTTCCATGTTTCCGTGGCAATAAATTGGTCACTAACTCAATGATCATTGGTTTATTGAAACCGACGCAAGAAAACTCCGTGCTTTCATATTTCCATGGCAATAAATTAGTCACTAGTTCAACGCTCATTTGTTTATTAAAAGCGATTCAACAAAAATTCCGTGCCTTCCATGTTTCCGTGGCAATAAATTGTCCACTAGCTCAACGATCAATTGTTTATGGAAAGCTATGCAGGAAAATTCCGTGATTTCCATAGCAATAAATTATTCACTAGTTCAATGGTCATTTGTTTATCAGTTCGGATGCGAAATGTTTCTGCGTATTTTGCATTAACTTACAAACAACTGAAAACCAAATTTACTTAACCGAATACTATGGGTATGTCAATTTAGATGAGTATCAGAAATAATTGGATTTGATACACCAAAAAGCAACTGGCAGAACCAGTCACTTTTTGATGATTTCTATTTTGAGAACTATGCCTTTGGCCAATCATTTTCGTGTTCTGCATTACCCAGTTTGAGTTTACGGGCAGATACTACGAAAGTGAGTGTCATTGGTGTATTGTCATTTACGGCAATACCTTCGCTATACTGAACGATATAACCATCTTCGAAAGTTAATTCTTTCATTTTTGCATCTTCTTCGCCTTTTTTGAAGGTGATGGTTCCTGATTGAGGTTTGTACTGGTTATTTACCATCGATTCGATTACCGAAGTATCTTCTGTAGATTCGATTTCGATGTTAATGGTTCCACCGTATACCCCTGATGATGGACGGCCCTTAGCGTCTACATCTCTGTTTAATGAAAAGCTGCACTGTAATACATCAAATTCCTTTGAACCTAATGTTAATCTGGTTTTAAATGCCATTGTGGTAAGTTTTAAATGTTTTTGAAAAAATGAATTGCGGTTTATCAGGTTAGTTGGTTAGATGGGTTATGAGCGTTACGAATAATAGCTAAACAATACTAACCGATAATAACCACCAAAAGGTTATGGGTTATAAGTTTAGAGAGGTTAGAAGGTTAGAAATGCACTAAACAACACTAACCGGTAATAACCACCAAAAGGTTATGGGTTATAAGTTTAGAGCGGTTAGAAGGTTAGAAATGCACTAAACAACACTAACCGCTAACCCATACTAACCTTTTCCTTTCTACGCTTTAGGCCAATCGTTTAAATGTTCCGCATTCCCGAGTTTCAGCTTTCGGGCTGAGATCTGGAATTTAAGCGTCATCGGGTGATCGCCTACAATGTTAATTCCTTCGGAATACTTTACAATGTAGCCATCTTCAAAATCGACTTCCTTCATTTTGGCATCTTCTTCAGATTTCTTAATTAAAAGGGTTCCGGTAATGGGTTTGTACTGGTTATTTACCATTGCTTCGATTATTGAGGTGTCTTCGGTTGACTCGATCTCAATATCAATGGTGCCGCCGTAAACTCCGGAAGAGGGTCTTCCTTTAGCATCTACATCGCGGTTTAACGCATAGGCGCAATGAAGTACATCGTACTCCTTGCCCGAAAAATTCAATCTAGCTTTGAAAGCCATAGTGTCTAAATTTAAAGGTTAAATAAATAGGTTAATGTAGCGTCCGCTACATCAATCGTTAACCAAATATTAGGCCAATTAGCAGCTATCTTATTCATTACGAACGAATAATAGATTTATTTTTTTATAAAAACATGCAATTGATAATGGAAACGCAGTTTTTCTTCGACAAAAAAAATGTACTTTTTTAATCTCGGTATTCGTAAAACTTCTTATACAACCTTGAAACGTGAAAAGATTGTAGCGTTTTTGGACAAATTGGGGATTTTTTCTACAGATGTAGGGGCACTTAGTCGTTTTTCGTTGCTTGTTTTTCGTTTAAGGATAGTTCAAATTGTGTAATTGACTGTGGTGGATTTGCTTTAAGCTTTAGTCTTTGAAGCAACTTACCAATTATCAGTAGCCCCAACCGAAACGTACCCGCGTAGCGCCCGATGGATTGGTAACGGAAAGTGTGATGCCCGCTCCTGCTCCGCTTTTGTTTAATAAACTGTAGCTATCGCCATCTCTGATGCCCGGCCAGTAGATACTGGATAAATTCGTGTTCTGAAATACGTTTGTAGATCCTACGAGGTATGCAACCTCGTTATCACTGCCCACCGCGCCAGTGTAATTTTTGCCGGTCGTCATCCCGGCGCCGAATTCTGTTACAATCGTTCTTGAAGCATAGGTACCGAATCTCGCACGCCAATTGGCTTCCCAATCACTTTGTGTTCTAACATTCCAAAATGCATAATTATGCAGCGCGAGTAAACAGTCTTTAAACCGTACATCTGCACCTATCCCATTTACATCTTCAGCATAACCTGTACCTGATAGCAGAATTCTGCTTCTTGGAAGATTTGGGAACTTTGCTAAAAACTGTTCATAAACTGTACTTAACTGTGCTAGTGAATAACCGTAAGGCTCATTGATTACTTCTATGTACACATCACTTTGCTGGCCATATTTATTGATGACGATGGTCCACATTTGCAAAAAAGCATCCAGATTATCGATCTTACCATCCTTAGTGGCAGCACTTTCCCAGCAAGATAGAACAACCTTTAATTTCTTATTAAGTGCCTGATCTATTGTAGCCTGATAAGCCGTCCACCACCGCTCTGTTACTGAAGGCGGGTTAATTGGTAGGCGGATTGCATTAACACCTTGCAAATTAGCCAGTACACCATTATAAATGGCATTCGATTTTGTAGCCACCGTGGTATAATCATCCCCAGCATCTAAACCTGATGGAATTACCCATCCATCCACAAAGTTATCACGGGCATCAGCCCAGTTTACACCGGAAATTAGCGGATGTACAGCCTGCTCTTCGGAAATGGATTGTGAAACCTCTACTGCTTCCTTGGTACAAGCTGATAAGACCAGACTTAAGCCTGCAATCCATGCGTAATTTCTGATGCCCATGATATTTGCTTTAAATTATTTGATTTTCAGTATTCTGATCATTTTTTCACTTCTGTAACTTCATCTAAAATTGGTTTTGTTAAACTGCTGAGCACATTAACTTCTGGCTTGTTCAGTTCTAATACGATGATTTCATTTGCTCCTTTTTTCAACCATTCTGCAGGCAGATAAATAGTTTGCTGCGGACCAATACTCCAGTATTTACCAAGGTTATGTCCGTTTACCCAAACTACACCTTTGCCCCATTTCCTTAAATCCAGGTAAGTATCGGCTGGCGTATTTACTTTAAATGAACCGAGTTTCAATACCGGAGAATCTCTCTTGGCCTTCTCAGCATTGATTTTAGCAGCTTCAACCTTATCGAAAGGTAGAGAATACATGGTCCATGATTTTAGTGGTGTACCACCAAATGAAACCTGGCCCACAATTCCTTTTTTATTTTTGAGGAGGTTAGGTCCGAAGTTAATTCTACCCATATTTTCTACAAAAATTTCGAGTATATGGGTTCCGGCAGGGATATCAAGCGATAAACTTTCCTGTCCCAATCTCCTGTCTAAAGTTCCCTTTCTCTTGCCATCAAGATAGATGATGGCATAATCGCGAAGGCCATCAATTTTCAAATCTGCTTTTTTACCACCTGTGATTTGTGTTTTATACAGCATGTAACCATAGGCTTGATTCAGGTCTTCAAATGTTAGCGGTTGCTCACTCACTTTACCCTGAGCAAGCTGATCAAAGATTCCAACTTCCTTCGTAAATTTAATCTGATCCAATGCGATGGTTGGTTTAGGTTGGGGCACTTCCGGTAATTTTTGGTCTTTAGGCAAGTGTTTAGCGATAACCTCTCTAAATTTCATAAACTTATCAGTCGCATTTCCAGCCTCATCAAGCGGTGCATCATAATCATAGCTGCTAATTTGCGGCTCAAAAGGAATGGTGTCTCTAAAGTTTGCGCCATTCATAAAACCACGCGTGCTTCCCCCGTGGAACATGTACATATTAATCGAGATACCGCTAGAAAGTACGGTATCCAATTTTCCGGTATATTGTGCTGCAGGAACTTTATGGTGAGGTGTGCCCCACCAATCAAACCAGGCTGGATACCATTCTGCAATAAAGAATGGTCCTTTTCCATCGTTCAAACTCCGAACAGCCTGTTTTACTTTTGTTGGATTATCCTGACCATTAATGGCTGGCATCAAACCTTTCAAATGGCCTTTAACAATATCTTTTTCCGGATCGCAGGTATATAATAAACCGTCAAAACCAGCATCAACAAACATCTTGCGATTCATTTCCAGGTAAACTTTATCAGCTCCATAAGAACCATATTCATTCTCTACCTGTACCATGATGATATTTCCGCCGTGATTTACCTGAAGCGGTGCCAGTTGTTTACCAATCTCATCAATGTATTTTTTGTATTCTGCCAAATATTGTTTTTCGCGGCTTCTTACCTCGAGGCCTTTTTCATTTTGCAACCAGTAAGGATAACCTCCAAATTCCCATTCGGCACATACATATGGGCTGGGTCTTAGGATTACCCACAGGCCTTCTTCTTTCGCAATTTTGACGAACTCGGCGATATCGTTGTTACCTGAAAAATCGAATTTGCCTTTTTCCGGCTCGTGTAAATTCCAGAATACATAAGTGCCGATGGTATTTAGCCCCATTGCTTTAGCCATTTTCATTCTCGCTCTCCAGGCCTCTCTAGGCACTCTCGGGTAGTGAATTTCTCCAGAAATAATTTGGTAAGGCTTATTATCCAGCATAAAGGTGCTGTCGCCTAAAGTAAAAGAATGCTCGTTACTTGTCTTTCCACATCCAAAAAGTGTGATAGCCAGTAGCACTACATTTAATATAAGTATCTTTTGTTTTTTCATGGTATTAATGTTGAGGTATTTGCGGTTAAGTGCATTCCTATTTTTGTTTATTCGCAATAATAGTGGTAACGGATTTAGCAGGAAGCGTAATTGCGTTTACTGCGGCAACAGACTTCGCCAAACTTTTACCTTCGGCAGTGGTGTAAACGGTTACGCTTTTTTGTTTTTGATCTATTCCTTTCAAATCAAGGTTAATGGTATCGTCACTGTTATTCACCGCAACAGTCACCAATTCATCCGCTTTAAAATAGGCCGAAACATAAAAATCTTTTTCATCAGAGAGCTTAAGTTCAACCCTTTTACTACCTGGCGGGATGAAACGGCTATAGTTTCCAAATGCCCAAAGCGTTTTGCTGTCATAAATTTTGCCATTGGTTTTGCTATCATCAATATACAAGAGTCCGTCTTTATAATCACCGGTTGAGATGGCTAGCCACCATTGCCATGAACTGGCATTGGCATAAGTTAAATCGTGGTGAATGAGTTTCGCAATAAATAATGCCGTTGTCATTCCCAGATCTCTGCCTTCTCCTTTTAACAAACTATCGCCAAGCACACAATATTCTGACATCCAGAATCTCAGTTGATCATATTTGGCAACTTCATCTTTTACGGCTTTTCTAATCTCAATTGCTTTCTGTTCCGGACTTGTAGTGAAATAACTATGTCCGGAAATACTGCGGTCTACGTTTTTCAGATTCCCTATATAGCCCGGTGATGCAGGGTTAAAAAAATATTCGATCTGTTTGCTTTTCGCTGTATCCGGATGATTAGTGAGATAGTTTAACTGGCCTGCATCTGCAATCTGAATTTTCGTTTTCAACTGGGTTTTGCTTAATGCAGCACTCACCTTTTTAACCAACACCGCCAATTCGCGATTGGTATATGGGCAACCTTCCTGATTTCCTTCATTCCATTTCCACTGCGGTTCATTTACCGGGCTCAAATATTCCAGCTCCACTCCTGTTTTCTTCTTAAGCATTTGAGTTGTCTTTACCAGATCCATTGCAAAATCGTCTGCTTTGCTGAAATCGAGATTGGTTTTTCCGTCGCTTGAAAATGCTTTGTTATTTAGCGTGAAATTTACATGCGGACTATTTACAAATCCCAGAAAATGTTTAACGCCTCTGGTTTTGGCTGCATTCATAAACCAAACCTGACCGGGCATGGCATTCTCATTGTATGTTTTATCTGCATTTAAAAAAGACTGCTGCCTTCTCCATTCATTGCGGATTCCGCTGGCTTTTCCTTGCTCGGCACTTCCGCCACCGATAGCAAAACGCCAGAAATTAAGACCAATTCCCAAAGGATTTCCGGCTGCATCAGTTTTGGTGCTGAAAAGCAAATCTGCCATTTTGTTTTTTTCTACATCAGGCCATAAACCTGCAAACTGGCAAATCCACGCATCAGAAGCACCAAAACCCTCTATTGTTTGGGCAGATTTTTTATAATCTATTTCTGCGGTGATACGTCGTTGATTTTGTGCATTTGAAATTGTTGGCGAAATAGACGCCAACAGCGCAGTGACAGTGAATGTAAACGATAATCGTGGTAAAAAGCGATTCATTTTATGGTGGATCAAAATAAGCAATGAGGCCTGTATCCTGCAAATCCATCTACCGGATTGAAAAACTTAACCAGGGGATTTCATTCGGATACATTACTGATGTAACGTTTTCAATGCTTTAGTTTTACAATAGTTTAAAAAGCGGGGCTTACTGCCCCGCATAAAAATCTCAGTACCCAGGATTTTGCTCCAGCTTACCACCCGAAGATAGAATTTCTGCTCTAGGAATTGGTAACCAATATTGTTTATTCTGAAAAGTTTTGCCATCAAGCGCAACTTTTGGCGCATAGGTTAATGCACTTCCTGCTTTGGTCACAATAATTCCAGCAGCAGGCTTACTTTCTACCTGTGGCGCAATCTGCCAACGGCGCACATCATAATAACGATGCTCTTCAAATGCGAGCTCCACTCTACGTTCATAACGAACGGCATCTCTCATTTGTGCTTGGCTCAATCCACTTGCCAGTGCCGGCATATTCACATCTGGTCTTGCTCTTACCATGTTAACGGCTTGCCTGGCGCTCATTGATGCTCCGGCAGGAACCGCATCTGGTCCGTAAGCTTCGTTTGATGCTTCTGCAAAGTTCAATAATACTTCTGCATAGCGCATGTAAATCCAGGGCTGTAAACCCGCAACATCCCATGGATTATCAATTGGAAAGGCGTCGTTCATGAATTTCTTTAAATAATAACCGGTTTTGGTCGTGTTCCAATTAGAGTTACCGTCTTTACTATCTTTTCCACCCGGAACAAAAGCCTCCATGTTTCTGCCGCGGTAGTTTGCACCATCATAAATTACGGTGTAACCAAATCTTGGATCTCTGTTTTGATAAGGTTTAGCAGGATCATAACCAGAACCCGTTTCTGTGATGGCTCTTCCACTAGTGGTTTGATAATCATCAACTAAATTCTGCAAAGGCGTGTTTCCACCCCATGCGTTATAACCATTAGGTCCGTTGGCAATTTCCAAACAAACGTGTCTGGCATTGGTGGTGAATAATCTTTCAAAAATTACTTCATTGGTTTCGTTTACCAGGAACATATTATTATATCCGCCAGTATAGATCCCATATTTATTTAAGCTAATTACAGCCTGAGCGGCTGTTGCGGCATCTGCCCAGGTTCCGGCATTATAAAGCGGGCTAGCGGCATAAAGTGCCAGTCTTGATTTTAAGGCCAATGCGGCTCCTTTTGTGGCTCTGCCCAATAACCACGCACTGTTATTATTGGTTGGTAAAAGTGCCGCAGCAGCATCCAGTTGTGTTAGTACATAATCGATACTTTCTTTAAGTGTTGCTCTTTTAAAAAGTGCGTCATCCTGCAGGTTATCGTTTAACTGCGTTACTTTATCACTCATTAAAACGGCACGGCCATAATTGCGGATCACATCCTGGTAACGGAAAGCCCTGATAAATTTCAGTTCGCCTTCAATTAAACGTTTATGGCCTGCGCTCATATTAATTTTCGAAAGCACTTCCAAGGCGTAATTGCATTCGCGGATGCTGCGGTAACTTCTAGACCACAAAGAGGCCGTGCTACCTAAATTATCCGGAGAAATCTGTCCGCGTTGCATGGCCCAGCTTCCATCATCGTTGGTGTAAATTGATTCGTCTGTGTAAGAACTAGACATGCTGTATTCAAACCCCCGGCCAAAGCCAGGATTGGAGCCCTCTCCTTCCTTATCCTGTAACCGCGGACTTACGTAACGATTGAGTACAAAGGCTTCGAAAATGGTCGAATCATTTTCTACTGATGCCGTACTGATTACAGATGTGGGGGTGATTTCTAAAAAATCTTTCTTGCATGATGCGAATAGAAGCGCCGCACCAAGGGTAAAATATAGTGGTTTATATACTTTCATGATGTTAAAATTTAACGTTTGCGCCTATGTTGATGATTCTTTGTTGTGGATAGAACTGGCCGCTTTCACTGCTTCCTTCAGGATCGTAATCTTTCACTTTCGAAATGGTGAATAAATTAAAAGCACTTGCGTACAATCTTAAACCAGAAATTTTAATTTTGGATAGCAGGCTGGTATTGAAATTATAACCCAACTCTACGTTCTTCATTCTAAAAAACGAGGCATTGTTTAACCAAAAGTTATTGCGGAATGCACCACCACTAATGGCATTAGATGCGCGTTCTGTTACCCGTGGAAAAGTACCTGCATTGTTGGTTGGAGAGAACCGGTTATCGGCCCAACTGCTGTAGAAATTACCTACGCTTCCAGATTCTGGTAAAACATACTGGCTTACGCGGGATTGGCCTGCGAAAAGCACAGACACATCGAAGTTTTTGTAAGATGCGTTTAAGTTTACACCATAGGTAATTTGAGGCACATTTCCGTATTTACTTCTGGTTTGATCTTTAAAATCAATCACACCGTCTCCATTAAAATCTTCATATTTCAAATCGCCTACTTTGGCACCTGTAACATGTGGGTAGGCATTTAATTCATCCGCATTGCGGAAAATACCTAAGGAATTGAAAAGCAAATAACTTCCAATAGGCCGACCTGTTTGGCGCTGATAATCCAGCGTACCTGCTGCTTCATCTATAAAAATGATTTCACTTTTCGCATAAGTCATGTTTCCGGTTACACCCCAGTTAAAGTTCTCTCCAGAATGGTTATAACCTAAACTCGCCTCTACACCTGAACTATTGATTTTACCAATGTTTTCTGATGGCACCAAAGGAACAACTCCATCTTGCGGAAACGGATTTACGATACCCGATGTTCCCGGAATGGAAGCATTTCTGGTTAATAGAATATCGCTACGTTTTTGATTGAAATAAATGGCTTCTAAAGTGAAGTTTTTTAAGAAGGTAGCATTAACACCAATATCCAACTTATTTGCCCTTTCCCATCCCACTTGTGGATTGGCTAATTTGATCAGGTTTAAGTTAGGCTGAATCACATTTACACCACTGCCTGGATTAGCCGCAACAAATCCATTTCCTATTAAGGTATAGTTATCAAAGTATTGGTAAGGTGCGATTAAATCACTTCCCAATGAACCATACGATGCCCTAATCTTTAAATCATTGATAAAAGAAACATGATCGCTAAACCATTTTTCTTTGCTCACTCTCCATGCCCCCAAAACGGAAGGAAAATAGCCAAAACGGTTTCCATCTGCAAAAAGAGAAGAACCATCTACACGCATCTGACCTTCTATAATATAACGTTCATCGTAATTATAGGCAATCTTAGAAATATAACTCTGGCGAGGATAATCTGTACTGCTTCCTGAGTTTCTCAAATCTGTAGCTGCTGTACCACCTTGCGAAAGTTCTGGTAAAGTGGTTGAAATATAGTTTAAACGTTGTGCATCAAAAATCTCATAACGTTGTCTGCTTTGCTCATAAGCAACAAAGGCATCGATACTGTGCTTACCGAATTTCTTTGCATAATTTAACCTTACGTTAGAGGTGATGAGGCTGGTGTTTGCCTGAGACTCGTATAAAGTTGCTTTTGCATTACTGCCACCCACAACTACCGTGTTATAAATCCCGGAAGATTGATCGTAAGAATATAAATTATATGGTTTATTGAAATTCTTCGCAAAATTAGAGGTTTTATCTACTGAGAAAAACCCGTCTACCGAAAGTCCGTCTACACCTGGAATCTGATAACTACCTCTTAAAATGGCATTGAAAACCTGGGTTGGATTTTTAGCCGTACCACCAAGATCAGTTACCTGAACGGCAGGGTTATTATTTTCGATGCCTGTTGTTGGTAAACCATTTGGATAAAAGGCACTAACAATTGGCTTTGCACGATAAATGGAACGGAAAATATCGCCAGCACCAGAGATTGGGAAAACGCGGTCTTCCTCTCTTCCAGAGATACCTAATCCAATTTTTAGTCTTTTGGAAATGTTGGCATCAATGTTCGATCGGAAATTATATTGTTTATAGCTTGCTGCACCGTTTTGGTAAATCGCATCCTGATAGATTTTACCCAGCGACACGAAATATTTCACATCTTCTGTACCGCCACTCACGGATAAACTGTGCTGATTTTGAAGGGCAACACTCTTTAGTGTTTGTCCAATCCAGTCTGTATTAGGGAATAAAAGCGGATCTGATCCATCGCTGAATTTTTGAATCTGCGCTGGGGTATAGGATTGATTAAGGCCGCCGGCAGGATTAGAATCAAAATTGATTTCATTCATCAATTGGGCATAAGTTGCTGCATCGGCCATTTTTGGCAAGCGCGTTGGCTGACTAAAACCCTGGTTAAAGGTATAACTTACCGTTGGTTTGCCGAGTTTACCTTTTTTTGTAGTAATTAAAATTACTCCATTTGCTGCACGATTACCATAAACCGCTGCTGATGCATCTTTCAGTACTGAGATACTTTCTACATCATTTGGATCGATCCTTTCTAAACCACCCAACTGACCTGGAATTCCATCCACTACCACTAAAACATCGGTATTGGTTGTGGTACCTAAACCACGGATTAAGATTTTAGATCCATCATAGCCTGGTTCTCCACCTCTATTATTGATTACCACTCCGGCTACCCTACCTGCAAGTGAGTTAGAAAGATTTGGTTGCGGACTTTTTACCAGGTCGCTCCCTTTAACTACAGCAACTGAACCGGCTAATGTTGCTTTTTTCTGTGTACCATAACCCACAACAACCAACTCATTTAAGGATTTAGAATCTGGTGCAAGCTGCGTATTTACAGTAGATTTGCCCCTGGTTGCTACCTCTGTATTTGCATATCCAATATAGGAAAAGACCAGGATGGCGTTTTCATTCGGTACTTTAATGGCATATTTACCTTCGCTATTGGTTTGGGTTGCCACTGTTGTTCCTTTAACAGCAACACTTACTCCCGGAAGTATTCCACCATTTTCATCGTAAACGGTTCCGCTTACGGTAATTTCATCTTTGGCTTGTAATGGGCGGATAGCGCTTAAATGTGCGGATGCCATTGCTTCCTGAGCAGACAGCAAAGAAACACTGCCGACTGATACAATGAACAGCGTTCGTTTTGCACTACGACAAAACAGAACAGCCTGGCGCTGTAAAATTTTTCTCATGTTGGTTTAATTTGGTTACTTAATCATTAGCATTTTCTTTCGATCTCTTTCGCATGCTTTATTATATCAATAAGGCATAACTGGAAGTTCATTTGAAAGCACTGCTAAATTCTACCAATTCCAACTAAATTAAAGGGGGTAAATAGCTAATATTAGCGGGGTAAAAAACCAGAAAAGGACGCTATTTGCGCCAATTTAGCTAAAAATGGTTTTAATGTTGTTAACGCTGCTAATTTCTTAAAATGATAGCACATCAAAAATTCAGCTTACGGTTTTGTGGCATCGCCTGCTTGTTCATCAGGTTTGGTTTCCAAAAGGTGCATAATAGTAAGCGCGATTTCAGATGCTGAGTCTCCCTAATTCCCAAATTAGCGGCACTATCATTTTGTCTTTTTCAACCCCGGATCGATGGAGCGATTATTGGAAAAGTTTTTCCGGTATTTTTTGATGTAATCTGATGGGTTCATGCCAAATACTTTTTTAAATTGTTCTCTAAAATACTTGATATCACTCATCCCTACAGTGTACATGGTTTCCTGTATGGTCTTATCGCTGCTGATAAAAATTTCGGCAGCCTTCCTTAGCCGGATAAACCGGATGAAGCTGTTGGATGAATGCCCTGAGATGGATTTGATTTTATTAAAAAGATTAGCTCTGGACATTCCAGTTTCTTCTGCCAGCATCTTAATGTTAAAATTAGGATCTTCGATATTGCGTTCTACAATCGTAATGCAATTCTTAAGGAAGTCCTTGTATTCGGCAGAAATTTTCGAACTGGTTGGATTTAGCGTAATCTCGCTGTAGAAATATTTCTGCAAACTATTTTTACTCTTTAAAATACTAGCAATCCTGGCCACGAGTAGTTCTTTATCGAAGGGTTTACTAATATAATCGTCGGCGCCGCTCTCTATCCCCTTTAACTTAATTTCTGCAGAGGTACTTGCGGTTAATAATACAATTGGAATATGGCAGATCGATTCATCTTCTTTAACAATGCTGCAAAGCTCTATTCCGCCCATGCCCTGCATCATCACATCGCTAATTACCATATCTGGCAAAAATTCGCGGATAATGGCAAGGCCACTTTCACCATCGCCTGCCTTATAAATCTGGTATTTTTCTTTAAATACTTCGCCCAGGTAGTCGGCAATTTCTTCGTTGTCATCTACAATCAGAATAGATTTTTTCTCCTGAGCCAGCATATCGCCCAATACTATTTCCTTATTCTTAACCGGTTCGGTTACCAGATCATCCTGGTTCAGTTCTTTTAGAAAGGAAGAACTCTCCATTCGATCGGGAACAATAAAAGCAGGGTTAATGTGCGAACTTCCCTTCAGTAATTTAATATTAAATGAGGTTCCAACGCCATCGTTATTTTGACAGTTGATGGTGCCTCCATGCATCTCGATGAAGTTTTTCACCAGGAATAAACCAATTCCAAACCCATTTCCAAATGATCGGTTGGCATCAGATTCCTGATAAAAGCGGTTAAATATTTTCTCCTTAGAATCCTCTGCAATACCACAACCGGTATCTGTAATTGAAATATTAACCTGATCTGCTGTTTCATTAATTTCTACCGCAATCCGGCCGCCATCTGGCGTAAATTTAAAGGCATTCGAGAGCAAGTTGAAAACTGCAATTTCGAGCTTTTCCCGGTCAGCGAAGACATCAATCCTTTCTGAGACAGAGATAAAATCATATTGAATGCCTTTTGAACGGGCCTGATGAGCAAAGCAAAGAAAAACCTCTTTCAACAATGTGGTTAGGTTGAGGTTCGCAGCCTTCAGGGTATCACCCTGCGCATCTGCCTTTCTAAAAAGCAATAACTGATCTACAAGACTTAATAAGCGTTTGGCATTCCGGTAAACGATATGCATACTACTGGTATCGAGACTCTTATCATCCTGATAAAGAAGCTCTTTTACAGGATTAATAATTAAAGTAAGCGGCGTTCTGAATTCATGTGAAATATTGGTAAAAAAAGAAAGCTTCCGTTCATTAAGTTCTTTCTCCTTTTCACCTTCTATATGCGCTACTTTAATTTCATATTTGAGTTCATCCTGTTTTTTCCGGTACGAAATATAAACGTAAGTACTTGCCCCGATTGCACTAACATAAATCAAACAGGCCCACCAGCTTAGATACCAGGGCGGATTTATTTTAATCACAATCGTATAACCTTCATCATTCCAAACCCCATCATTATTGGAGGCCTTTACCTGAAAGCGATAGGTTCCGGGGTTTAAGTTGGTGTAGGTGGCCTTTCGCTGATTGCCAACGTAGTTCCACTTTTTATCGAAACCGACCAAGCGGTAGGCATATTCATTTTTCCAGGAGTAGGCATAATTAAGCGCCACATACTCTATCGAAAAAACACTTTGATCGTAGTTTAAAGTAATTTCTTTGGCAACATTGAGGTTTTCCTTTAAAGGACCATCTGCCTCTGGCACAACAGATTTATTAAACAACTGGAAATCGGTCAGGTAAACAGGTGGTGGCACCCGGTTAAACCTGATTTGATCTGGATTAAAAGAGAAATAGCCTTTGTTGCCCGCCACAAAAATCGATTTTCCATCTCTGGTAATAGTAGAATTTGCCAGCACGCCATCCGCTTCATCAAAATTTCTTACCTTTTTGCTTATCGGATCAAAGCTGGAAATACCACTTTCAGTGGCAAGCCAGATTTTTCCATCTGCATCTTCCACAAGGTCATTAAACACATTGCTGGCAAAACCATCGGTTTTTGAGTATACCTGCAAACTATTGCTTTTCGGCAGAAACCTGTTTAATCCATCAGGCGTGCATACCCAGATATTTTTTCTCGAATCGGTATAAATTGCCTTAACAATATTGCTGCTCAAACCTTCGCGTCCACCATTAACCGTTTCCATTGCACGGAAATGCCGGGTTTTAGGATCAAAAATATTCACACCGCCACCATAGGTACCAATCCAAATTTTCCCATCGGGCGCTTTTGAAAGGGCATAAGTGTGGTTATTATTGATTGATAAAGGGTTTTTGGGCTGATTATAAAAGTGTTCAAAATGGTTGCGCTGGCTATCGTAAATTTTTATCCCGGCATCGGTAGCCAGAATATAAACACCCCGATCTATCTCTAAAATATCTCTAAAAACATCTTCGTTAAATAAATTCCCTATAGCTGAATGGTGATAGTGATGTTTAAAAAGATTACTTTTTGAATCATAGCTATCGAAACCGTTCTCTGTAAGAATCCACAAAAGCCCATTGCTATCAAAATAAAGCTTTTGTATTTCATTACTGGTCAAGCTGTTTGAACTGTTGTTTTTTGAAAAGGCTACCGTTTTTCCTGATTTCTCATTGATGGAAAAAAGCCCGTTGTTCGTTCCCAGCCAAATAACAGCATCACGGATCACTACACTTTTAACTTCCCGGTTGCCGAGGGGCAGCAAATTAATATTAAATTTATATTGCTGATGATCAATCTTTCTTAATCCGTTTCGGCCGTTAATCCAAATGATTCCATCCTTATCCTTATAAGTATCGCCATAGGAGAAGTTGGGAATGTCGTTAATTTTATTCCAGCTCCCTGAGCGCGTGTTGTGCCAATAAAAACCATTGTTCCCTCCAACTAACACGAGGTCTTTACCTGTTGACATAATGCTGAAAACAGAGTAGTTCTCTCGATCCGGAATTTCTACCTTCGAAAATTTAAGTGTTTTGGGATTAAAACTAAAAAGTCCATTCCAATAGGTTCCAACCCAGATATTGCCGTCTGCCGCATTAGCCAATGCCCAAACATCGTTAGGATTTTTGGTACCCGGCTTTTTGTACTGTGCATAATTAAAAAAGGATCGCTTCTTTTTATCGAAACGATTTAATCCGGCGCTCCAGTTGCCTAACCATAAATCACCCCTCACATCTTCGATAATGGAATTAACCGATTTGCCAACCATGCTTTTTTTATCGGCGGCATTGGGTTTATAGACTATAAAATTTTTACTTGCAGTTACATACTGGTTAAAGCCATCATCAGTACCTACCCAAACTGCACCGTTTTTATCGCACAGCAAAGACCAGACTTTATTGTTGCTCAAAGAGTGGGAATTGTTATCGCGGTGTACAAATCTGGTGAAGGTTTCGGAAAGCGGATCCAATAGATTTAAACCATCCATAGTAGCTACCCAAATTTTCCCCTGATGATCTTCCACTATTGCATTTACAAAGTTGTTCGAAATTGACGAACTGTCTGCCGTTTTATTTGAAAAAACTTTAAAGGTATACCCATCAAAACGGCATAATCCATTTTCGGTACCTACCCAGATAAAACCCCGTTTATCTTTCAGTGTGGCAGTAGTATTTTTAGAAGGCAAACCATCATTTGTAGAATAGGTTTTGATTTCGCTCTTATACTGCCCTGATAAAAAAACGCTGTTAGTTCTCTGTGCTACAGAAATGTTGAGGGTAAAGAAAAGAAAGCAGCTTAAGGCAACTGTTCTTATAAATTTCATGCTTTATTTGCTTAGTCTTTGATGATTAAATGCCGGGAGCGCATTTAAATAATTAACGAAGATAGTTTAATATGTATTAATTTGGTTACAACTAATTTCAAAAGTGGATGAGTTAGCTTCAGATTGCTGCTATTTTACTTTAATAAAAGGGAACTTAATGAAGAAACTTAGGGTGATGAGATTTGCGCATGTAGAGAAATTGAGATCCGGCAGTTTTGATTCTTTTGCTGTCAAAAGAAAAAAAGCTCGTCCGGCAAGGACACGATAAGATCCTTTAAACCCGAAGCGTAAAAGACATTTTTTTCTAGCATTCATCTATCAGCTGGAGTTATCACCTGCTGAAAACTTTTCCCCGCTGCGCTGGCTTGCCTCGGCTGGCCGCCGAAGGGCTTCTACCTTTTTCTTGATAAAAAGGTAGCCAAAAATCAAGGCTTGGAACTGATGTCGGATTAGCGCGTCGAAATTTAAATGGCGGTAGCGCAAGGGCTCGATTCGCCTTGTAATACAGATTTGTTTTTAGGAGCCGTTCGCGCTACCTTGGGTTGTGGGGAAATTTGAACGTTGGTGCAAAAATTTCAACGGCTTCTCCTTCCATCATCTCCTAGGCCGGATAGCAGGGTGGCAATAGCATGATGAGAAAGTGGGATGCGGACTTAGATTTATAACAAGAATTGCGATCGCTATCACTACCCAACAAGGCCAAACCACCGTTTCTTCGTTCTGCTCTTAGACCGACATGGTCAATTTTTTGGGGTGGCACTACCTAAGCCTACCTCCTGACTTGGATAAAAAAATTGCGAGCCGGCAGTTTTGTTTCTTTTGCTGTCAAAAGAAAAAAAGGCCGTCCGGCCAGGACAAATAGAATCCTTTTAATCGAAGCATAAAAGACATTTAAATTGTACCAGTCATCTATCAGCTGGTGTCATCACCTACCAAAAACTTATTTCCGCTGCGCAGCCTTGCCTCGGCTAGCCGCCGAAGGGCTTTCTTCTTTTTCTTAACAAAAAGAAGCAAAAGTCAAGGCTTGGACCTGATGTTGGATAAACTCGTTAAAGCCTTGTTTCGGCAGCACAAGCACCCGATGAAAAATCGGGAGAGGACGCGCTGCCTTGGGTTTTGGTGGGTTGAAAGATTGTGGGGAAGCTTTAACGTTTTCTCCTTCCATCATTTCCTATGCCGGATAGCAGGGTGGCAATAACATGTGGCTATAGCAGGGTGGCGATCGCTGGGGACGTTTTGCAATTCCCCTCCGTTGGAGGGGTGCCCGCAGGGCGGGGTGGTTTTTGAACTGGCTGTTTTCCGCTGCGCTTAGCTTGCCTCGGCTAGCCGCCGAAGGGCTCTCTTCTTTTTCTTGACAAAAAGAAGCAAAACTCAAGGCTTGGATCTGATGTCGGATTAGCGCGTCGAAATTTAAATGGCGGTAGCGCAAGGGCTCGATTTGCTTTGTAATACAGATTTGTCTTAGGAGCCGTTCGCGCTACCTTGGGTTTGAGGTATTTGAACGGGAGTGCAAAAATTTCAACGGCTTCTCCTTCCATCATTTCCTATGCCGGATAGCGAGGTGGAAATAGCATGATGAGAATTAGATGCAGACTGAGGTTTATAAGTGGTTGAAGCTTTAACGTTTTCTCCTTCCATCATTTCCTAGGCCGGATAGCAGGGTGGCAATAGCATGATGAGAAAGTGGGATGCGGACTTAGATTTATAACAAGAATTGCGATCGCTATCACTACCCAACAAGGCCAAACCACCGTTTCTTCGTTCTGCTCTTAGACCGACATGGTCAATTTTTTGGGATGGCACTGACCTAGCCAAGCTACTGACTTGAATAAAAAAATTGCGAGCCGGCAGTTTTGTTTCTTTTGCTGTCAAAAGACAAAAGGCCCGTCCGGCCAGGACACGATAGAATCCTTTTAACTCGAAGCATAAAAGACATTTTTTTGTAGCATTCCTCTATCGGCTGGTGTCATCAGCTGCTGAAAACTTTTTTTCCACTGCGTTGGCTTGCCTCGGCTAGCCGCCGAACGGCTTTTACTTTTTTGCTTGATCAAAAAAGTAACAAAAAAATCAAGGCTTGGATCTGATGTCGGATTAGCGCGTAGAAATTTAAATGGCGGTAGCGCAAGGGCTCGATTCGCCTTGTAATACAGATTTGTTTTAGGAGCCGTTCGCCCTACCTTGGGTTGTGGGGAAATTTGAACGTTGGTGCAAAAATTTCAACGGCTTCTCCTTCCATCATTTCCTAGGCCGGAGAGCAGGGTGGCAATAGCATGATGAGAAAATAGGATGCAGACTTAGATTTATAACGAGGATGGCGATCGCTATCACTACCCAACAAGGCCAAGCCACCATCCCTTCGTTCTGCTCTTAGACCGGCATGGTCAATTTTTTGGGATGGCACTGACCTAGCCTAGCTACTGACATTTCCTAGGCCGGATAACAGGGTGGCAATAGCATGAGGAGAAAATAGGATGTAGACTTAGATTTATAACAAGAATGGCGATCGCTATCACTACCCAATAAGGCCAAACCACTGTTTCGTTCTGCTCTTAGACCGGCATGGTCAATTTTTTGGGATGGCACTGACCTAGCCTATCTACTGACTTGGATAAAAAAATTGCGAGCCGGCAGTTTTGTTTCTTTTGCTGTCAAAAGAAAAAAGGCCCGTCCGGCCAGGACAAAATAAGATCCTTTTAACACGAAGCGTAAAAGACATTTAGCTTTTCCGCGCGTTCATAAATACCTATAAAAACATAAATAACTTATGAATAAATCAAGGTTTAGAATCCCTTAAATCCGTTACTCGAATAAATTGGGAAGTCCAGTTAACCATAAGACGATAGCAAGTACTCGATCTCCGTCTATCTGCCAGTATTCTAATCTTATTTTAACACCAACAATAGTTTTTCTAATCTCAGCATAGCATTCTGCCAAATTTGACGTTTTAATGAGCAAAAATTATGCTAACGGCGATTTGTGCGTGTGGAAACACTATATATTTGCAACTGATATAATGGAAGGATTAAGAAATAAGTTATTAAAAAGCATTTTTGCGCTAATACTTTTGAGTGTATTGGCGTTAAAGGTTTGTGCTTTTTCTATTTCGTATTTTTCCAGTTCAACGGATGCATTTTCGATCGAAAAAAGTGCAGAAGAAAACAAAGATAAAGAAGACGAGGCGCTTGATAAAAACAAGAAGAAGTTAATGTTGTACGAATCATCGATAATTGATGTAGCACATTACTTCTGTATCAATCATTCTCCCCTTCCTGCTCAGCACTATCATGTCCAGATGGATGCACACCCACCTAAGAGTGTACCAACGCCGCCCCCCGATCTATTTTCTTAATTGAAGACAGAATTTTAATTTACCAAGCCTGTGTTTTAACAAAGGCATTGACAGGATTGATCTGCAGTATGCCGATCGCAGTTGTCGAAGTAAATTAGTTGTCGCTCCTTTTTATGCTGGTTTTTCCAACCCGCATTTTTAATATTTCACTAAAAGTTAAAAATAACAATGAAGAATCATCACGTTGCCGGTGTACCCACACCCTGGCAAAGATTGGTACGCATGCTTTATTACGAACGCAGCACCATCAATTACATTTACATTTATGCGATGTTAATTGGCCTCATCGGCCTCTCTTTACCCCTTGGTACCAGTGCCGTTTTCAACCTGTTATCTAACGGTGCCATGTACAGTTCTACCTATATTTTAATCGCTGTTATCTTGGTTGGTATTGTAGTAGGCGGACTATTATTAATCGGTCAGCTTACTTTAGTTGAAGTAATTGAACAAAAGATTTTCGCAAAAACAGCCATAGAATTTGCTTTTCGCTTACCGCGGATTAAAAAGAAAGCATTGGAGGGCGAAAATCCTTCCGAACTGATTAACCGCTTTTTTGACATTTTAACCATCCAGAAAGGCCTTACCAAGTTACTGGTTGATATTGTTGCAGCTGCCGTTCAGATATTTTTCAGTGTAATTTTGCTGTCTTTTTATCACCCTGTATTTATGGTTTTTGGAATGTTCGTTTTAATTGCGATCATTTTAATTTTAATCTTGTATTATCGTCGTGGCGTACAAACCAGTATCGAAGAATCTGAATATAAATACGAGGTTGCAGGGTACCTGGAAGAAATTGCAGCAGATTTGGATACCTATAGAAACAACAAAGAAAAGCAACGGCAAATTATCAATCGTACAGATGAAATTACCGCCAATTATATTCAGGCGCGAAATGATCACTTTTCTGTACTGAAGCGGTTTTTCATCAGTGCCGTGGCTATGCGTACAATATTGATGGGTTCTTTATTACTACTGGGTTCTTATTTCGTAGTAGAAAGGCAAATGACATTTGGTCAATTCGTTGCCGCAGAGGTAATTATTGTGCAAATTAGTTATGCCATCGAAAAATTAATGACCAATTTAAATACCGTTTTTGATATGGTGACCGGAAGTGAAAAACTTGCTGTGGTTACTGATCTTGAATTGGAGGAAGGAGATTTTAGCAATGGGTAAAATCAGTAATCACCAGGCGCAGATTCAAAACTGGCAGGAATTATCAGTTCAGGCAAATAGTAAAATATTAAATGCGAAAGGACCGAAAATGCTCGGCAGAGTTTTGCTGTTTATTATCATATTCTTTGCGATTTTACTTTTCCTTCCGTTCCGGCAAACCATTCCTGGGCGTGGTACGGTAACTGCGCTACGTCCGGAAGACAGACCGCAAACCGTTCAAAACCAGATTGGTGGAAGAATCGAACACTGGGCTGTACGCGAAGGACAAGAGGTTAAAAAAGGTGATACGATTCTGGTCATTTCAGAAACCAGTCAATCCTATTTCGACCCTGAACTTCCTACCCGATTAAACGAACAACTGGATGCCAAACGTGGAAGTGAAAGTGCGGCCGTGCAGAAAATTGATGCCACTAAAGGCCAGATGAAGGCCCTAAGTGATGGTTTGCGTTTCCAAATGAAGGCTGCAGAAAATAAGGTACGCCAGGCAAGGAACTATGTGAGTATTGATAGTGCAGAACTTCTGGCCGTTCAAAAGTTTTACGAAACGACCAAAACCAGATTGGAGCGTTATGAAACGGGGTATAAAAACGGCCTCTTTTCGCTTACTGACATCGAAACCCGAAGATTAAAACTTCAGGAAGATAATGCCAAAGTAATTAGTCAGCAAAACAAACTGAGCAACTCTACGCAGAATTTGCTTAATTCGAGTATCGAACTGGATAATATCCGAGCGAAATACCAGGAATCTCTGGCCAAAGCACAGTCTGACATGAGTTCGGCTATTTCGAGCAGAGCAAGTGCGCAGGGCGATATTGCTAAACTGCGGAATGATATTTCAAATATCAGCATCAGGCGCGGCCTGTATGTAGTACGGGCGCCCCAAGACGGCTATGTAGTTAAGACAATGAAGGCAGGGATCGGAGAAAATATCAAGGAAGGTGAATCAGTGGCTACACTGCAACCCAAATCACCAATGGTGGCCGCAGAACTTTATGTAAGTGCCATGGATGTGCCTTTGATTTTAGATACGAGCGATGTTCGATTACAATTTGAAGGCTGGCCTTCGGTGCAATTCTCAGGCTGGCCATCGGTAGCAGTCGGAACCTTTGCAGGAAAAGTTTCCTCCATAGACAGGGTAAGCAGTACTGGCGGAAAGTATCGCCTTTTAATTAGTCAAACTAACCCCGTACCTGCAAAAGATGAGCCCTGGCCAATACAACTTCGTCAGGGATCTGGTGTTTACGGACGCATTATTTTAAGATCGGTGCCACTTTGGTACGAGATCTGGCGACAGCTAAATGGCTTCCCTCCAAGTTTGGAAAAAGAGCCTGCGGGCGTGAGTAAGGATAAAAAATAATTGTGGAAACCATCATGAAAAAAGATTTTAAAGCGCTCTTTGTCGTTACCATGCTGTTGCTCTCTGCAATGATCACGAATTTGGCAAGTGGCCAGGATATGTCAGTTTTAAAAAAAGAAACAGATACTGCAAAAGTTTTTGAACTGGAAGATTTGCAAATGTTGGTTTTTAGGTATCATCCGGTGATTAAACAGTCTGCATTATTAAGTGAATCAGCCAAGGCAAATGTATTGCAATCTTTAGGGTACTTCGATCCCGAGCTTAAAGCAGGCTTTGCACGGAAACTTTTTGGAAATACAGAATATTATAACAAATGGAACAGCGAATTAAAAATTCCGCTTTGGCTGGCTGGTGCCGATTTAAAAATTGGTTATGACCGCAATGTGGGGACTTATGTAAATCCAGAAAGCCGAACCAATTCGCAAGGCTTGTCGGCAGTAGGTTTGAGTATCCCGCTAGGGCAAGGTTTATTGATTGATGCCCGGAGAAACACCCTCCGCCAAGCAAAAATAATGGTAGAATATGCAGAAGCAGAACAGCTTAAGCAGATTAATGCCGTGTGGTATGGTGCAGTAAAAGATTACTGGAACTGGTATTATGCCCATAAACAGTTTGCCTTAATTAATGAGGGATTAGAACTGGCCCAGCGCAGGTTTACAGCGTTGAGCAGACAAACCATCATGGGTGATAAGCCAGCCATAGACTCTGTTGAGGCCTATATTACGGTGCAGGAAAGAATTATTCAGAAGGAAAAAATGAAAATTGAGCTTCAAAATGCACAACTCGTACTTTCTAACCACCTTTGGAATGAAGATGGAAACCCGTTGGAATTACCTTTCGATGCGGTACCTCAAAACATAGATCTGGCTAAGGCGAAACCAAATCCGCTAATTTTAGATACGTTAATTGGCCAGGCTGCTAACCAACACCCGGAATTGGTGAAATTGAGAACTAAGGGGGCACAGCTTGCTGTAGAGCGAAGTTATCGGCAAGAATTGCTCAAACCGAAACTAAATGTAATGGGGAACCTACTTTCCAGCAGGACTGATTTCAACAGCGTTATTCCAGGCTATTATGATTTTAACTGGAGCAATTATAAGGTAGGAATTGAGTTTGCTTTACCTCTTTTTCTACGATCTGAACGAGGGAAATTAAGAGAAGTAAAAATTAAACAACAGGAACTAAACTTCGATCTTCAACAATACGGAAGAACGATCAGAAATGATATTACAGCATCATACAATGACCTTTCAGCTTATGCTGCGCAGTTGGCTGTTCAAATAAAGAGCATTGAAAACCAGCAGATTTTAGTTACCGGAGAAAATCAAAAATTTAGCCTCGGGGAAAGCACTTTGTTTCTGATTAATAGCCGGGAAACTAAGTTGATTGATATGAAAATTAAACAGGAAAGTATGGTTGCAGGCTACCAGAAGACACTTGCAGAACTGTATTATAAGGCTGGAACCAGGCAAAACGTCCGTTTTAATTAATAGCTGTAATACCAGACAGCAGGTGACAGGATAAGTTAAAATTGTTAGGTTATCGTTAAATGACCATACCCTGACCTGACCAAGTTTGGTTTAAATTTAATATTATCCGTTTATTTGTATACTTTATCGATAGGCATTTATATTCGATTTGTTTGGCTAAATAAATAGCATTCGATAATTATTAATTGCGCCTACCCTGTGCATAAAAATTAAATTAAATGAACAAGAGTCCTATATCAAGATTTTCGAACCATTCGGAAGACTATCAAAAATACAGACCACGATATCCTGAAGCAATTATTACTTACCTGGAGCAAAATATTGGCTTACATAAGGATAAATTAATTGCAGATATTGGGTCTGGAACAGGGATTTTTACTGAGTTGTTGTTAAAGAATGATTACCGGGTTCTGGCCGTTGAGCCAAACGAGCAAATGAGAAACCAGGCTGAAATTCGTTTAAATCAGTACGAAAAACTTGATCATATAACCGGAACAGCCGAACAAACTAATTTAGCAGATCACAGTGTTGATTTAATTACTGTTGCCCAGTCTTTTCATTGGTTTGATTTAGAACAAACTAAAACAGAGTTTAAGAGAATTTTAAAACCTGGCGGACACGTACTTCTGGTTTGGAATATTTTACAGCAGAAAAGTCAGTTTTTAAAAGCTTATCAGGCACTAAAAGATCAGTATGCAGATCGAAAACCCTACGTTGAAAAATTAGAAAATACGCGGATAGAAACTTTTCTCGGCCCAGCCGCTACGGTACGCCAGGAAATTTACCATAGTCGCCTGCTAAATAAGGATGAACTTTTGGGTTATTTCAGGTCATCGAGCTACTCCCCTGTTCAGGGAGAATCTGGTTATGAAAAACTGGTCGCAGAAATCGATCAGATTTTTTCTGAGCATGAGCAAAACGGTTTCGTAAAACTGGAATATGATGCAAAACTATTTTTCTCCTCATTTAAATAATAGAATTCGAATCCAGCCATCAATAGTGTTTGGGTTTCGATCATCATGAGCTATTTCAAAAACAACATTTTTATGTTAAACTGGCACATTATTCTTTGCAATCTACTTTTTAGTATATTTATCGGATGAATGCTTTTTACCTAACCGACATTTATGTTTACCCAATTAAATCGCTTGGTGGAATCAGGCTGGAAAAGGCATTTTTAGAAGAGAAAGGCCTTCAGTACGACAGGCGGTGGATGTTGATTGATCACGAAGGAACATTCGTTACGCAACGTAAACATCACCAACTTTCTTTGCTTCAGGTGCAGATCCATGGGGATAGGTTATTGGTTAACCATAAGGGAGACACACAATTACAAATTTCTTTTAACCTTAATGAAGATACGGGTGAAAGCATAGCCGTTACCGTTTGGGATGACACCGCTTTAGGGTTGGAAGTGAGTAAAAAGGTGAGCAGCTGGTTTTCAGATTACCTTGATTTTGAGGTGAGACTGGTTCGGATGTCTGATGAGGAAAAGATTCTGGTCGACCCACAATATGCGGCAAATGGCGAAACCAAAAGCTTTTCAGATGGTTATCCCTGTCTGATTATTGGACAATCTTCTCTTAATGGTTTAAATGAAAAATTAGATGTGCCGGTGAGCATGAACCGTTTCAGGCCAAATTTAGTGTTTTCTGGTGGAGTAGCACATGTTGAAGACAGCTTCAAAAACTTTAATATCGGAGAGATACTATTTTCTGCTGTAAAGCCTTGCGCCAGATGCGTATTAATTACTGTAGACCAGGAAACTGGAATAAAAGGTCAGGAGCCCTTAAGAACATTAGCCACTTACAGAACCCTGAATAAAAAGATTATGTTTGGCCAAAATCTGCTTCACCAGGGTACGGGAATACTTAGTGTTGGTGATGAAATCAACATACAAGACTGGAAAACAATTAACTAACCCATAAAAAACAGTGTTGATAATTATTTAGATTGGTTCTAAATAATTATCGCGAATTTTGGATCGTTATCCAAGCAGGAGGAATATCAAAACAATCAAATTGAATTATTAATTCATTTTGATTGGTGCGATCTTTATTTGATGAGCGATAATCACTAAACGTAAAACTAATTTACTGCCTTGCTGTTTAAGGCTTTGAATAAATAGTAGAAAGACGACAGAAATTTACCACATTGCCTAAATCAATTTGATTAATAGCGGAATAAGAAGCCTTGAACCAAAAATATAAATAAGCTTAACGAAGCATAAATAATGAATAACTTTAACCAAGAGTTTCCTGAATTTTTAAAAAACTTTGAACAAAACCTTAAACATCTATTTCAAGAAAAACATGATATTGATCAGTTAAGCTTGCAACGAGGCCTTCCGCCAGAATTGCTGAAAGAAATCATGGATCATGTGCCTTTATCAGTAGCCATTCCTTCGGCCTTTGGTGGCAGAGGATCTAAGGTTAAAGAATGCCTGGGCATTCTTTCTGCAGCTTCTTATGAATCTTTATCACTCTCTTTAACTTTCGGAATTAACATTGCTTTGTTTTTAGAACCTGTTGCCAAATATGGCAATGAGGAAATCAAGCAGGGGATTTTTGACCGTTTTTTGCATGAGCAAAATATGGGTGGTTTAATGATTACGGAACCTAACTTCGGAAGTGATGCGCTAAATATGCGAACCACCAATGTGGCTACCGAAGAAGGTTATAAAATTAAAGGGACTAAACATTGGCAGGGACTTACCGGAATGGCCAATTACTGGATTGTTGCGACCAGAAATGAAGGTAATGATGCTTCCCTATCAAGAGATATTGATTTTTTTGTTTGCGATGATACAAAACCTGATCAAAAAATAACGGTAGAAGAGTATTACGATAATGCAGGCTTATACCTGATCCCTTATGGCCTTAACCAACTTGATTTAAACGTTCCGAAAAACCATAAGCTTCAACCAGAAACTACCGGAATTAAGATGATGCTGGATATCCTCCACAGAAGCAGAATGCAGTTTCCGGGCATGGGAATGGGCTTTATTAAGCGCATGTTGGATGAAGCCTACAACCAGTGTAACAACAGAAAAGTTGGCATAGGCAATTTATTGGGAATGGATAATGTGAAGTTTCAAATTTCCAGGTTACAGGCAGCCTATACGATTTGTTCGGCCATGTGTGCGAAGAGTTCATCAATCAGCGGAATCGAAAATAATCTCGCAACAGAAGGATTAGAAGCCAATACCATGAAAACCGTCGTCACCGATTTCATGCAGGAAGCTGCACAATTACTTGTCCAGCTATCGGGTGCAAAGGGCTACCGTACCACGCACATTGGCGGAAGGGGAATTATGGATAGCCGTCCTTTTCAGATTTTTGAAGGATCAAACGAGATGCTTTATGCCCAAATTGGTGAAATGATTATTAAGGCCATGAAGAAGCAAAAACAGCCGCAACTTTACCAATACCTGAAAGATTTTCCACTGACCTCAAAGGCTACTGATCATTTTAAACAGGAACTTTCTTTTAACCCTGATGAACAACTGTCGCAAAGAAAAATGGTAGATCTGGGAAGAATTGTAGCCCGGATTATCTGTGTAGGTTATGTAATCGAACTTGGTGAAAAAGGCTTCAGAAAAGAATTGGTAGCCAACTGCATCATCATGCTTCAGCAAGAAGTTGCCAGCCTGATTACTTCCCTTAGGTTTAACAATGCAGTTATTGAAGTAAGTGACTATCATATGGATAGCTTGTGGTTAGATTTCGCTTAACCAAGTAGAATTGAACCGTATTTCATTTTACCTAATGCCTTAATGTTAAAAAATAAACCGATTATTTTCCAATCGTGTATAGCAGACGAAACATTAAGGCATTAGGTAGTTTAACACCTCAGCGATTTTGCTAATTTGTAATATCTAAATAAAGCTGTTCTATTTCCTGCTCGTTTCATCAAATAGCGCATTCAGTATGTTCAACCTTCCTGCTTTTCAATCACCTGTTTGTTAAGTCTGATAGCATTCCTTTCCGCTAGCTTTTACCCTACAACTTCAAGATATTAGTTTGATGAATGAATAATACAGCGGTTTCTATGCAGGATGGATCAGGATGGGTTAGTAAAATAAAAGTCCTAACCTCGTAACTGCAATTAACCAAATATATTCAACACGCTAAAAAAATACAGATAACAGCTATTTAATCTTAATTATTACGGCAACTACTGCTAAAGATGCTTTAACTGGCCGTAAAAAATTAAAATAATCAAACCAAAACCTTTTCAGACTTCACAAAATTGACTGAGACTTCCTTCATCACAAATAATTTACAATTAGAAAGATGTCTCATTAAAAGCAGTTTGACTTACAAACCAAATTTAAAAATGGCTACTAATTAAGAGCACCGAAATCCGACTTGATCAGGTCTGCGTTTCCAGACTGGCTTAAAACCGCTGATCTTTTCCATATTGGAATTTTGCCTGGTGCAATGATTCTGATTTTACTAACTAAATATTTATAATCAATAATTAAAACCTATGTATTTTAATTTACATTCCAAGTCGCTTCATTGGCGAAATGCATCTGGCAGTAAAAAGTTCCTGATTATGGGAATCTCTGCCCTTTCATTGATGATGGCGAGCACATCTGTTAACGCTGCCTTCCCGTTCAAAAACGAACATCCTTTCATTAAAAAACGATCAAATACTTTTGATGAAACTATAAAGGGAAAAATAACCGATGATAAAGGCGAAACGCTTGTAGGTGTAATTGTTAAAGTAAAGAATACAACTATAGTTACCACTACAGATGCTAACGGTGCCTTTTCTATCACCATTCCAACCGGAACAGCTAACCCGGTTTTAGTGGTTTCTTATGTGGGTTATACCACACAGGAAGTTGCGGTAAACGGACGGGCGAATATTACCGTTCAAATCAAAAGCGCCATTAACGATCTTGAAGAAGTGGTGGTAGTGGGTTACAACACGGTAAAGAAAAGCGATTTAACCGGGTCTGTGGTAAGTGTGGGTGCGGAAGAGATCAGATCGAGACCAGTAACCAACGCTTTGCAAGCCATTCAGGGTAAGGCAGCTGGTGTTGATATTACATCAAACGAGCGCCCAGGACAGTTGGGAAGTATTTTAATTCGTGGTGTACGCTCTTTAGGTGCAAGTAATGCTCCTTTATATGTAGTAGATGGGATTCCATTACAGGCAGGCGGGATCGATGCCATTAATCCAAATGACATTGAAAACATCGACATCCTAAAAGATGCATCAGCTACTGCTATTTATGGTTCACGTGGTGCAAATGGTGTGGTTTTGGTAACGACTAAAAAAGGTAAAGCCGGAAGGTTAACCATGGACTATGTAGGTACAGCAACCATCGAAACGCTACAGGATCGAATGGAAATGATGAACTCAGCACAATATGTTCAGTTCAGAAGAGACGCCTATTCTATTACTAATCCCACTTTGGCTCAAGACAGAACAATTTTCGCTGGAGACCCGAATGTGATCGCTAATCTAGAAAAAGCATGGGCTGGTGGAACTTACGACGGAAGTTTAATACCTACCACTGACTGGGGTGATTTAGTCACCAGAACCGGCTTTACCCAAGATCATGTATTAAGTGTAAGTGGCGGTACTGATAAAATCAAGGCTTACGGATCATTTGGTTATTTAAATCAAACAGGAACGCAGTTGGGTCAGGATTTTGAAAGATACAGTGGAAAATTAAGCGTTGAACTCAATCCGGTAAAATGGTTTAAAATGGGTCTTAATTTAACGGCAACCTATGGCTTACAGAATTATGGTTTCCAGGCGGCAAGTGCATCTGGTGCCGGCAACATTTATGCTGCTGCACGTGGCATGCTCCCTTTAGCTATCCCATTTGATGCAAATGGTAATAGAATTAACTTGCCTGGGGGAGATATCAACATCCAGAATCCAGTCCTTGAAGCAGATTACAACATCAACTTGCGCAAAACCTTAAGAACTTTGGGCTCCGCATTCGCAGAGGTTAACTTACTTAAAGGATTAAAATACCGCATTAATTTCGGTCCTGATTTTTCTAACTTTTATAATGGAAGGTATCAGGATGCGCGTTCTGTAAATCGCGACGCTGGTGTACCAGGATCTAACAACAACTTTGCACAATTGGATCAAAACAATAGATTTGCTTATACCCTTGACCATTTATTATACTATGATAAAACGCTCGGCAAACATAATTTCGGAGTAACCCTATTGCAAAGTTCTTCCTCTTTCAGGAATGAATCCTCATCCATGAGGGGAAGCAGAATCAACTTGGCTGCACCACTGTGGTACGGATTAGGAGGCGCAAATATTACTGCACTAGATGCCTTTGACACAAGCCTAAGAGAATCTACGTTAAACTCCTATATGGCGAGGGTAAATTATAGCTTTAATAATAAGTACTTGCTAACGGCTTCCGGCCGTTGGGATGGTGCCTCACAATTAGCTGCTGGTAATAAGTGGGATTTTTTCCCATCCGCTGCTTTTGCGTGGCGAATAGACCAGGAAGACTTTATGAAAGACATAAAGTGGGTAAATTCACTTAAAGCAAGGTTAGGCGTTGGTAGTACAGGAAATTCATCTGTAGATATTGGTAGTACACTGGGACTCTTACAACCACTTACCTATACCTTCGGTAGCGCTGCACAAGTTGGCTATGTAGCTTCTGATGCTTCTCTGGCGAATCCAATTTCATTCCCGAATAAATTATTAAGCTGGGAAAAAACACTACAATACAACTTAGGTATTGATTTTAGCTTATTGGCAGGAAGAATCAGTGGTTCCTTAGATATTTATAAATCTAACACTACCGATTTAATTTTGCTTAAGGACATTCCTATCATAAACGGCTACCCAACATCTTACGATAACATCGGCGAAACAAAAAATAGAGGTTTAGACTTGACTTTAAATACAGTTAATGTTAAAACAAAAGATTTTACCTGGGAATCTACCTTGAATTTCTCAACCAGTAAAGATGAAATTGTTAAACTTAACGGTGGCGATATGGTTACAAACCGTTTTTTTATTGGGCAAAGAAATGGCGTTGCTTACGATTTTGTAAAAGATGGAATCTGGCAAAACACACCTGCGGACTTAGCTGAAATTGAGAAATTTAAAGCTAATGGCAACAACTTCAGGGCTGGAGATATCAAAGTTAGAGATTTGAATGGCGACTATAGAATTGACGCCAATAATGACCGTAAGGTAATAGGCCAATATAATCCAAGCTGGACTGGTGGATTAACCAACACTTTCGGCTACAAAAATTTCGATTTATCCATCTTTATCGTAGCAAGATATAACTTCTTGATCGAAACTGGTGCAGAAGCATTACAAGGTCGCTTTGCACAACGTGTGTTAGATTATTGGACCCCTACAAACCCAACCAATGATTATCCAAGGCCAAATTATGGTAGTGCAGCTGGTGATCAGTATAAAAGTTCTATGAACTACCAGGATGGATCTTTTATCAAAATCAGAAACATTTCACTGGGTTATAATTTTGCAGAGAATGTGGCAAAGAAATTAACACTATCGAGGTTAAGGGTTTATGCACAAGCAATTAACCCAGGCTTGATCTATTCAAAAGTTAAATGGATCGACCCGGATTTACTTACTTCCACTTTTAACAGAGGTATTGTATTTGGAATTAACGCAAGTTTCTAAAATTAAACTGAACTTGAGGTATTTATCATTCAATTTAAATACGTTAAGCAGTTCAAACAAAATATTGAGATGAAAAAAATTATAAATTTAATATCAGGCGTAGCATTACTGGGCGGTTTAATGGTGTTACCTACTTCCTGTAAAAAAAGCTTCCTTGATGAAGAAGTGATCAATTCCCGCAATACATCTGATTTCACGACCACACTTGGCCTAAATGACCTGGCGGTGGGGATGTATCAAACTCTAAAATTCCATTTTAATTATACCTGGGCTTATACCAGCACCAATTATGGTGTTGATGAATTTACCGTTGGTGGTGATAGAACAGAGCAAATGTGGAACTCTTACGACGGAACCCTAAACTCATTTAATAGTGATGTTCGAGCAATTTTCGACAACATGTATACTAATATTAACTCGGCAAACATTCTAATCAAAAATGTACCCGTCTACTATGAAGGTGCAGATAAAAATGCCCGTTTAGGTGAAGGTTATTTTATGCGTGCTTTTGATTACTTTAAGTTAGTGAAGCAATATGGTGGGGTTCCCCTTCAGCTTGAATCTTTAGAAGTAATTAAAGAAGACTTTACCAGAAATTCGGCTAAAGAAGTTTACGATCAGGTAATTAAAGATTTTACACAGGCTTATGATCTACTCCCTGCTACTCCTAGTCAACCTGGTAGAATTACCAAATGGGCTGCTGCTCACTTTTTAGCCAAAGCTTACTTATTCCGTGCAAGCGAACTTTATAACGACTGGAATAGTGATACCAAAACTGCAGATCTTCAGAATGCAGTGAGATACGCTGATCTTGTCATCAATAGTGGTGCGCATACTTTAGCCACCAATTATAGTGACCTTTGGAATTTTACTACGGTAGATGGACCGAACGAAAACAACAGAGAAGTCATCTTATCAGCACAGTTCTCTAACAACACCGCCACACAAGGCCGTTACGGAAATCAGGTTCACTTGTATTATCCATCTGTTTATCAAACCCTTCCGGGTATGGTTCGGGATATTGCAGGCGGACGTGAATTCCAAAGATTGAAAACTACAGACTATGCAATTGATGTTTATGACCGTGTAAACGATTCGCGCTTCTGGAAAAGTTTTAAAACGCGGTATATTGCAAACAATGCCGCTAACTTACCTAGATGGACAGCTGCTAATGCCCCAACTCCTGCTCAGGTAAATCAACCGAAATTTACTGTTGGTCAGGAATCAATTCTTTACATCGTAAATGATGCTGGCGATACCCGTTATACCAGCACGAACATTGCCCTACGGGCGCCAAGTATGTTTGTCAGGTATTTTTCTGGCCAGCCGCAAAGCTATTTAAATGCCCATGGAAATTATGGCGTGAGTCAGTATGTAGCTTTATCTAAGTTTATGGATGGTTCCAGAAATTTAGTGGCTTCACAATTTGGTCAACGTGATGGGATTTTGGCAAGATTGGGTGAGACTTATCTGATTGCTGCTGAAGCTGCCGGAAGACAAGGCTTATATGGTCAGGCAATTGCCTATTTAAACAGGGTTCGCGATCGTGCAGCTTATAAAGATGGGGAAGATCGTTCTTCGTATGTTGATGGCGGTATTTCTTACAGAACCAATCCGGCGGTAACTAATGCTAATGTTTCCTATTCAGATAGAAACACTTATTTCGAATCGAACAATATTCCGGTGAGCAGTACAAACACCTTAACGCCAATGCACTTAAACAGCGAAGCTGATATCTTTAATTCAAACAAAGAATTTTATGATAGAATTGGCGCAGTTTCTCAAGCGGATAAATTTACGGCTTTCATCCTGAATGAGCGTTCAAGGGAGTTAATGGGCGAACTTCAAAGATGGGAAGATCTTGCCCGGACAAAAACATTAATAGCAAGAACGTCAGCTTTTAATGGGGAGGCTAAACCGCAGGAAAACAAACATTATTTAAGACCGATACCACAATCTTTTTTAGATGTAATTAAAATAAACGGTGCGGCTTTATCACCTGCACAAAAACAGGCTATGCAAAATCCAAACTGGTAGATTCAAGTAATTTTCATTCAAAGCGCAATTGGTTCGAGGCCAATTGCGCTTTTCGTTTTAAAGACCGTTTCCAGTTTTCATTTTTTCAAACGATTGAATTGCTACTAAATCCATTTGTAACAGATCTATGGCACATTTTGCAGGATGGAACAGGATGGTTTACCGCTTTATTAACGGTAAAATCGTATTAGTAGCTAGCCAAATATCTTTCACTGCTTCCGTTTTTTGTCCGTTGGCGAAACCGGCTGATCTGATATTTTTTTAAGCTTATTTTTTTATGCTTATCAATAGGTTTAGCTACCCATATTCAGATCACATCAATATTAATCACGCTAAAATACTGCACGCTAATCCATCCGCTAAATGAAAATGCTCAAATTTTTCTTATTGTTGTCTTTAAGCCTAACAACTGGCTACATGCATGCTCAAACCAATAGCCCGGTTCGGAAAACATATAATTTTAATCCGGGATGGAAATTATATGTCGGAGATGAGCAAAGTGCAGAAACCGTTGATTTTGATGATTCTAAATGGAAATCGATTACCTTACCCCATGCCTGGAATGAAGACGAAGCTTTCAAAAAATCAATCGAACAGCTATCTACCGGGATCGCCTGGTACCGCAAACATTTCAGAGTTGCAGATGGGAAAGACAAAAAAATATTTTTAGAATTTGAAGGGATCAGGCAGGCCGGAGAATTTTACCTCAATGGTAAATTTATCGGCCGGCATGAAAATGGCGTTACATCATTTGGTTTCGACATCAGCGATTTAATCGACCCCAATAAAGACAATGTTTTAGCAGTGAGAATTGATAATGCCTGGAACTATAGAGAAAAGGCCACCAACTCTGGCTATCAATGGAGCGATAAAAACTTTAATGCAAATTATGGCGGAATTTCAAAAAATGTGCGTTTGCATGTCACCGCGAAACTTTATCAAACTTTGCCACTTCATGCTATTTTAAATACCAAAGGCAATTATATCTACGCCAAAAACTTTGACATTACAGGTAAAAGCGCCGTCATCGTAGCTGAATCGGAGGTAAAAAATGAAACTTCCTCAGCTCAAAATGTTAAATACGAAGTAGAAATTAAAGATGCTGAAGGGAAAATAATTAAAACATTTGGTTCCGCAACGCAAAATATTGAAGCTGGCACCATAACAACGCTCAAAGCAGAATCATTGGTAAATGGACTTCATTTCTGGAGCTGGGGTTATGGCTATTTGTATACCGTAACCTCTCGCCTGCAGATAAATGGAAATACCATTGATGAATTAAATACAAAAACGGGTTTCAGAAAGGGCGAGTTCAAAAACGGGATGGTCTATCTGAACGATCGGGTATTAATGATGAAAGGCTATGCTCAACGCACCAGTAACGAGTGGCCTGCCATTGGTTTATCTGTACCAGCCTGGCTAAGTGATTACAGCAATGGTTTAATGGTAGAAAGCAATGCGAATTTAGTAAGATGGATGCATATTGCACCTTGGAAACAGGATGTAGAATCTTGCGACCGGGTGGGCTTAATCCAGGCCATGCCTGCGGGAGATGCAGAGAAAGATGTAACAGGTGTACGCTGGGATCAACGAAAATCTGTGATGATGGATGCTATCATTTACAACAGGAACAACCCCAGTATCCTGTTCTACGAGTGTGGCAACGAATCCATCAGCGCTGCACATATGGAAGAAATGAAAGCCATCAGGGATCAGTTCGATCCGCATGGCGGCAGGGCAATTGGATCAAGAGAAATGCTGGATATTCCGGCTGCAGAATACGGTGGTGAAATGTTATACATCAATAAAAGTGCAACCAAACCGCTCTGGAGTATGGAATATGCTCGTGATGAAGGCTTGAGAAAATACTGGGATGAATTTTCTCCACCCTTTCATAAAGATGGCGCCGGACCACTTTATAAAGGTGCAGATGCCAGCATTTACAACCGCAATCAGGATACGCATGCTATCGAAAGCGTAATCCGGTGGAACGAATATTATAAAGAAAGACCCGGAACCGGAACCCGGGTGAGCTCAGGCGGGGTGAATATTATCTTTTCTGATTCAAATACCCATTATCGTGGAGAAGAAAACTACCGCCGAAGCGGAGAAGTAGATCCGATGAGAATCCCTAAAGATGCTTTTTTTGCGCATCAGGTAATTTGGGATGGTTGGGTTGATGCTAAAAAAACAGGCATCCACATCATCGGGCATTGGAACTATAAAGCTGATACGAAGAAAAATGTTTATGTAGTAGCCTCTGGCGATAAAACGCAGTTATTTATAAATGGAAAATCTCTTGGTTTTGGGAATAAAAGCGAAGGATTTCTTTATACATTCAAAAATGTGAGTTATCAATCAGGAACGTTAAAAGCGATTTCTTACGACTCCAAAAACAGAAAACTGGCGGAGATCCAGATTAAAACTTCGGGTGAACCAGTGGCTTTAAAACTGACTAAAATACTAAATCCAACTGGCTTCAAGGCAGACGGTGCCGACCTGGCGCTGGTAGAAGTTGAGGTAGTTGACGCTGCAGGTAACCGTTGCCCAATCGCTTTAAACATGATCAATTTCGAACTTGACGGTCCGGCTGAATGGCGTGGCGGAATTGCGCAGGGGCCAGATAACTATATTTTAGCTAAACAGTTACTAGTGGAAGGTGGTGTAAACCGCGTTTTAATCCGTTCCACAACCGCTGCCGGAAAAATTAACCTCACCGCAAAGGCGGATGGCTTGAAGACAGCTGCAATTGTTTTAGAGACCTTACCGATTCAAGTTCAGGATGGATTATCTGTCCAGCTTCCGGCAGATGGTTTAAAATCAAACCTGAAAAGAGGTGAAACCCCTGTTGAACAGACCTACCAGGTAAGCAGAAAAGCAATAAAAATTGTGGGCGCCACTGCAGGTGCAAACAGCGACAAAACCAGATTTAGCTACGATGATAATGAATTGAGCGACTGGGTTAATGACGGAAACATCAACACTGCGTGGATTAAATATGAGCTTGAAAAAACGAGTACGATTACTGAAGTAGCATTAAAGGTGAACGGTTTCAGGACCAAAATCTACCCGATCCGGATCCTGGTAGATGGTAAAGAAGTATTTAAAGGCAATACCGTTCCCAGCCTCGGTTACTTTACGGCGATCTGTAAACCCACTAAAGGAAAAACGGTAACTGTACAATTGCTAAATTCGGGCGAGGCCACCGCTGAAAGTAAAAAAATTGGTGTAGAAGTAAATGGCAAAAAGCTGGATGATGGCATTGAAAGAGCCGAGACAAAATCTAAAGGTGGTTTAAGCATTATTGAAGCTGAAATTTACGAATCAAAATAAAAGCGTAGCAACCTCAACCCTATTCATCTCTACTATGAAAAAATACATCAAACTTCCTGCCGTAGTGTTGCTCTGCTTCGGACTGCTCAATAGTAGTTATGCTCAAAATAAAGCAGCTGTCGAGGTCAACTTTGATCGCAAAATTGGTGAGATGAAACCCATCTGGGCTTGGTTTGGTTATGATGAACCAAATTATACGTACATGAAGGATGGGCAGAAATTATTAACCGACCTTTCGAAAATAAGTCCGGTTCCGGTTTATGTACGGGCACATAACTTGTTAACTTCGGGTGATGGAACCCCGGCACTGAAATGGGGATCAACAAATGCCTACACCGAAGATGCCCATGGGAATCCGGTTTATAACTGGACCATCGTTGACCGGATTTTTGACACCTATGTAAAACGAGGTATGAAACCCCTGGCACAAATAGGTTTTATGCCCGAAGCCTTATCCATCAAGCCGCAACCTTACCAGCACAAATGGAAACCGGGTACACGTTATGAAGAAATTTTAACTGGCTGGGCCTATCCACCAAAAGACTATCAAAAATGGGGCAACCTGGTATACGAATGGGTAAAACATTGCGTAGACAGGTACGGACAAAAAGAAGTGGAAAGCTGGTATTGGGAAGTTTGGAATGAAGCTGACGGGGCCTACTGGAAGGGTACGCAGGCGGAGTTTTTCAAATTGTACGATTACGCCGCCGATGGATTGAAGAGAGCCTTGCCAACGGCAAAAATTGGTGGTGCAAATGTAACCGGAGGCGGAAGCAACTACCTCGATGCATTTATTAAACACTGCCTTGCTGATACCAATTATGCTACCGGCAAAATTGGATCTCCTTTAGATGCGGTATTGTTTCATGCAAAGGGCTCACCTAAAGTGATTAACAATGTGGTGGTTATGAGCATCCGCACCGAACTCCGGAATGTAGAATCGAACTATAAAGTGATCAGTAAATATCCGCAACTTAAAAATATTCCGGTGATTATCGGTGAGTTTGATCCCGAAGGTTGTGCCGCCTGTGGCATGTCTACCAATCCTGAAAATGCCTACAGAAATGGCACCATGTATTCAAGTTATACTGCTGCATCTTTTGCAAGACTTTACGAATTGACAGATCTATATAAAATAAATCTCTTAGGCGCTGTAAGCTGGTCGTTCGAGTTTGAAAACCAGCCGTGGTTTGCTGGATTCAGAGACCTTGCCACCAACGGAATCAACAAACCAGTTTTTAATGTATTTAAGATGTTAGGTATGATGAAAGGCAATCGGGTTGAAGCCACCAGTAATCAGATGTATCCATTAAAAACGGTACTCGATTCAAGCATCAGAAAGGCTACTGCAGATATGGGTGTACTGGCTACAAACGATCCGCAATCTGCCTCTGTTCTGGTTTGGAATTATCATGATGAAGATAAAAAGGGAACTGTAGATTCTGTATTGGTAAACTTTAAAGGCTTAATTAAGAAACAAGTGGTGGTAACGCACTACCGCATTGATGATGTGCACAGTAATTCTTATGAAATGTGGAAAAAAATGGGCGCTCCACAACAACCAACAGCCGCACAAATTTTAACGCTGTCCAAATCAAGTGAATTGAAAACAATCGGAAAACCGGTAAAATACAACACTGCTAGCGGTCCTTTTAAATTCTTGCTACCCAGACAAGGCATTTCCTTATTGAGTATTAAATGAAAATGATTTTAATGAATTTTATTTACACCAGAGCCATTACCATACTATTGTTATCCCTATTTTTCGGCATAACAAATACAGCACTTTCGCAAGTTATTGAAAACGATTCCTTTTGGAAAACGAAAGATGGCCAACCTATTAATAGCCAGGGTGGCGGCATTTTTAAATTTAAAGACCCAAAATCGGGTGTTAAAAAGTATTATTGGTATGGTGTACATTATGCGGAGGCTGATCTTTACCGAAATGATCCATCGGTTACACAGCAGAATGCCACTTTCGAATCGGTAACCTGTTACAGTTCTACCGACCTCACTAATTGGGAAACCGAGGGTGATGTACTCACTAAAAGTGAAACCAATAAGACGATGAAAACATGGGTTGGCCGATTAGGAGTGGCTTACGTAAAAGAACTACATAAATATTCCATGTTTGTTCAGCATGGCAAAGAGGTATTAATTGCCATTTCTGATTTACCTACTGGCCCTTTTACTACTCATCAGCACATTAATATGGAACCTTTAATCGGCACTTCGAACACAGGCGACCAAACTGTATTTACCGATGAAGACACCGGCAAGTCTTACCTGATTTATTCTTATGGCCGTGGACGCAACAAAATCTATATTTCTGAAATTGGTGTAAAAGATGGGAAGGTGAACCTTTTGGATTGCCAGCAGATTTTTCAAGGCGAAAGCCGGGAGGGAAATTGCATGTTCAAATACCAGGGTAAATATTACATGTACGCTTCCAACATTTACGGCTGGGATGGCTCACTGGCCTATTATTTAGTAGCTGATGATATACGTGGCCCCTACCTCCCAACAAACAAGATGCTGGTAACTAAAGGCAGCGAGGCTGATTATGCACACGTTTCGCAAACTGGCTTTTTTGTCAATGTAAAAGGATCAGCAACAGAAACAGTGATTTACTGTGGCGATCGCTGGGCTGATTTCGCAGGAAATGGATTAGGTTATAATCAGTGGTGTCCCCTATCTTTTGATGGGTCAACCCCTTATTTCAATTCGCTTCACTCATGGATTTTAAATGAGAAAACTGGCGAATGGAAGGTTGCAAAAGACAATAATTACGTTAAGAACGGTAGTTTTGAAGCTGACCGTAAGCGGATTCCAAGTGTGGTTAAACCCGTACAAACTGCACTAACGGGTTGGGATACAGAAATCGTAAAAGGTAATCTGGTAAGTTTAGACAGCGCAACCTCACCAGATTTAAATCATTTTAATACCCAGCCGGAAAGAAAGGTAGTGGTTGGAGAGAAAAGTTTAAATATCAGTGACCGGATTGATTTTGAACGAAAGGTTTCTCAGGTAATTTCTTCCTCTCCTTACGTCGTTTTGCCAGATGGCACTTATAAGTTAACTGCGAAGGTAAAAAATAGTAAAGGTTTTAGCCAACTGGCGATGTATGCTGTGAGTGCAAATAAGCAGGAAAAATATTCCATCACAGATGAAAATACGGAATGGGAAACGATCTCGACCAATATTGCCGTTAAAGGAGGAAAGGTTGAAATTGGGTTTAGTGCCAGTGGAAAGGCTAGTTCATTTTGTCTGGTTGATGATGTATCCCTGGTGAAAATAAAACAGTAAAATTTGAAATGAATAGTAATTACATTGAATGACTTATTATAAATCTCCCGGGGTGAAGATCGCAAACATAATAGTATTAATCGTTGTCTTTGCACTCTATTACCAACAATCATACGCGCAACAGCCCGGTAAAACAGATGCGATCTATTCCGGCCTGCCCTGGTACGATCAGTACGGGAAGGTAGTAAGTGCGCATGGTGCCAACATTATTCAGGAAAAGAATCTCTTTTACCTCTTTGGTGAAGCCCATACTGATACCAGTAATGCTTTCGTTGGATTTAATTGCTATTCCTCCAAAGACCTGTATAACTGGAAGTTCGAAAAAATTGCCCTGCCCGTTCAGTCCAGCGGTAAACTCGGACCAAATCGCATTGGCGAAAGGCCGAAGGTGATGAAGAATTCAAAAACTGGTGAATTCATCATGTACATGCATGTAGATACGCTTGGTTACAAGGACCAGTTTGTAGGCTATGCAGTTTCCAAAAACATAACAGGACCCTATCAATTTCAAGGTGCATTACTTTTTAACGGGAAGCCGATCAAAAAATGGGATATGGGTACTTTTCAGGATGATGATGGTAAAGGATACCTGCTTACGCATGGCGGCGTAATTCATCAGTTGAGTGATGATTATAAATCAATTGTTGCGGAGACCAACAAACAAATTGCTTCAGGCTTTGAATCGCCCGCACTTTTTAGAAAAGGTAACACTTATTATTTTATCGGGTCGCATTTGACCTCCTGGGAGAAAAACGACAACTATTATTACACTTCGACGTCACTTTCAGGACCCTGGATTGCCCGTGGCTTAATTGCGCCTAAAGATCAGCTCACCTGGAATTCACAAAGCACTTTTGTATTAAAAATCGCTGGAAGTAAAGATACTACCTATCTGTTTATGGGCGATAGATGGTCTTATCCACGCCAGCTATCTGCCGCAACTTACGTTTGGCAACCTATTAAATTTTATGGTGATTCAATCTCACTTCCAAGCTATCTGGATGCCTGGAATATTGATCTTAAAACTGGCCTGACTGTTGAAAAAAACAGTATTTATCAGACAATTGAGCATGATGACAAACGGATTCAATACATTGGAGACTGGGCTAGATCAGTAGTAGAAGCTCTCCCGGTAAGTCGGTCGAAAGCTGAGAATGCATCTTGTAGTTTTACCTTTAGTGGCACACAAATCGGCCTGCAAACGGTTGTACTTCCAGATAATGGTTACGCGAACATCATCCTCACAGATAAAAACGGAAAGGTGGTGGTTAAAAACCTGATTGATATGTATTCGAAAGTTCCTGCAGCGCGAATCGTTTTTTTAAGTCCGGTTTTGCCAAAAGCCAAATACAAATTAACAATTTCTACTGCCGGGGAAAGACCCAACTGGACGGACAAAAAGAAAATAAGTTACGGCAGTACTGCCAATAATATCACCATTTCAAAACTGATGATCAAAGAATAATATTGATATGAATTTAAAAAAAATCATTCCCTTCGTTGCCACTTTTGCGCTTGCCCTTCCCTACCCGGTTTTTGCAGATTTTATTTTCACAAAAGAAAATAATGTAAATGTTGCCATTTCAGCAAAAGAAGCGCCGGTGGTAAACACTGCCTTAGAAATTTTCAGTCGTGATTATAGCGCTGTATTTGCCGGAAAAGTTAATATCAGCAGCAACGCGCAGATCTTGATCGGAACGTTGGGAAATGGTTCAGCGGCTGAAAAAGGAATTGATCACCAATCTATCCAGGGTTTAAAATTACATCAGGAAGGTTACGTAATCCAGGTTAAAAACGATAAAGTTTACATCTTGGGAAGCGACAAACGTGGCACGGCATACGGAATTCTGGAATTATCAAGACGTATAGGTGTTTCGCCCTGGGAGTGGTGGGCAGATGCTAAAATTGAACAACGAAACGCCGTAGTGCTTAAAAATGGCTTCAACTTGTTTGAACATCCTTCGGTTGCGCTCCGCGGAATTTTCATTAATGATGAAGATTGGGGTTTAACACCATGGAGTTACCTTACTCATGAGCCTTCGAAAATTAACGGGCAAGTTGGTCCGAAAACCAATGCCCGGATCTTCGAACTGCTTTTACGTTTAAGAGCAAACACTTTTTGGCCACCTATGCACGAAGTTTCTGTTGCATTTTACCAAACGCCGGGCAATAAAGAAATGGCTGATCAATATGGAATAATCATGGGCGCATCTCATTGCGAACCCATGATGCGAAATGCCAATACAGAATGGAAAATTGATGGAAAAGGAAATTACGATTTTGTAAATAATCGTGAAAACGTGCTTAATTTCTGGCAGGATCGGGTAACGCAACTTAAAAACTCAGATAACCTGTATACCTTGGGTATCCGTGGCGTACATGATGGTAAAATGCAGGGCGCTAATACTTTGCAAGAGCAGAAAGATGCTTTAGTAAACGTATTGAAAGATCAGCGGGAAATGATCACTAACACCCTAAACAGTAACCCGGAAAAAGTGCCTCAGGTTTTTATTCCATACAAAGAGGTATTAGACGTGTACAATATGGGCTTAAAAATACCAGATGATGTAACCCTGCTTTGGTGTGATGACAATTATGGTTATATCCGTCATTTCCCTAATGAAACGGAGCGCAAACGCAGGGGTGGCAATGGCGTTTACTATCATATTTCTTACTGGGGTCGTCCGCACGATTACCTTTGGCTAGCCACCAACCATCCGGCTCAGGTTTATACCCAAATGAAAATGGCTTATGATAAAGGTGCGAAAGACATCTGGATGCTGAATGTTGGCGACATCAAACCTGCAGAATATCTAACAGAGTTATTTATGGATATGGCCTGGAATATTGATCAGATAAAAGATAGTAAGGAAGGGTTGGATCAGCATTTACAGAACTGGCTCAGTCGTGAGTTTGGTGCGAAGAATGCCCCTGAACTTCTTTCCGTGATGAATGAATACTATCGCCTGGCCTATATTCGTAAACCTGAATTTATGGCCAACACCCGTACCGAAGAAAAAGATCCTCAGTTTAAAGTGGTGGCAGATTTACCCTGGAGCGAGCAGGAAATTAAAACCCGCATTGCCCAATATAATGTGCTATCTGATAAGGTAATAACAATTTCGAAACTTATTGCACCCGAAAAACAGGATGCCTGGTTTGAGTTAGTAGAATATCCGGTAAGAAGCGCTGCAGAGATGAATAAGAAACATTTGTATGGTCAGCTGGCGCGACATGGATTGGCCGAATGGACAAAAAGCGATGATGCCTTTGATACCATTCAAGGGCTTACCGCACGTTATAACTCACTGGCTAATGGAAAATGGAAAAATATAATGAATGCTCAACCCAGGGATTTAGCAGTTTTTCAGAAAGTTCCTCATCATACCATTAATAAGCCATTAACTGAAGATAAAAAGCCACTCGCATCTACTAACGGTTCTGACTATTCTTCTTTTAAAGGTATAAAACCTGTTGGCCACGGCTTAGGCTATAACAGAAACGCAATTAGCTTAAAAAAGGGAAGCACTGTATCTTATACGTTTAAAGATTTAAATGTTGACTTACTTAATATTGAAGTTTCTTTAGCACCCAATCATCCTGTTGATGACAAACTGATCCGTTATGAGATTTCTCTTGATGGCAAGTCTTTGCAAGTGGTGGATTACCATACCGTAGACCGGAACGAAGAATGGAAAGTGAATGTGTTGAGGAATCAAGCCATCAGGGTTACGAAAGCGGCTTTGTTGAAAAAAGGTGGTTCTCATGTTATTTCCATAAAGGCTTTGGACGAGGGGGTTGTTTTGGATCAGGTTAAGGTTTGGAAAAGAGAGGTGAGGGAATAAGGATGAAGGAGTAAAGAACAAAGATCAACGAGTAAAGAACAAGGAGTAAGGAACAAGGATTAAAGCTAAAAGACTAAAGCTAAAAGCGGAAAGACCAAAGTAGAAAAACCTTGCAGAACCGTCTTCCTGAACTTGATTCAGGATCTTTCTCAGTAAATTTCATAATGGAATCTTCCTTGCGAAGAGGCTTTTTCAGCTGACGATGCAATCTCCATTGGAGAATCTACAAAGAAGATTGCTTTGTCGTGCCTACTGTAATGACGAAAGTACCGAGATATTAGCCCTCGCTGTCATTCAGCGCTACGCGCTGAATGACAGCGTTTCTTCCACCGCCTTCATTTACCACTAATGCTTTCTAACCCGCTAGGTGCGAGAAATAACAAGAAAGATTGTTCCCCGCTGCGCTGGCTTGCGTCGGCTAGCCGCCGAAGGGCTATTTTCTTTTCCTTGATGAAAAGAAACAAAACCGAGCTTTTCTGCGAGCTCATGAATGCCAATAAAAACATAAACAAAATATGAATAAATCAAGGCTTGGATCTGATGTCGGATTAGCGCGTCGAAATTTAAATGGCGGTAGCGCAAGGGCTCGATTTGCTTTTACATAAAGATTTATTTTAGGAGCCGTTCGCGCTACCTTGGGTTTGAGGTATTTGAAACGTTAGTGCAAAAATTTCAACGGCTTCTCCTTCCATCATCTCCTAGGCCGGATAGCGAGGTGCAAATAGCATGATGAGAATTAGGATGCAGACTTAGATTTATTACAACAAGAACGACGATCGCTATCACTACCCGGCAAGGCCAAACCACCGTTTCTTCGTTCTGCTCTTAGACCGGCATGGTCAATTTTTTGGGATGGCACTGACCTAGCCTACCTCATGACTTGGATAAAAAAATTGCGAGCCGGCAGTTTTGTTTCTTTTGCTGTCAAAAGAAAAAAGGCCCGTCCGGCCAGGACAAAATAGAATCCTTTTAACCAGAAGTGTAAAAGACATTTTTTGTACCATTCATCTATCGGCTGGAGTCATCACCTGCTGAAAACTTTTCCCCGCTGCGCTGCCTTGCCTCGGCTGGCCGCCGAAGGGCTATTTTCTTTTCCTTGATGAAAAGAAACAAAAATCAAGGCTTGGATCTGATGTCGGATTAGCGCGTCGAAATTTAAATGGCGGTAGCGCAAGGGCTCGATTTGCTTTGTAATAAAGATTTATTTTAGGAGCCGTTCGCGCTACCTTGGGTTTGAGGTATTTGAAACGTTAATACAAAAATTTCAACGGCTTCTCCTTCCATCATCTCCTAGGCCGGATAGCAGGGTGGCAATAGCATGAGGAGAATTAGGATGCGACTTAGATTTATAAAAAGAATAGCGATCGCTATCACTACCCAGCAAGGCCAAACCACAGTTTCTTCTTTCTGCTCTTAGACCGGCATGGTCAATTTTTTGGGATGGCACTGACCTAGCCCTATCTACTGACTTGAATAAAAAAATTGCGAGCCGGCAGTTTTGTTTCTTTTGCTGTCAAAAGAAAAAAGGCCAGTCCGGCCAGGACAAAATAGAATCCTTTTAACCAGAAGTGTAAAAGACATTTTTTTGTACCATTCATCTATCGGCTGGTGTCATCACCTGCTGAAAACTTTTCCCGCTGCGCTGGCTTGCCTCGGCTAGCCGCCGAAGGGCTTGTTCTTTATTCTTGATAATAAAGAACCAAACAATCAAGGCTTGGATCTGATGTCGGATAAATTCGTTAAAGCTTTGAGGACGGCAGCACAAGCACCCGATGAAGGATCGGGAGAGGACGCGCTGCCTTAGGACCGTGGGGGTATGAAAGATTGTGATTTAAGCTTTAAACGTTTTCTCCTTCCATCATTTCCTAGGCCGGATAGCAGGGTGGAAATAGCATGATGAGAATTAGGATGCAGACTTAAATTTATAACAACAAGAATGACGATCGCTATCACTATCCAACAAGGCCAAACCACCGTTTCTTCGTTCTGCTCTTAGACCGGCATGGTCAATTTTTTGGGATGGCACTACCCAAGCCCAGCTACTGACTTGGATAAAAAAATTGCGAGCCGGCAGTTTTGTTTCTTTTGCTGTCAAAAGAAAAAAGGCCCGTCCGGCCAGGACACGATAAAATCCTTTAACCCGAAGCGTAAAAGACATTTTTTTGTAGCATTCCTTTATCGGCTTGTTTCATTACTTACCATAAACTTTTTCCAATACTCTGGCTTGCCTCGGCTAGCCGCCGAAGGGCTTTTACTTTTTTGCTTGATCAAAAAAGCAACAAAAAAATCAAGGCTTGGACCTGATGTTGGATAAATTCGTTAAAGCTTTGAGGGCGGCAGCACAAGCACCCGATGAAGAATCGGGAGAGGACGCGCTGCCTTGGGTTGTGTTGGGTTGAAAGATTGTGGTTGAAGCTTTAACGTTTTCTCCTTCCATCATTTCCTAGGCCGGATAGCGAGGTGGAAATAGCATGATGTTGACCAGCAGTATGCATTATGCCAACAATAACGATAAACGAACACTAAATAACGATAAACGTCTCTACCTTACCACCTCCAGGGCCTTCCCATTAACCATCACGTTTTCAAAATTTACCTCATCATATTTATTGATCAGCGCGGGCTTTTCGGTAGTTACCTCTACGTTTTTAAATGTGAAATTCGATAACTGATCTAGTGGGTTACCCTGCATTTCGCCAAACTTAGTGCTGGTTATTTTAATGTTGGACATGGTGATGTTTTTGATGATGCCAAATGGTTTTTCTTTGCTCCCGGCAAGGTTAAAAAACTGACTCCAGGGGTTTAAATCGATCACAGCACCGCTGCTTCCGGTGATATTATCTACAGTGATGTTCTCAAACAACTGAAACGTATCGCCACGCATTTTAAATTTCAAAATCGGACAGGTATTATTTACCACGCAATTTCTCATCGTAATGTTTTTCGCATGGATACTTTCGCTTCCTAACGTAAGCGTAGCATGAGCAGGTCCGAAAGTACAGTTTTCAATCAGCACGTCTTCTACAATGCCATTCTGTGGTAATTTGTGTGCCGTTGGTCCTTTCCCACCCTTAATTACAATGGCATCATCATTTACAGAAATGTAACAGTTGGTGATGGTTACCCTTTTACAAACATCAATATCAACGCCATCTGTACTTGGTGCTTTTACTGGCTTAAACGGCGAACGGATATCTGCATGATCAATTAGCACATCATTGCATTGATACAAATGGGTGGTCCAGAAACCAGCGTTGCAAAGCTTTATGTTTTGAATTTTAACATTATTACATTTCCAGATAAAGATTAACCGTGGTCTGCTGACTTCCAGATTCGTAGAGCTTTTGCCAATCTTTTTCATGTCTTCGCGATGGGTCCAGAATGTTTTCCAGAATTTTAAACCATTTCCATTAATGGTTCCGGGGCCGCTGATGCTAAAACCATCTACGCTATAAGCATTTACCAAGGCGGCATAATAATCAAGACTCTGGCCTTCCATGCGGGATGGAATAAGTGGATAGTTCTTAATCTCATCAGATCCTTTCAGTACTGCACCATCCTGAAGCAATAAGTTTGTTTTCTTCTTAAAAAACAGTGCACCGCTTAAATAAGTACCCTTTGGAATTACGATGGTTCCTCCGCCTTTAGCAAAAGCCTGATCAATTACTTTTTGAATGGCTTTGGTTTGCAGAATTGTACTGTCGTTTTTTACCCCAAATTTGGTGATGTCATATTCCTGAGCATGAGCCGCATATAAAGAAACAAGGGTGAACAAAAATGAAAAAAGTTTTTTCATAAGGTGGAAATGAAGGTTTTACTTCAGCTAGAATTAAGTTAGAAAACTGTTGATTAAGCTATCCGCAACATTGATATTGATTAATTAATATTTGGTTATCGAATGGATTCTGTTCCCATCGTTTTCAAATATCATCAATGTAGGTTTTAAGTGCATCCTGTGGTATCCTGTAAGTCTGCATCGATCATCCATTATCGCTACTACATTTCATGAACTAAATAAATAGTCTTCACTCCTCTTACAGCGGTCCGAAAAGCTGTAGAATTAAGAAGGGCGGGATCAGTAATTGCCGTACTTATTTTGATCAACTGATCGGTTTGTGCTTCTATTTTCCATTCGGTGTGACCGGCAATATTGGAATTATCAATCAGCAAATGCTTTTCAGTTGCCTTATTCAGTACTTTATATCCAGAGGTGATCACATCGGGTTTCAGCACATAACTTAATGTCAGCTGTGATTTTTCAAATGTCCAGTAAGTTTTTATTGCATCGGCTACGCTGTGAGACACTACCATTCCAGAAGCATCATACAGTTCAAAATCATAACCACCGGTAGCCCATTTCCCATTAAACGAACTTATTGAATCAGCGCTTTTATCCTTTTTGCAGGAAAAAAGTAAAAGCAATACCAGTAGAAAGGGCAAAAACTTTTTCATCATGATTTTGACATTAAATTTAAAGATAACGATCTGTAACCACAAGTCAGCTTTGTAACAAAAAAGCTTCCATCCTTTTAATTGGATGAAAGCTTTTAATAATTTTATTTCCATTCAAATGGCAAATACCAGTTATCCGGATTCATAAGCTTTGCCCTGGCCGCTGCCGCATTTGGATCACCATCTTTTAATAATTTCTGGTATACCCTTTCGGCAAGAAAAGCCGGATTATTTTGTCTGCGGGCAATGCGCAGTAAATCTGGCCAGCGGTTTCCTTCAAAAGCAAGCTCCAAAGCGGCTTCATCAATTAGTTTACCTTCTAAGCCAATCACATCTGTCTGGAAGCTCACATTCAAAGCTGTCACCCCAGCACGGTTTCTGATCCCTGTGTTCCGGTACCATGCACTTCTGTAATCGCCATTAAACCGGGCGTCGAAATTGAAAGGAAAAGCATAAGGTGAAGCCATGGTATTAATTTCTTCGAAAGATACAGGCGCAGCAGCTCCGGCGGCCGTTCTGGTACCTACATAAAAAGTATTGGCAATTCCAATATTTAAAAAGGCCCAACCCAGTTTCCCTTTACCATCCCGGTTAGCAGCTTCAGACATTCTAAGGTGCAATAAAGCAGCCCGATAAATACCCCATTTGCCGCCTTTATTTAAGTTTGAAACTGGTGTAAGGTTATCCGTTAATTTAGTAATTGCAGGTCCGGCTGTTGTGGTTTCGTAAGATAATTTTCCACGTGCATCGTAAGGAATGCCATTATATTGCCTTTGTGCATTCCAGTTATCGATGGCTGCATTAGATGGTTTAATTAAGTATTTACCAAATGTTGGTGAACAAAACTCAATCATCGGGTTTCCCGGTTTGAAACTGGAACTGTAAGGAATTCCCCATAGAAACTCCATGTTCCAAACGTTCCCAGTGTTTGGAGAACTGAACATGGTTTTCCATCCCTGATCATAAAGAAGGGTACTTTCATCCTGAGATCTTCCGTATCTAACCGATTGATCATTGTATGAAGAATTAAGGTAATAACCAACTTTGTAAGCATCATAAGCGAGGTTGATATTCGTATTATCATTCTCCACGTTCATAATCTTATGGTAGTTTTCTGCGGCCTTCACATAATTGTTGTTCCACAAATACAAATCGCCCAATACAAAAGGTTTGCAGATAAATATTTTCTGCGTGTTATTTCCATCAATGGTGATGACCAAAGGATTACCCGATGGATAGGCATAAACTTCCTTGTATGGTAGCTTTTCGGTAAAATCTATCAATCGCGTGAGCAACTGATCGAAGGGAATGCGGGGATAAGTGCTGAGGTTTTTAATATCATCTACATTTTCGATTGGCGCTGTAATATAGGGAACACTTCCATATTGAATGCCCAGTTGCAGGTAAATCCAGCTGCGCAAAGCACCCACATCTGCATAATGTTTGTTATAATCATCCACACTCATGCGGAAATTATCAGCCATTATCTTAAAGTTTTTCAGAATATCATTACAGTTTAAAATCACCTTGTAATAGGGTCTGGGATCGATATACGGATTATCTTTAGTGGTGGTATGGTTAGCCAGCTGCTTTAAATAAGGATCGGCATTTGCGGTTACATCCACCAAATCTGCACGCAGTTCATTCTGTAAAATATACGTTTTTTCCAGGCTCAGAAACTGACCATACAAGCCAATCACGGCTGCATCGGCATCTGCCACATTGCGGTAAGCATTGGTAATATCAAGCTTATCTTCCGGCACCTCATCTATAATTTTCTTGCAAGACCATGAACTTGTTGCAAGTATGGCTACTGTAAATATGGTGGCAACTTTTTTATTAAAATCCATCTTCATCGTTTTATCAATTATCAATTATAAACCAATTCTTACCCCTAACTGCACTGATCTGAATTGTGGTTCCAGTGTAGTATCAACACCTTGCGTAAAAATACTTCCAGTCGCACTAAACTCCGGATCGTAGCCCAAATAGTTGGTAAAGGTGAGCAGGTTATTTCCGGTCGCATAAATTCTTGCGTACTTAATGGCCTTGGTTTTTAACGGTACATTATAAGTGAGGTTCACGGAGCGCAAACGCAGGTAAGAACCATCTTCAATCCATCGATCAGAGAATTGCGAATTGCCCATCGGGTCGCCAAAACTGGCTTTGGGTACATTGGTTACCTGCCCGTCTCCTTTCCAGCGGTTTCTGATGATGTTGGATTGGTTGTAGTAGGCGTCGCCAGATTCGAGTACCGAACGGGTGTAGTTGTAAACATCATTGCCCAACACAAAGGATACTAACAGATCCAGCGACCAATTTTTGTAGGCAAAAGTATTATTGAAACTCCCGAAAAGATCAGGATTTGGATTTCCAATCACCACGCGATCTGCACCGTTAATAATTTTATCACCGTTAGTATCTAAAAAGCGCATGTCGCCGCCTTTAAAGGGAAGCGTAACACCTGCACTGTTTACAATTGATAACCCTGCGGCCGCCGCTTCGGCATCTGTAGCATATACGCCATTGGTTCTTTGTCCGTAAAATAAGTTCGCGGCCTGGCCTACACGCGTAAGGTATGTTCCGTCTGCATAGGCGGTAAGGATTTCATTCCCACCGGACAAACTTTGAATCTTATTTTTGTAAGTACCCAGGTTAATGCCTAAATCCCATTTAAAGGTTTTATTAAGGATCCGGCCATTTAAAGCAAAATCAAGCCCTGATGTTTTCATTCCGCCCTGGTTATCAATATAAGAATCGATGCCACCGATAGAAGTTACCGGAGTATAGGTTAGCATTTTGCTGGTTGTATGCACATAATAATCGAGACTTAAATTTAAGCGTTCATTAAAGAACGAAGCATCTACACCGGTATTAAACTTGGCTACCTGTTCCCATTGGATGTTTGGATTAGCAATGTTGCCACGAACTAAGCCTTGCAGACCCAACAAATTTTGCGAAACGTAATACTGTCTGTTGTTGTAATTACCAATATCATCGTTTCCAACTAAACCGTAACTCATGCGCAGCTTTAGCAAACCGACTTCCTTATAGCCCTTCATAAAATCTTCTGAAGAAACTAACCAGGCACCACTAATGGCTGGCAGCACAGCCGTTCTGCCACCAACAATACTTAAATCTCCTTTAGAGTAGGTGATGGTAGAAGCACCATCTCTTCTGCCGAAACGGGAGGAAGCGTCTACAGCCAGTGCAAAATTCAGGTAGTACTTATCTTTGTAATTGTAATCGGTTGTGAAATATGTATTTAATGAATTCCAGTTGCCGATATCACCACCAAACGAACGCAATGAGGCATTACTGTTTCCGATGCTAATCAATACATCAGTAGCTGAGTTATAACCAATGGCGAAATCCTGCTCGCTTGAACTCTGTGAGTAACGCGAGCCCAATTTGATATTTAAATGGTGGTCTTTAGCAAACGTTTGATTATATGCAAAACGCAAATCATTGAAAACATTTGAATACCTGATTACCTGAGAACCCAATTTACTATCACCAATGGTATTATCCAGCACTTCATTTGTAACGCCTTTTCTAGGGATGAATAGTGTTTCCTGTGTTTTATCGTAAGCTAGTCCCGTTAAATTGGAAAGCGTAATGCTTTTCGATAATTGATAATTGAAGTTGATATTTCCAAAAATACGATAGGCTTTTTTCTGGTTCAATCCTTTCTCAATTAAAGCCCGTGGATTACTCACGCCGAGCGTATCTGCATCTGCAAGATTCGGCGAAACCGCTCCGGTGCCGCTAATTTCGTTTCTTGCCAGAAAAGGCGCTTTAACCAGAGACAGGAAGATTGGATTAGTACGTGGAGCAATCCCCTGATCTTTAAGTGCCTGTTCGGTATAGCTGAAAGATAGATTGGTATTGGCCTGCAGTTTTTTTGTGAGGTTTAAATCACTGTTGAAACGCATGTGATAGTTCACATTATTGGTAGAATCGATAATCCCTTTGTCTTTGGAGTAACCTGCCGATAAGGCATACTTTGCGATGTTATCTCCCCCACTTACCTTTAAGAAATAATTCTGATCAAAACTGCGTTTGAAAACTTCTTTTTGCCAGTCGGTATTTTGATGATAAACGGGATACAATGGATTAGTAGCCGGATTTTGGTCATCATTCATATATGGTAGTGCGGCAATTGCACCGCTGCTTAAGCCCTGGCTTTGTAATACATCAGACAGGTAAGTTCTGAAATCGCCACTACTCATTACAGAAAGCTGACGCGGAACCAGATTTATACTGCTGTAAGCCGAAAAATCAATTTGGGTAGCCAGATCCTGCGCATGGTTAGTGGTGATCACCATTACGCCATTTGCAGCTTTGGTTCCATAAACGGTTGCAGCCGCAGCATCTTTAATTAAAGTAATGCTTTCGATATCCCGTACATCAATAAATTGCAATGGATTGTTGCGATGTCCTGCCGTAAGCGATGATCCATAAGAATTTGCATCATAGATCATCCCATCTACCACATAGAGGGGTTGGTTGGTTCCATAAAGTGAAGTAAAACCCCGAACAAAAAGATCTGCACCAATGCCTGGCGTACCAGACCTTCTAATGGAATTTACCCCAGCCATTCTGCCCTGTAAATAGCTATCCATGGTTTCACCATTATTGCTCCAGCCACCTTTTGGGTTGGCTGTTGAAATAGCTGAAGAGGTACGGGCCAGATTCTGTGTACCTGATGGCAACACTACCTCTGTAAATAGGGAGGTATATTCTGTAGGATATATTTTAATTACAGCCATTTTACCAGCGTGAACCGCCAGCATCTTGGTATGATAACCGGAATTACTAATTAAGATCGCTGAATTTAAGTTGGGTACAACGATAGAGAATCTACCCTTATCATCAGTTAAAGCGCCAGAAAAATCGGTCACGGTAAGTTTTGCCCCAACAATGGCCTTATTGGTATAGCCATCTACAACGGTTCCCGTAATTTTTTGACCAACCAGTTTTTTCTGCCGTATTTTTACCGTTGTGGTATCGGTGCTGTATTTGCTGGAGTCTGTAGCGATGGTATCGGTTTGCTGTGCAATTGCTGCAGCAGCATACATTAAACCGAATAAGGCCAATGATAATCCTTTTTTTATAATGGTAAAATGATACATAGTCAATTTTATTTCAGAATTATTTGCTTATGGAAGAATAGGTTCAAATCTTAAATAATCCAGTATGAGCGTATTTACGTTAACTGATGTGCTGGTAGCCGAAGTAAGTCTCAGATCCAAAAGGCCGTATTGTTTAGGGGAATAGTCGCCTAAATAAACTTCACTGTAGTTTAAGGGACTTACCAGTTGCGTGGCAAAAAGATCATAAACTGGCGCCTCAACAGTAGAGGTAAGCGGATTAAAAATGAAATACCGCTGGGTGAAAGCCGCCACTTGCGAATCTCCGGCAGCACCGGAAACTGCACGGGCATAAACCTTGTACTTTACTAAAGGTACGCTACTTCTTTGATAGCGGATGTAGTAATCGGCTACACCATGATTGTAAACCTCAATATCCCGGTAAGGAATATTATTATTATCTAATTTAAGCCTGTAAAATGTGTTTCCGGTTCTGTCTACCCTAAAACTTGTTGGATTTTCGCCTTCAATCTTAAATGTTGGCACTTTATCTTTCAGCCTGAATGGTAGCGCACTCATCACATATACAATTCCATTACTGGCACGGTAAGACTTCACTATTGCAGATTTTGAAATCGGAATTTTAACTCCCCGCAGAGACAATAAGGTATCTGGCAATTTATCTGGTGTAAATAAACCCTTTACCGTAAAATCTCGCACCAATGCAAATTTATCCACTACAGAGAAGTATGGCGTAAGTTTGGCCGTTTCGCTGTTAAAAGCAGGATCCTGAAGCATAAAAAAGGTGTACTGCTGATTTTCTACTCTCAAATCAGCAACGCTATTCCAGTATGCATTTCGGGAAACCAGCGGTGGGTTAGACGCAAAAATAGGTCCTCCGGTAGTGTTGTAGCCAATAATGGTGGCATTTGCAGTATCAATTACAAAAGAAGTAACCGTACTGATGTAAGCCGTTTGTGCAGGAGCATCCGTGCTATTCAGCATGTATTCCCAAATATTTAACCGGCTTGGCACCGCCTGGTTTATCGCATAAACAACACCATTTTTAACAAACTGGCCTTTGCCAGAAACAGTAGCATCCTCGTATTTATCGCCAATAATAGTGGCAAATTTTTTATTCAATAAGGCCACTTTAACCGTATCGGTGAGTGTTTTTGGTGCAGTAATGGTGGTTAAAGCAATGTGATTTGCCACGAAATCTTTAAGCCGCACCGGATCGGCAACAATGGCCGCGTCTAAACCTGCAAGCGCTTCATTTGTAGGAGCCCAAACAGAATAATTTTGTGACGAACTTAGTAACTGGTCATAGCCTGTACTTCTCAGGAAATCACTAAACTTACTGAGGTTGGGTTGCGCTGATAATTTTTGGAACACGTCAACCGTGTTGTCTACATTAACAATTTCGATATGCTCATCCATTTTATCTTTACAGCCGTTTAGCGCAACTAAAGCACCAAGCAACAGTAAGATATTTCGTATATTTTTTTTCATTTAGGATTTTCTTTATGGTTAGATTAAGTGATGCCGGAGACGAGCTCCGGCAACGATGTTATGGTCGCTTAAATGCAGTTCCTGATGTTGAAAACCGAGGATAATTCTGATCATCGTCTATCGGGATGAAATGAATCATATCCAGCCAGGTTGCACTACTGGAATTACCACCGCCAACAATGCTTAGTCTGATCCAATGCCTGTCTGTTGTTTGTATATCAGCTGTTCCAGCCAAACGGCCAACCATTTGATCCCATCCTGTACCGGTAATTTGCTGCTCACCGCGAAGGGTACCCTGAACGTCTGCAGTGGTAGCCATATATCGCTTAAAACCATTGGTTAACATCAGCGGATCTGCTGATGCCGATGATGATGTGGCCGACGTTACGCCTGAAACACTCAATAGTTGTCTAAAATCGACCAGGTTTGGTAAGATTTGTTCGCCCGATCTACCTACATCTACCCCAACCTGAAAAACAGGTGCATTTCCGTTCTGTGCATAACATATCCATATTCTGTACCTTCCTTTTACCAACATTGGTGTTCGCAATTCAATCCATTGCGCACGTAGCACGTTTGCCCCCATCGACAGGTTTAAATAATCGTTGGCATTATATTTTCGGGTAGCATTTGGAACGGTAACATAATCATAATTTTCAGGTGTGTTCAATTTAGAAGGATCATTAAAGATCAGTCCACTTAAATTACTTAATCCGTTAGCGAATAATGGAATACTTACTGCAGATGAGCCTCTCCACCTTGGGTTTGCCCTTAATTCAGGTTGATCTGCTACATCAAAAAACACTGCCGATTGTACTCTCACTTTAATTGCAAAAGGCTTTTTCACTTCATGCAACACGCCGTTTGATGCCGTTACATCGCTAAAAGACCTGTTAATTTCTACACCAGGTTCTACTACTCCATTAAATTCATCCTCGTTAAGCAAAACCTTTTGCCCGGAGAATTTCGTTGTAATTACTTCTCTTGGTGCAAGAGAGTAAATGGCGGGTGTGGTAATGATATCAGGAACGTAAGATGGACCTGGAGATATATGATAAGCCATATACAACCATAAACTATCTGCCTTACTTTGTGGGTTTCCTGTTCTTGAATACCGACTTCTGAAACTTGAATACGTGCTGAAACCTGCAGCTTTAAGTGCAGAGTCTGATTCCATAATTACAGTTTGAAATCTGCGGGTAGTATCTTTAGCAGCAGCGCCTTCCACATTTAGAGAGTCGTAAAAGCCTGTTTCTTTCAGCGCTTGCGTAAAGTAAGTGTAGCGTTGATTGGCTTCAATACTCTTGGCCAAGGTAAGTGTGGCAGGATTCAATACATGATCGAGCACATGGATAATGCCGTTTCCAACCCTTATATTCGACTTGGTAATTTTAGCGAGTTTATTTACAATATAGCTACTCACACCAGCCTGATTTACTGCCCCTGTTTGAAGGTACTGACCGTATAAAGTTATTTGTGGCAATTTACCGTCTGTAAATTTATTGGTTGCCAGCGTGTCTGCCAGTAAATGAAACCTAATCATATTTTTGGCTTCTTCTACAGTTAAATCTGAAACAGCTGCTTTTCCCTTTGATTTTAGCCAGGCAGTTACCGCCACATTATCTGGAGCGAAAAATGTGTATTTGCCATATGCACCGAGAAATCCGGTAGATGCAGATTTTGTTATTACCTCTTTTAACAAAGAGAATTGCTCCGGGTAACGATCCAGATAGCCGGTGATATTTACGTCATCAGTTGTGGCCAATGTAAACGATTCCCTTTTACAAGCATTTATAAATACAAATATAAAGGCCAGCATTACCACCATAATGGCCAGCCCGCGAACATTAAAATTATTTTTCATCATGCTAATTATTTGGTATAAAATGGATTCTGAATCAATTGAGGATCAGCAAAAAGTTCTGAATCGCTTATTGGAAAGTAATGGCTGTTAATATCCTGAAATTTGGTGATGGCAGACTGCTGTGAAGCAGGCGACACTGTTTCTGAAATGATACTGGTGAGTAATGATAATCTCCTGTAGTTATTGCGTTTAGCCACCCGGAGGATATCAAACCAACGTTTTCCTTCGAAAGCAAACTCACGGGCACGTTCTGCCAGGATGTAATCTGTAATGGCATCTTTATCTCCCGGATCTACTGTTTGTGCGGTTGCTGCTACTGCATTCCTTCTCAGCCTGATGTTTTCGATAATGGCTAATGCCTCTGCTCCGGCATTGGTTTCGGCAAGGGCTTCTGCCTTTAGCAGCAGTACATCTGTAATTCGGTAGGCCTGCCAGTTTATAAAAGAAGGGTTTTGTGCGCCCCATTTTATAATCGTCAGATCATTCGCTCTGTAAAATTCATCAGCACGAATATCAAAGTTCCGGTCAGGGTCTACATCATCTGCAATAAATACTTCTTGCGGAACATAAGCAGATGCGGTGAACCTCTTGCGTGGCAAAACCAGTAGATTAAAAAATACATTACTCACGGATGTTCCATTAGCAAATTCGAAAATGGTTTCTGTGGAGCTTCCATTAAAAAATACATTCGAATACCATGTTGAACTTGCAGGCTGAATGGCAAACAGTTGTGAATTAATTACCTTATTGCATTCCGCAATACAGCCCTCATAATTGTCCATCCAGAGGTAAACATCAGCTAAAAGCGCATTTACGGTAAATTTTGTCACCCGTCCTTTATTACTTTTCGTATTTCCATAACTGACTACTGCATTGGTTTCTGCTTGTTTTAGATCGCTAACTATTTGTGCCAATATTGCCGTAGCAGGTGTTTTAGGCAGACTTTGTAAATCTGTATCCCTGCTTGTGGCTGTCAATTTTAGCGGCACGTCTCTAAAGGTTTTAACCAAATAGAAGTACATCATACTCCTCAGGGTTAATGCTTCCGCCATACTGGCGTTAAGCTGCTCAACGGTTAATGTTGGGTCTACTTCCCTAACTGCAGGTGCATTATCCAGCACTGTATTACAATAATTGATGGTGCGGTAAAAAGCAATCCATCTGCTTAAACTGTTACTTGATGTGATATTGACGTTAAAAATATCAAGCTCGTCGTTAACAGCACCTGGTCCCGGATCAATCATATCTGCACGAATCTCTCCAAACGTAAAGATGTATTCGGTCAAAGCCCTGTCGTTCACACCCGGGGGGGGCGCCAATAAAGAAGCATAACAACCTGAAACCGCTGCCTGAACATCCTCTTTAGTTTTCCAAAATCGTTGTCGCGTAATTCCGTCGCGGGGCTGGGTATCCAACCATTTTTTGCAGGAGCTAGACATGATCAATACCATGACTACCGCAACACTATATATCATTTTTTTCATGTTGGCAGGTTAAAAATTAGCAGTTAAACCGAGTGTAATTGTTTTGATTGGGGGCGTGGTCGAGTTATCCACTACGGTAGAAAACGTAGATAACCTTACCGGAACTTCAGGATCCTGACCGGTATATTTGGTGAAAGTAAGAATGTTTTCCATGGTTACATTGGCACTCAAGCCTTTTAAACCAATGCGTTTCAGGAAATCTTTATTCACATCATATTTTAGGGTAACACTTCTCAAACGAAGGTATGAGCCATCTTCCACATAGCGGTCAGAGCCCAGAAAGTTATAACCAGTTGCGTAAGTTGCCCGCGGCATATCGGTTACATCACCCTCAGCTTTCCAACGGCGTAACACCGCTGTACTTTGATTACTAAAACCATACATATTGGTGGTGCTTATCTTGGTACCGTTGATAATCTGGTAACCTGTTCTATAGGTGAAGTTGACCCCTAAACGAAGATTTCCATTGAAAGTAATTGCGGTTCCAAAGCCACCGGTTAAGTTAGGATTACCGTTACCCAGATACACAACATCTTTGTAATCGATATTTCCATCGTGATTAATATCTTCATACATGGAATCTCCAGGTTGAAAAACATAATCTATTGATGGATAGCCGAAACGCATGAAGATTTGCTGTCCGTTGGGACCAATAATCTGATTGCCATTTTCATCAAGCGCAATGGTTGAATTTCTGTCTTTGTAAACACCTTTAAATTTGAAGCCGTAGAATGAACCGAATGGATTATTCTCCTGCAGGTAAACTTTAAAAACATTGTTTTGTAGAACAGCTGAATTACTTTCCCTTCGCACCAATGGCGATACCTCCCGAATTAAGTTCTGGTTATGGGAAATGTTAAAATTGAAATCTAACCGAAGCTTTTTACTTTTTACAGCTGTATAAAACAAACTGAACTCCCATCCCTGATTATCCATTGTACCGCCATTAATATCCAGCGTTGAGAATCCATTGTAGGTTGGAATGGCTAGATCTTGGTAAAAAAGATCAGTAGTTCGCTTGCGATAAACATCAACATCCATGTTTAGCCTGTTCTTCAGTAGCACAAGCGTTAAACCAACGTTTGATTGTGCAACTTTTTCCCAACGCAAATCTGATAATTCGATATTGGATGGGAATACGCCCGAAGAACCGAGGTAACTAAACCCATAATTCTGGTAGGTGTTGAAATAGGAATAATCATTTTTAGGCGCATTACCAACTACACCATAACTTGCTCTAAAACTTAAGTCATCGATATAGTTAGTCGTATTTTTCATAAACGGTTCTCCGGAAACCCTCCATCTTACTGACGCAGACGGGAATAGACCGTAACGGTTATTCGGACCAAATTTAGAATTCCCATCACCCCTTACACCAGCATTAAAAATGTATCGATCTAAAAATTTATACTGGGCATTTAGCAATAGACCAACTGTACGGGTTTGTGCATAAGAAGAATAGGCAGAACCCGTTTGGTTAGTCCTACCTTCAATAGATGGATCGGAAAGGAAAGAAGACGCCGTATTGCTGGCAAACATTCCCTGCCCGGTTCTACGGCTGTCGTAACTATCAAACCTGGCAAATGCCAGTAAGTTATGTTTATCACCCAATTTAGGCGTATAAGAAAGCGTCATATTGGTTGCCATGGTAAAAGAATCGCCGTCTGAATCGCCTGCGTAATTTACAATGGCTTCAGAAAATGGTCTTCCGGTAGCTACTTGTGGTAAGAATTTCTTCACCTTAGTATTATTAATATCTGCCTGAAAATTGGCATTTAACCTCAGTCTTTCCGGAATGATGACATATTGTAAGCTGAATTTTGGAATTATCCGTTCTCCCAGCTGTTTATTGCTGGCAGCAATAGCCATAGCCAATGGATTATAAGTGCCACTTACCCTTGAATTGGAAAAATCGTAAAGAAAGCTTCCTTGCGCGGTGCTTGCCGGACTAAAATAATTAGAAGTTAAATTTCCATATTCATCGTACTCATAAACCGCCTGGTTTGGCATTTTGGTATAGGCTACATCCCTTACATTGGCATCTCTTGAGCCACTTGGATATAAACTTTGATTATCAATATGGGTATAAGCAATATCAGCGCTAAAGCGAATTTTTGTAGAAACGGTATAATCCAGGTTTACCCTGGCACTTAAACGAGCTAAGCTTGTACCTATAGTTGTTCCGTTCTGGTTAAAATAATTTACCGAGGCACGGTATACCGCCTTCTCTCCACCACCCGAAATGGATAAATTGTGATCTTGAAGATACCCCACTCTTGTAATGGCTTCTAACCAGTTGGTGTTATTGCTATAGTTGTAATAATTATAGGGATCATTTTGGTCGTACTGAAATTGTTTCGCAAAATCAGAAGTAGAAAATTGTCGCCCTGCATTATAAAACTCTTCCAGAATTAAGGAAGAATATTGATTACCATTTAACATGGGGATGGCACTCGGCTGCTTGGAATACGAACCCTTAAAATTGTAAGATATATTTGGAGGACCCATTGTCCCTCTTTTGGTGGTGATCACTAATACGCCGTTGGCCGCACGAGAACCCCAGACCGCGGTAGCCGCAGCATCTTTTAATACACTAATCTCCTTAATATCTGAAGGTGCAATGTTTAAAAGCTGTCCGTAGTTATTCTCATCAGAGGTCGCGAAGTTAAAATCCGAAGGAATGGTAATGTCGTAAGCCATCCCATCTACTACAATAAGCGGATCAACTGCACCGTTGATAGAAGATGTACCACGAATCCTGATTTGCATCGGTGCACCCGGATCGCCACTGCTTGCCGCAATGTCTAAACCCGCCAATCTCCCTTGTAAAGCCTGATCAATTGAAGCCGCCTGCATGTCTTCTAGTTCCTTTGCGTTAATCGTGGAAACTGCAGAGGTTTGATCTCTTTTATCAATCGCCATTCCACTTCCATTATCTGTTTTCGCTCTGGATACAATCTGCACTTCATCCATCTGGTTATCGGCAGCTTCTAACTGAAAGTTAATTACTGCCTTATCTATTGAAAGCGGGGCACTCGATTTATATCCGATATAAGAAACCGAAATCCGGTAGGTTTTATCGGCAACGGGAAGGGAATAATTACCATCAATATCTGTAGAAACGCCCTTAATTACGCGTCTGTCTTTATCAATAATTACCACCGAGGCCCCAATAATAGGTTGCTTATCCTTCTTATCAATTACCCTTCCTTTTACATAATTAATTTGTTGTGCGCTTGTTATAGACGACACCAACAGACAGCACAATGCAATAAATGCACTGTATGCAATTTTTCTAGTCATATTTGGTTAGAATTGATATTTTAAGTAAGTGTTAATTTGGTGTATTACGGTTCTGTTAGATAGCACGTTACTTCTATCATTAGCCCCTAATAACACATTTACAGTTGCACCGGTTACATCTCTTAGTTGCAGGGTATTTACCGTATTTATAGATACATTAATTTTAGCTGCATCACCGTTATCATCTTTCAATAAAGATTCGAACTGACCAGTTTTTTCTCCATCACTTACAACGGTGGCTTTGTTAATGATGTGATACTGAATAAATTTATTCACCAGGGTTACCGAGATTCCATCTGTAGCGGTAAAATTCGGAACGCCTGTAGCCGTATTTCCCGGTAATAATCCCGCACGAACCGCAGCAACAATTGCTGCATTTGTCGGTACAAAAACGGTATAATTCACACCATCTGTTAAGCCAGTAATAGCTCCTGTGGTTTTATTATACAATAAGCTGTTAAACAAATACTGAAAAAAGTTATAATATGGCGCTGCTGGTACGTTTCCATACTTTTCAATATGCTTACCAACCGGAAGTACAGTATAGGTTAATGCTTCTTTGCCATAAACTACCGCTCCATTTACAGGGGTAGTACTCACCGAATCAACCGGAATAGTTTGTTTTGCTACCGCCACACTATCCTGTGTACCCGCTGATAGTAACCTGCCTCTTTCGTATTTGATATATTCACCGTTAGAAGCTTCTAAAATTCCAGCACCTGAAGTAAAATTTGGAATTGGTCTGTTTCCAAGTGGAATGATATGCGTTTGAAGAATTCTTCTAAAAGCAGCAAGATCGCCCCGAATAGGCTGTGCAACAAAGAAGGGATCGTAAGTGAAGCCCATCCTTCTTAAGGTAGCATCCGGAATCGGGACAATAAGATACCGGATAGAAGGTGTTTTAAGTTGAAGATGAAGGTTGAAGTACAAAAGCGCTTGTTTCATGATACTGAAATCAGGATCGAGGTTTATATTTCCATAAACAGTAGAGAATACACTTGCTTCCTGACTTTTATTTGTACCGTAAAGAAAACCATTGCTGAGTACCTGTCTGTCGATAATATCAGCTGTAGTTTGTTTGGTTACATCACCAAGGGAATTTTGAGTAATTGCGAATTTGCTCGGCCATACTGTACTGGTATATAAGTGAGAATTGACGTAATCTCTAATCACATCAGGCGCAACAACATATAGCTCGTTTAAGGTATTTACCCCCCTTTTACGCCAGTATTTAAGCAGTACACTTTTGGCATAAGCATCTACTGCTGCATTTGTTGGCGCAATAATACTATATGAACTTTGCTGAGCATCGTTTGCATCAGCTTTAAGATAGTTTTCATTATTGGGCGAAAATCCAAGCAGACTACTATAGCTTTTTACGTAAACATTGGCGGCTTTGCCACTTAATACCTGATATCGATTGGAAATTTCTGCATTTAAACTAAAAGTAACAAATTTATCAAGCAGATTTTTGAATGCACTATAATCCGGTTTACTATTTACATATTGATCGATGTTGAGTGGCGGTGTAAGGACCCTATCGATGATGTGAATTACGCCGTTTTCTGCAATGATGTTCTGCTGATCTGCTATTAAATGCGCTGAAGCTACATTACTACCACTATACGAAACATTTGGATAAAAGAAATTATAATCTATGGCAGATAAGCCTGCAAAGCCCATATATGGTGACAAGAAATAGGTTACGCTTTTATTATTAAAATCTCCGGGAAAGTAAACACCATTCCGGTTCGTAGCTATAGCCTTTATTAGATTGCCGTTCAGGTCTTTATCATCGTAAACAAAATCATAATAAACGGTCCTTCTCCTGAAGGCGGTATTTTTAACGAAACCTTTAACAGAGAAAAAATCACTGAGTCTGTCCGTTTTTTCACCATCGTAAACCATCGAAAAGCGAACAATTTTAGTAGCAAGGTCTGTGGTTATTTCAGTTAGGCCATTCTCTTGCATATAAGTTTTGAAAGCTTCATCGGTAGGTGCAAAAACAGTCCAGGAGCCCGCTGTGCTTAACGTTTCTTTATAACTGGCTTTATCTACACAGCTTAGAAACTGAGTAAAATTACCCTTGGCCTGAAGTTGCTGATAAATCGGTTCTGCCAGCGTTTCCGGGCGACCGTAGAATTCATCAAATTCTTTCTTCCTGCAACTACTCAGAAAAAGTACAAATGTCAGAATGACGATTAAAAATTTTGGTAAAATTTTACTCATAGTAATTTTATTGGATGCGAACGGCCAAAAAACTAGTATGCAAAAAAATGTATTCTACGAGCGGATCAGGAAAGAAAAGTAAAGAGTCGGAAAGAAATGTAGATTTCTATTGCATAGATTCAGTTAAGCGAACGTTATTAAATATTTGGTTAAAAGTTATTTGGTTAGTGTTATGGTTGACTAAATATAGAAACATAACGATTTACGCCCATCCTGTACCATCCTGTCTATTTATTACAAGATCTTATCATCAAAAATGAAAACTGATCAGAAATGCTTTTAAATCGATTTACCCTGTTTATGTAACATTGATAATGTAATTTTAGTCCTACATGATTATTTGATAAAAATTTGAATTTTCTTGTGCCCCACTGATCTGTAGGCATCTTTCGCCTGAAGGGCTAAGGGCGTGTAATACTAACTTTTCGCAGCTAGCTACATATATATAGATCAAGCCAAGAACGATCACTTTAACACACTGATTATAAAAAGGCAAAAAAGTTAGGCACTATAGGAAAGCTGTAGGCATAATCAGGAATCCGTCACTGCGCTATCATATAGATTGTCTATCAGTCGTGTATCCCACCGACTAAAATGATAATGACGTGTTTCGGTTGGTTAGAATTAAATATAAAAAACCTGAATTAAGTTCAGGACGATCACGATAGCCCGCAGTTCATACGATCGAAAATATAAATAGATAAAAACTGTAATTCCAACTTATACACCAAAATTATATACCATTTCACTATCCATTACGAATTTGACATAGAATCAGTCAACAATCAACAATTCTATCTTCCATTCATTCTATCCTTAAATTTAAAAAAGCTAAATTTGCACTTTCAAAAAAAAAGCATGATTCATTTCTTCCTTAGTCAATCGCAGGCGGTTTTTGTATTACAAACAGACAAAACGCTCACTACCAATGATATTACTAAACTTGAATGGTTATTTGGCGATGCCAAAATCACTACAGAAACAGCTTTAAGCGGTTTCTTTGTAGGGCCAAGAGCAGCAATGATTACGCCCTGGAGTACCAATGCGGTAGAGATTACCCAGAATATGGACATACAGGGGATTATCAGGATTGAAGAATTTGCCAAGGTGGTTCAGGATTTTTCTGATTACGACCCGATGCTTGCTCAAAAATATGAAATACTTGATCAGGATGTTTATACCATCAACATTAAACCTGAACCCATATTAGAAATCACTGATATTGCGGCTTACAACAAGCAGGAAGGCTTATCTTTAAGTGATGAAGAGGTTGATTATTTAAATACACTCGCCAATAACCTAGGAAGACCTTTAACGGATTCAGAAGTTTTCGGTTTCTCTCAGGTGAATTCGGAACACTGTCGCCATAAAATTTTCAATGGTACTTTTGTAATTGATGGTGTGGAGCAACCAACCTCTCTTTTTAAACTCATCCGTAAAACATCAGAAGCACATCCAAACGATATCGTTTCTGCCTATAAAGATAATGTGGCTTTTATTAAAGGCCCAACAGTTCAGCAATTCGCACCTAAACGTGCCGATATTCCTGATTATTATACTACAAGTGATTTCGATTCTGTAATCTCACTGAAAGCAGAAACCCATAATTTTCCTACCACTGTAGAACCTTTTAATGGTGCTGCAACCGGTTCGGGTGGAGAAATCAGAGACAGATTAGCCGGCGGACAAGGGTCTTTACCCTTAGCTGGAACGGCTGTTTACATGACAGCGCTTTCTCGTTTAGAAGAAAATCGCCCTTGGGAAAAAGGTGTTGAAGAAAGAGCATGGCTCTACCAAACCCCAATGGATATCCTGATCAAAGCATCAAACGGTGCCACTGATTTTGGAAATAAGTTCGGTCAGCCATTAATTACCGGATCCGTTTTAACTTTTGAACATGAGGAGAAATCCAGGAAGTTAGGTTTCGATAAAGTAATTATGCTTGCCGGTGGTATCGGTTACGGAAAAGCAAGTCAGGCACAAAAACTTAAACCGCAGGAAGGCGATAACATCGTAATTCTGGGTGGTGAAAATTATAGAATAGGAATGGGTGGTGCTGCAGTTTCATCTGCAGACACAGGTCAACATGGATCTGGTATTGAATTAAATGCCATCCAAAGATCTAACCCGGAAATGCAGAAGCGTGCTGCAAATGCCGTTCGTGGAATGGTAGAAAGCGAACACAACTCCATTATATCTATCCACGATCATGGTGCTGGTGGTCACTTAAACTGTTTGTCAGAATTGGTGGAAGAAACTGGTGGTTTAATCAATCTCGATAAATTGCCTGTTGGCGATCCTACCCTATCTGCAAAAGAAATTATTGGTAACGAATCTCAGGAGCGAATGGGCTTAGTGATTGGCAATGAACACATCGAAACCTTACAAAAAATTGCCGACCGTGAACGTTCACCAATGTACACCGTTGGAAAAGTAACCGGCGATCATCGTTTTACTTTCAAATCTGAAACATCTGGCATTAAACCAATGGATCTGGAGTTGAAAGACATGTTTGGCAGTTCTCCAAAAATTGTGATGGATGATCAGACTATTGATCGTAAATATGATGCCATCACCTATGATCAATCCGAATTGAATACCTATTTAGAGCAGGTTTTACAATTAGAAGCAGTAGCGTCTAAAGATTGGTTAACCAATAAGGTTGACCGTTGTGTAGGTGGCCGCGTGGCTAAACAACAAACCGCCGGACCATTACAATTGCCTTTAAATAACTGTGGGGTAATGGCTTTAGATTTCCAGGGTAAAGAAGGTGTAGCTACCTCTGTTGGGCACGCACCCCTATCTGCATTGATCGATCCTGCGGCTGGTAGCAGAAATGCAATTGCAGAATCTTTATCAAACATTGTATGGGCACCTTTGAAAGATGGTTTAAAAAGCGTTTCGCTTTCTGCCAACTGGATGTGGGCCTGTAAAAATGAAGGTGAAGATGCCCGCCTTTATGCTGCAGTTAAAGCTTGTTCTGAGTTTGCAATTGATTTAGGAATCAATATCCCAACGGGAAAAGATTCGTTATCCATGAAGCAAAAATATAAGGATGGCGATGTAATTGCTCCGGGAACCGTGATTATTTCCGCTGGCGGTAACTGCGATGATATTACGAAAGTTGTAGAACCAGTGCTTCAAAAAGATGGTGGAGCGATCTATTATATCAACCTTTCTAATGATGATTATAAGTTAGGTGGTTCATCTTTCGCCCAGATATTAAATAAAATCGGTACAGAAACACCCGATATTAAAAATGCGGAACAATTTAAAAAAGCATTTAATATCATTCAACAGCTAATTAAAGAAGGTAAAATCCAAGCCGGACATGATATAGGTAGCGGTGGTTTGATTACGACCTTACTGGAAATGTGTTTCGCAGATCGCGATTTAGGTGCATCTATAGATTTATCCGCTTTAGCTGAACAAGATATTATTAAATTATTATTCGCCGAAAACATTGCTTTGGTTTTCCAGGCAGATGCTTCAGTTGAAGATACATTAACCTCAAACGGGGTAGCTTTCTATAAAATTGGCACTGTCAACTCATCAGCTTCGCTGGATATTAAAAATGCCGGAACTGATTTCAGTTTTGACATTGATCATTTACGTGATGTTTGGTTTAAAACTTCTTACTTGTTGGATAGTAAACAAACTGGTAATGGTTTGGCAAAAGAACGCTATGACAATTATAAAAACCACGTTCTGAAATATAGCTTTCCATTGCAATTTGACGGAAAGAAACCCATAATTGATGCATCTAAACCACGTCCGAAGGCGGCAATTATCCGCGAAAAAGGCAGTAACTCCGAACGCGAATTGGCAAATGCGATGTATTTGGCTGGTTTTGATGTGAAAGATGTACACATGACGGATTTAATCACCGGAAGGGAGACATTAGAAGACATTCAGTTTATTGGTGCCGTTGGTGGATTTTCCAATTCTGACGTTTTAGGATCCGCAAAAGGCTGGGCCGGTGCATTTTTATACAATGAAAAAGCAAGAGTTGCTTTAGAGAAGTTTTTTGCCCGTCCGGATACGCTATCGGTAGGGATCTGTAATGGTTGCCAGTTGTTTGTGGAATTGGGATTAATTAACAAAAACCACGAAGACAAACCAAAAATGCTGCACAATAAGAGCGGTAAACACGAAAGTATTTTCACTTCATTAACACTACAGGAAAACAATTCAGTCATGTTGTCTACACTAGCAGGAAGCACCTTAGGGGTTTGGGTATCGCATGGCGAAGGAAGGTTCTCCTTGCCTTATGCAGAAGATCAATATCAAATTGTAGCCAAATACGCTTACGAAACATATCCGGCTAGTCCGAATGGTTCAGATTATAACACCGCAATGATGTGTGATGAAAGTGGTCGCCATTTGGTAATGATGCCACATATTGAACGCTCGTTATTCCAATGGCATTGGGCAAATTATCCCGCAGGTAGAAAAGATGAAGTTTCACCATGGATTGAGGCATTTGTAAATGCGAGAAAGTGGATAGAGGGAAAAGGTTAGCAGGTTAGTCACTCCGTTATTGAATGAGAAGAGCCAATTGGCTAGCTACTCATCTGATGTGATGACTAAGGGTAAATTTTATACAATGAAAGGCTTGAGCAAAAACTCAAGCCTTTTGTCTTTTGCTAAACGCTGGCTCCTATTCTCAAAGAAAAATTAATTAAAAAATAAAACTAATTATTTAGTTAGTATATTTAACTAAATAATTAGTTAATATGATTAAGATATCAATTCTATGTATTGCCATATTCTTATTGATGGGCAATGCGAAGGCGCAGCTGATCGGAAATATTCCAGGTATTGCAGATTCAAGTTGGACCCTTCAGGGTAACGATCTGTCCCCTATTGTTATTAGTGCCGACAAATCTGGAAATTTCAAGCTTAGTTTAAAAGATTTAGTTCCTGGAATCTATGAATTCGGCAAAGTTGGGCTAATTTATCTGGAACCTGACTATAAACTCAATATCAGCGAACAGGAAAAGAACTATCAGTTTTCCGGAGATGGAAAAATTGAAAACGATGCGTTGCGGAATATGAATAGCAGACTTAACCAGTTTTTAGGCAATCCGGGCTACGGCCTCTGGCATCGATACCTTTTAACTGAACCAACAGTTTTCATCCCCATGCTAAATAGCTATGTCGAAAAGTCAATCGAAGCAGCGAATAAATCAAATAATGAATCTTTTAAAGCATTTATTAAACACGAAAGTGAATTAGACAAACGCTACTGCTTATATATTTATAATCGATTTTATGGCTTAGATTCTACTAAAATGGCGGCTTTGAGAGAGATATTAGCGATTCCTAAGGCAGATAGAAAAAAGAATTACAGTGAAAGACTCACAACTGCCTATCAGGGGCAGTTTTCAAAAAAGCTAAGCGCTGCAGAAAAAGATGCGATCGAAAAAAGCATTTATCAGGATTTAGATATGAACAATGATATGCTTTACCGAAATAGTAAATACTACAAAGATCTCCTCGCTTCGAAAATAGATTACCTTACTTACGGCAAAAAATATGATAAAGTCAGGGATTCAATTCAAAATGATGACAAACTTAAACTGATCATTTTAGACTCATTGATTAATAACACCTATATAAGAACACGGCTTGCCTATCGCTTTACCCTTAATGCAATAAAAAAAGCAAAAAATCCAGAAGATGTAAGCAAGGTCTATCAATCCTTTCTAAATATGGCCGCGGATGAGCCACAGAAGGCTGCAATTACAAAAGCTTATCAAAATTTATCTGCAACGTTATCCAATAAATCAGCTCCAGATTTTAAGTACGAAAACTCAAAAGGCCAGTTGGTTAGCCTGAAAGATTTCAAAGGAAACTATGTCTACATTGATATTTGGGCTACCTGGTGTGGACCGTGTATTGCAGAAATTCCCTCACTAAAAAATTTAGAAAAAAGTTTTGAGGGTAAAAAAATCAAGTTCGTAAGTATTTCAGTTGATGTCTCTGTTCACAAACAAAAATGGGCTAACTTCGTAAAAAAAAATAATTTGGGTGGGGTTCAATTAATGGCTGATAAGGATTTTAATTCTGAATTTATCAAAACGTTTGGCGTAACCACAATTCCCAGGTTCATCTTAATTGATCCGGATGGAAAAATAATTGACAATAATGCTAAACGACCTTCAGACGAAAAGTTAGCAACGCAACTGAATACATTTAAAATGTGATGTAAAACGGTTGCGAGAAAGGCTATCTGTTAGCTATAAAAACAAAGGCTTGAGCAAAAACTCAAGCCTTTTGTTTACATCCAACCTCACTATTCCTATTCTATTCTGAGCATTAATAAATACGGGTTTGCTTTATTTTCAACATTCGTAATCAAGTTTAGAAAAACGGTCAACCAATTAGCGCGGTACGTTCCTTTACTCTTTCCGCTTTAGCCTTTCTACTTCAGCCTTTTCGCTTTGGTCTTTTAGCTTTCCGCTTTAGTCTTTCTGCTTTGGTCTTTAACCTTTCCGCTTTAGTCTTTCCACTTTAGTCTTTCCGCTTTAACTACATCAAATTAAAATTAATCGGCATATTATACCTTACCCGAACAGCCTTGCCCTTATTTCTACCCGGCTTCCAGAGCGGAGATTTTTTAATCACCTTCATGGCTTCCTCATCACAACCGAAGCCAATTCCCCTTAGTACCTTAACATCGGTAATGGAGCCATCTACTTCAACTACAAAACTTACAAATACCTTTCCCTTAACGCCTTCTTCCTGTGCTTGCGATGGATAACGTAAATTACGTTCCATATATTTGGTAAAGGCCTTCATTCCCCCAGCAAATTCCGGATATTCATCTACGCCCATGCCCTCAATAATCGCATTCGGATCGCCGCCTTCACTCTCTTTCGTTAAACCATCCCCATTGCCGGTTGTCAATGGACTATTAATAACCAGGTTTGGTTTTATTTCACCTTCCTGAGTTTTGTCACTGATAACTGCATCCTGCATATCCTTAATGCTTGGCGGTTCCGGAAGCTCTTTTTTATCCACCACTACGATGTTGGAAGCAACAGCTATTGTTTTCACTTTCACAGGATCTGATTTTACGGGCTCACTTTTTTTCTCCGGTTCAACCTTTTTCATCTCATGAATCACGTTATCCAGCTCAATAACCTTAGGAGGGACAGCAATTTCCACTATACCCGGAAACATTTTGCTATAGGCGAGTGGTGCGAAGCCAGCGAACAAAAATAAGCCTGCAGATATGAGCAGGGATTTAGTCATAATTTTAGAAGATTTTGACCTCAGCTCGTAAGCGCCATAAGTTTTGTTGCGGTCTGCAAATACAAGATCGAGCCACTCGGTTTTGTACACGTTGATTGATGAATTAAACATAGTTTTAGAGTTTTAAGCATGATGTAGCAAAATCATCAATTCCATAAAACATTCAAAAAATCTGCTTTCCTTATCAAAAATGAAATTTTCTATCTCAAAAACATTTTTTTATTTCATTTTCAATAAAATTGATATATTTCTTACGATTGTTTTATAAAAATTAATAAAATATCCTATTTTTGACAAAAAACATAACAAATTAATGAAAAGCTTAAGAACCATCGCATTAAAAGAGGCTCAAAACAGAATTTCACCAGAAGTTAAATCACCATCAGCAAAAATTTCTGACTTTTTTGGCGCTAATGTATTTGATAAGAAAAAAATGAGAGATTTCTTATCTAAAGACGTGTATGAAAAATTAATCTCCTCTATCAACCAGGGTGAGCTAATTAATTCTGACGACGCTAACCAGATTGCTACAGCAATGAAAGCATGGGCTATGAGCGCTGGTGCAACGCACTACACGCATTGGTTCCAGCCTCTAACAGGTACAACAGCAGAAAAACACGATTCATTTTTTGAGCCAAGCGGCGACGGTGCGATCGAGAAATTTGCTGGTAGCGCATTAGTTCAACAAGAGCCAGATGCATCGAGTTTCCCTAACGGCGGTATTCGTAATACTTTCGAAGCTCGTGGTTACACGGCATGGGATCCATCTTCTCCTGCTTTCATTATGGAAAGCAAAGCTGGAAAAACACTTTGTATTCCAACAGTTTTTGTATCCTACACGGGTGAGGCACTAGATTATAAAGCACCATTATTAAAAGCGTTAGCTGCACTTGATAAAGCTGCTGTTGACGTTTGTCAATACTTCGATAAGAGCATCACGAAAGTAAATGCATCTTTAGGTATTGAACAAGAATATTTCTTAGTAGATGAGTCGTTATTTAACGCCCGTCCTGATTTATTATTAACTGGCCGCGCTTTATTCGGACACATGTCTGCAAAAGGCCAGCAGTTAGAAGATCATTATTTCGGATCAATTCCAGAACGTGTTTTCACTTACATGGTTGATTTCGAAAATGAAGCTTTAAAATTAGGTATTCCATTAAAAACCCGCCACAACGAGGTTGCTCCATCTCAATTTGAATGTGCGCCTATTTACGAAGAAATCAACTTAGCCATCGATCACAATCAATTGTTGATGGATTTGATGGAAAAAGTTGCTCGTCGTCACCATTTCCGCGTATTATTGCACGAGAAACCATATGCCGGCATTAATGGTTCTGGTAAACACAATAACTGGTCATTAATTACCGATACAGGCAAAAATTTATTAGCACCGGGTAAAACGCCTAAAAACAACTTAATGTTCCTTGCTTTCTTTGTAAACACCATCAAAGCCGTTAGCGAACATGCAGATTTATTACGTGCAAGTATTGCATCAGTAAGTAATGATCACCGTTTAGGTGCTAATGAAGCGCCACCTGCAATCATTTCTATCTTCCTTGGTTCTCAATTGAACGATGTGTTAGATGAAATCGAGCACTCACGCATTAGCAAGAAAATTAAAGAAGACAACGCGCTTTGGTTAGGTATTCCTAAAATTCCACAAATTTTATTGGATAATACAGACCGTAACCGTACCTCTCCTTTCGCCTTTACAGGGAACAAATTTGAGTTAAGAGCAGTTGGTTCTTCAGCTAACTCTTCAGCACCAATGACGATCTTAAATGCGATTATGGCAGAGCAATTGGTGAAATTTAAAGCTGAAGTTGATAAATTAATCAAAAAAGGTGATAAAAAAGATATCGCATTATTGACCGTTATCAAAAAATACATCAAAGAATCTAAATCAATTCGTTTTGAAGGTAACGGCTATAGCCAAGAGTGGGAAGATGAAGCTGCAGCACGTGGTTTATCAAACATCAAAACTACCCCTAAAGCTTTAGATGCTTACTTAACTGAAAAATCAGCAGATTTATTTGCTTCAACTAACATCTATAGCAAACGCGAAATTCATGCCCGTCATGAAATCATGTTAGAGAATTTCTACAAGAAATTACAGATTGAGGCACGTGTAATGGGCGAAGTTGCGAATACGGCAATTATTCCTGCTGCTATTGCTTATCAAAACTCATTAATCGAAAATGTAAAAGGATTAAAAGAGCTTGGTATCGAAAGCAAATCTTCTCTTGAGATTGTGAAGAAATTATCTGAGCATTTAGACATCGTTAAATCTAATATCGATGCGATGTTGGAAGAACGTAAAGTAACCAACAAAATTGAAGATACTCGTGAGAAAGCAATTGCTTACGATGAGAAAGTTAAATCTTACTTCGACATCATCCGTTATCATGCAGATAAACTGGAGCAAATTGTTGATGACAGCGTTTGGCCTTTACCAAAATTCAGAGAATTGTTATTCATGAAATAGATTTTAAGCCGTAAGGTTTAGGGTATAGGGCGTAAGGTTTACTTTACGCCCTTTTTTTGTAGCTGGTATTTTAAAGATATGAGGATGATCAGATCAAGATGGCTGATTATAGATTGCATTAGCGCAGTGTTAAAGACTCTTTTATTATTGTAATGTTATCAAGCGCCTAGTTCATTTTCGTGCTCATTTAAACGCCAAAATGTTCATATCATTTCCTACTCCCTATTTCCAATTTTCCTATTTCAAATCCCCTCCTTTCTTTTTCCAATTCTCCATTTCCCACTTATTTATTTCCCTTCAAAACTTCTAACTTCGGTCTTCTCACTCCCGACTTTTTCTACTATCTTTGCGCCAACATGAGTGATAACAGGTACAATCAACGCGGCGTTTCCGCTTCTAAAGAAGATGTGCATAATGCCATCAAAAATATCGACAAAGGAATTTTCCCTAAAGCATTTTGCAAAATCATTCCTGATATTTTAAGCGGTGATGAAGATTACTGTAACATTATGCATGCAGATGGAGCAGGTACAAAATCTTCCCTGGCTTATGTTTATTGGAAAGAAACCGGTGATATCTCCATCTGGAAAGGTATTGCTCAAGATGCCATCATCATGAATATTGATGATTTGATTTGCGTTGGTGCTACCGACAATATCCTGCTCTCCTCAACAATAGGACGTAACAAAAATTTAATCCCTGGTGAAGTAATTGCTGCAGTAATAAACGGAACAGAAGAAATTCTGGCCGATCTCCGCGAGCAGGGAATTTCTATCTATTCAACGGGTGGTGAAACTGCTGATGTTGGTGATTTGGTAAGAACTATTATTGTAGATTCTACGGTAACCTGCCGCATGAAACGTGATGAGGTGATCAGCAATGACAATATTAAACCTGGTGATGTAATTGTGGCTTTGGCTTCTTACGGACAAGCCACATACGAAACAGAATACAATGGTGGAATGGGTTCTAACGGACTTACTTCTGCTCGTCATGATGTTTTCGAGAAATCAGTGGCAAACCAGTATCCTGAAAGTTTTGATCCGGCTGTACCTTTTGATTTGGTTTTTTCTGGTCAGAAGCAACTAACAGACGAAGTTGAAGTAGAGGGCTTTGGTAAAATCACTGCTGGAAAACTGGTGTTATCACCTACCCGAACTTATGCGCCAGTAATCAAGAAAATATTAGCAAGCTACCGTGATCAAATTAACGGGATTGTTCATTGCAGTGGAGGTGCACAAACTAAAGTATTGCACTTCATCAATGACGATATCCATGTCATTAAAGATAATTTGTTTCCTGTCCCGCCCCTATTTAAATTAATTCAGGAAGAATCAGGAACAGATTGGAAAGAGATGTATAAGGTTTTCAATATGGGCCATAGAATGGAGCTTTATGTGCCGCATGAGATTGCAGAAAGTATTATTGAAATTTCAAAAAGCTTTAACATAGATGCACAAATTATTGGCCGTGTAGAAAAAGGGAACCAGAAGCAGGTTACTATTGAAAGCGAAAAAGGGATCTTTATCTATAATTAAATGGCTTAGAATAAATAATGGCCTTTTAAAGATTGAATAAAAATTGTCGAATCAGTAACAACATAAATAATTCGATGTTCAGCCGTTATTCGTCTTGACCATTTACCTGTTAGTTCATATTTTAAAGTTTCAGGTTTGCCAATACCTTCATGTGGATTTTCTAATATAGCGTCCAAGAGTTTAACAATTCTATTTTGAACAGATTTATTACCTGATTTTTGCCAAAATTTTAAATCGTCTTGCGCTTGTTGGGTATATTCTATTTCCATAAATCTTTTACAGGTATCTTTTTGGTCTGCCCCTGCTTAATTTCTTCATCAGCCTTTTTAATCTTGGCTACAAATTCGGGATTGTAGGGGCTTTTTTCAATTTTTTCATCCATAATCTTAACTCCCAATTCTTTAAGTAATTGTTTAACTAAAGTTGCTTTCTTATCCGGTATCTGTATCGTTGCAATTGTCATGATGTTGAGTTTTATACAAATATATCCATATATATGGATATATGGATTAAAATTATGTTTGGTTCTGATTAGCAACTAATTTACGATCATAGAGATTTGCGTTACTTTTAAAATAGCCTTAGTGATTCCAGAAAATATTATTGAAATTTCAAAAAGCTTTAATATAGATGCACAAATTATTGGCCGTGTAGAAAAAGGGAACCAGAAGCAGTTACTATTGAAAGCGAAAAGGGAACTTTCGTATATAACTAAGTATTATGATTTTTTGAAATAAGGGGCTTTGAATTCGATTGTAAAGCCCTTTTGTTTTGTAATGTTTACTACCAATTGTAATATTTACAAAGCATGAAATACAATTGGAGGCAGATTAATATCTTCGCAGCATGAAAAGAATAACTATTGCGTTCATGTTGATTGGCAGCGCTTTCCTCTTTGGCTCCTGGGGATTTTTCGGACATAAAACGGTGGCTACCATTGCAGAAAATCATCTGACTCCAGAGGCTAAAACAGCAATCAAAGTGCTTTTAGGTACCGAAAGCTTAGTTGATGTGGCATCATGGGCGGATGAAGTTCGGAACCAACCAGAATATAAAAGCACTGCTGGCTGGCACTTTGTAAATCTACCTGTAGGTTTAAGCAGGGGTCAGTTTAAGGATTCTATCCAGGCGATAAAAAACGAAAATCTCTTAACGGCATTGGCATTAAATGAATCCATTATCAAAGATTCCGCCGCAACGAAAGCTCAGAAAATTGTCGCGCTTAAGTTTATCGTTCACCTTGTTGGAGATGCACATCAACCGATGCATGTCAGCAGGGCTGAAGACAAAGGCGGGAATACCATCCAGGTGCAGTTTGATGGAAAGGGAACCAACCTGCACTCACTTTGGGATAGTCGCTTGTTAGACCACCAGGGGCTGAGTATTTTGCAACTTTCAGAAAAAAATGATGTTGGAAAATCAAAAACCAGGAAATGGCAAAGGGCCACTCCTATAGATTGGTTGTTTGAAAGCTACAAAATCAGTTCAAAACTTTATGAAGAAGTGGCACAAAATAATAAGTTAGATGAAGCCTATTATCAATCGCACATTGGCATTGTGAATAAGAGAATAGAAATGGGTGGGATTCGCTTAGCAGGGCTATTGAATGAATTGTTTAAGAATGGGGTAACTTATCAATAATCACTGACGCTATTTTAACCCTAAAAAGCTTCCAAGTGGAAGCTTTTAGGGTTATTCCCGTTCCACAAACTTATGGAAGGTGCTTTCATCGCCATTTGCTTTTTTTTCCTGATAAAGAAAATCTAGTTTATGCTTATCAAAAGCTTTGAAGAAGGTGTCCCAATCAGTTTCCTTTAATTCAGAACTGCTATCACTATTTTTTGGAAAGTGTATTCTTAAGATTCCTCCACCCTTACCGTCTGCGGTATCTTCCACTACTGATGGTACCCCATCATGTTTTTCTACCCATGCTTTTATAGTGGCATGGTCGTGCGTTTGTTTCGAAGTGCTCATTGTAATTTAATTATTGGTTCTAAATAGGTTAACTATAATTAAATCAATTTTTGGGAGAAATAGTTTTGAGTGTTAACTAAAAAAGCCTCCGATTTTCATCGGAGGCTTTGATATTTGTTGTGAATTAAGTATTAGTTAAAGTTATAACGAACACCAAATTGCATGTAATAGGTTGAAGCAGTAGTTCTGGTCACACCAAAGGTCTCTCTAACAACCGCATTGCTGATTGGGTTAAGTCTGAACGTTGGCGTTGTATTTCCACCAATCGTTGGTGTATTTTGAGGTGCTAAAAGAGAAGTACTGTTATTAAAGTTCACATTACCCCATTTACGATTTAGTAAATTACCAAAGTTGAAAATATCAGCTATGAACTGGAATGAATTTTTACTTCCACCTACATTTCTAAACACTTCTTGTACTAATCTTAAATCGAACTGATTTCTCCATGGCAATACTGCACCATTACGCTCAGCAAATTTTCCTTTGTTTTCTCGAAGATATTTGTCTTGTTCTATGTAAGAAAAGAAAATATCACTTTGCTGCTGTGGAGTATAAGTTACACCTCCAGTAACCAAATTACCAGAGAAGGTAATTTCAGATGGGTTAGCTGGAATGTACATTAGATCATTTCCTGATATTCCATCTCTGTTAAAATCACCATTGTAAGTATATGAGAATCTTCCTTGATTTGCACCTTCATAAAAAACGGACAGCGTAGTCGCTAAGTTTTTTAAGTATTCTTTTCTATATGAAAACGAAGCTACAATACGATCAGGATTCAGGTTACTTGAATAGCTTAAGCTCGGTACATTTGGATTACCTGAAGTAGCAGGAATAGAGAATAAATTTAACAATTGATCACCACCCTGGTCTCCATAGTTTTTTTGTTCACTTTTTGTATAGGCAATCATAGCAGATATACCATTACTAAATTGTTTTGTCAACTGTGCTGTTGCCATCCAATTATAGCCACCTTTAGCATTTGTCATCACAATAGTATTGAATGCATTTGCATTATTAGTACCATTCTGAACAGGCAAGCCAGCACTATTAATAGGGTTTATATATTTGCTTGTATTTGCTGACGGGTAAAAAGGTCTTGTATCAGGATAATTGTTGATTCTGATTGTCGGATCTACAAGATTGACATTCTTAGCAACAGCAACATTTAAATCTTTTCCATAAATTCCTTCAACGGTAGCAACTATACCGCCAGGAAGCTTGAAATCGAAGGCCAAACTAGATTTCCATGTTTGAGGAAATTTCAAATCTGGAGACATAGCACTTACACCTGAAGATGGAAGAGAACTTCCAGCTGGCGGAGCTGTTGTTGATAATTGAGGAGCAATAGAAGGGCTAAATAAAGGAGCGTCGTTACCAACATAGCTTTGTGTATATTGGATTAATCCAGCATCACCCGATTGAGAAACGATCCATACGAATGGAATACGACCAGTAAAAATACCCGTACCACCTCGAACCTGGAATGAGCGATCTCCTACTACATCCCAGTTAAATCCAAATCTTGGTGAATAAGAAATTCTGTTTTCAGGCAAAACACCTGTATCCACTCTTCTACCTTCAGCAAAAGTTAAACCAGCAACCAATGGATGGGTTCTTACTTCATCTGCATCAGGGTATCTTTGTTGTTCAACACGTAGCCCTGCTGTTAATTTTAAACGGTCTGAAACTGTAAATTCGTCTTGAATATAAGCTGAATACTGAGCAAATTTAAAACTAGGAAAAGCTTGTGAACCATCTGCAGTTAAAGGATAGGTTACTGTATATTGAGCTGGACGTTGATTATTTATAAAGTCATTCCAAGTTCTAAATGTATAAAATCCAGTTCCAAAACGTTGAAATCCGTTTTTAGTAGTACTATTTTCTAACTGAGCGCCTAAAGTGATGTTATGTTTACCTAAAGATGCGGTAAGTTCATCGCTAATAGTGTAACTTTTTACATCTCGAAGGTTACCGTATGTAAATGGTTCGTAACCAAAGGTTGTCAAAACTCTTCCCAAATTATTTGTTCCTGTAGGTGATCCATCAAGAATATCTACTAAAGGAAATGGGGAACTATCACTTGTACGTGGATCATTTTGATGAGAATAAGTTCCACGTAATGTGTTCGTAAATTTGCTTCCAAAAGACGAATTCAATTCAGCAACAGCAGAATATAAGTTAGCTGCCTGATAATAATTTGAATTAGCGAAAGGCAAACCAGCATCACGGGCTGTACCACTAGCCCTAACATTTGCATAGGCGTAATTTGTTACGCTACCAATAGGAGAACCACTAGTCGATGTACTTGCTGATGCAGGAGACTTACTTTCTACCTGATTATACCTAATACTGAAATTATGATTTTTTGTAATATTCCAATCCAACCGGGCAAACATTTTTTCATTCTCACTTTTTTGAGAATAACCCTGATATGGCCCTGTTGCATAACCATATCTATTCAAAAGATAAGAACTTACATCATTCAAAAATGTTTCAGATGCTGGCACTACATTTGGAAAATCTACGCTGTAAGGTGTAGACGCATTTGCGGCAATACGCTGGGTTCCTGGAGAAGTAGTAATTTTTTTTTCATAATTAACGAAAAAGAATAATTTATCCTTTACAATGGGTCCACCTAAACTGAAACCGTAATTTTTTTCATCAAGTGGCTGTACAGTTGGAAGCCTGTATGTATCTCCGATTCTTCTGCCTTGCTGATCATCTCCTCTCATCGTGTAAAATGCATTTCCGGAAAACTTATTAGTTCCCGAACGCGTAACAGCCGATATAGAACCACCTGTAAATCCAGTCTGACGAACATCAAACGGCGTTACATTTACGGAAATCTGTTCAAGAGCGTCGATTGAAATCGGAGAACCACCTGCAGGAATGTTTTGACCAATACCAAACTGGTTATTGAAGTTAGCACCATCAACTGTAAAATTGTTAGATCTATAGTTACCACCACCGATAGCGCCATTTGGTCCACCACCTTGTGGCGTTAAACGAGTCAAATCATTTACACTTCGCGTAATAGTTGGCAGAGTTTGGATTTGTTGTTTTCCAATAACTGTTGAAGATCCATTTTTATTTGAATTCAAGATTGAATTAGCGCTTTGACCTACGACTTTCACTTCAGCTAATGTAGAACTGTTATCAGCTAAAATTATATTCAGGGCATAGGGTTCACCTAATTTCAAATAAATTTCAGATTGCTTCTGTGGATTATAACCTACAAAACTGATTTCAATTGTATAAGGCCCGCCTACACGCATACCTCCTATTGTAAATCTTCCATCACCATTTGTTGATACTGAATAAACTGTTCCTGTAGGTGTGTGTGTTGCTTTAACACTAGCTCCAGGCAAGGCGCCTTTTGCATCTTTGATTGTTCCTGTCATTGAGGAAGTAGTTACCTGTGCAATTGCACTGAAAGATAAACCTACGATGGCAACAATAACGAATACTAATCTTAAAAGTAAAGATTTCTTCATACTTTGTTTTCTAAATGTTGTTTGTTGTTGAATAATAATTAGGGGAATTATATTGCTGCAAATGTATGGATTAAAATTTAACACATTTTAACATCCAATGTTAATTTTACGTTAACAATCCCAAAACTTTTCAACAATTTGGATCTATTTTTAATATGATAACTTTCAGTTTATCAAAGGATTGGTCAAACAACTAAATATTTACCAAAAAAATGAATTAAAATTTCAAAATAATGTAGTAAATCCTAAATAAAACTGCTAGTTCACTAATTAACGCTTGTTAACGAGTGCAATTTTAAAGGATTTCAATGTACGATTACTGCATCAATAATAATTTTATGTATTTTATCATAAAAAGTGGAAAATGTAAGACGTTCTGACATGATTGATATTAATTTATCAGCGTAAGCAAATTTTCTATGATGATTTTGGCGAGTAACCAAATAATATAATTCCTGGCATTTGCCCCCTAAACAACCACCAGCATAAATTTTGTCGTTTTTACATCAGTATCGAAATAATCACCGTATCAATTAACATTTTTTTTTTAGTTTTGGCTTTGCTGAAAAGTTATAAGCACTCAGCAGATGTAATGTCGAAACAATAAATGCAGAGACGAGATTAATCTGCTCCTGGCAGAGACTCCTTCACCAGAAGATTACAGGAATAAGGAAAAAACATTTAAAAGCAAATCTCTTTATAATAGATATGAACCATCCATAATTAAATCGTAATCAGTCTAAAAAAAAACGATGTTTTAATTATGGTAAGCTCCATCTGACAGATATAAAAAAACAAAAAGAAACAGATGAATTACGATGTTATTGTTTTAGGCAGCGGCCCGGGTGGCTATGTAGCTGCGATCAGAGCTTCTCAATTAGGACTCAAAGTTGCTATTGTGGAGCGCGAATCTCTTGGTGGTATTTGTTTAAACTGGGGTTGTATCCCTACAAAGGCCCTTTTAAAAAGTGCTCAGGTATTTGAATATATCAATCATGCGGCAGAATACGGCATCACTACCGCCGAAGCTACAGCAGATTTTGCAGCAGTTGTAAAACGCAGTCGCGGTGTTGCTGATGGCATGAGTAAAGGTGTTCAGTTTCTGATGAAGAAAAACAAGATCGATGTGATCATGGGCATTGGTAAATTGAAACCAGGCAACAAATTAGAAGTAAAAGGTGCTGATGGTTCTCAAAAAGAATTGACCGCTAAAGATATCATCATTGCTACAGGTGCACGCTCAAGAGAGCTTCCGAACTTGAAGCAAGATGGCAAAAAAATCATCGGCTATCGCCAGGCAATGGTTCTTCCAGAGCAACCAAAAAGTATGGTAGTAGTAGGTTCTGGTGCAATTGGCGTTGAATTCGCTTATTTCTACGCCACAATGGGAACGAAAGTAACCATCGTTGAGTTTATGGATAACGTTGTTCCGGTAGAGGATGAGGATGTTTCTAAACAATTGCTGCGCAGCTTGAAAAAAGTGGGTATCGACGTCATGACTTCAGCAAGTGTTGAGGCTGTTGATACTGCAGGTGCTGGCTGTAAAGTCTCAGTAAAAACGGCTTCGGGCATGCAAACCATCGAAGCTGATATCGTTTTATCCGCAGCCGGTATTGTAGCGAATATCGAAAACATCGGTCTGGAAGAAACAGGCATTAAAACCGAAAAAGGCAAAATTGTTACAGATGAGTTCTATAACACTTCAGTAAAAGGTTATTATGCCATTGGTGATGTAGTAAGCGGACAAGCGCTTGCTCACGTAGCTTCTGCAGAAGGTATTATTTGTGTAGAAAAAATCGCAGGTCAACATGCTGAACCTTTAGACTATAACAATATTCCGGGATGTACGTATTGCACACCTGAAATTGCTTCAGTTGGTTATACAGAAAAAGCAGCAAAAGCAGCTGGTTACGAACTAAAAATTGGTAAGTTCCCGTTCTCTGCTTCGGGTAAGGCGAGTGCTGCCGGTGCAAAAGATGGTTTCGTGAAATTAATCTTCGATGCTAAATACGGCGAATTATTAGGTGCTCACATGATCGGTGCAAATGTTACGGAAATGATTGCCGAAATAGTGGTTGCACGTAAATTGGAAACCACCGGACATGAAATGATTAAATCGGTACATCCTCACCCAACCATGAGCGAAGCCATTATGGAAGCTGCCGCTGACGCCTACGGAGAAGTAATCCACTTGTAGTTTTTAGTCATTAGTCATTAGTCATTAGTCATTAGTCATTAGTGAAAACACGAAAACCCTTTAGTTAGTTCTAAAGGGTTTTTGTATTTTTAAAACTTGATAGTCAGCTTGCATCTCGATACTTGCTACTTTATACTTGCTACTTTATACTTGCTACTTTATACTTGCTACTTAATACTTAATACCCGATACCATAACTTAATACTTGCTACTCATTACTTAACACTACCACATGAAACTCCACACCATAAACACCGGACTTTTTAAATTAGATGGCGGCGCAATGTTTGGCGTTGTTCCGAAGGCGATCTGGCAAAAAACCAATCCTGCTGATGCAAACAATTTATGTACCTGGGCCATGCGGTGCCTGCTGATTGAAGATGGAAACAAACTTATTTTAGTAGATACGGGAATTGGAAACAAGCAGGATGAAAAATTTTTCAGTCATTATTACCTTCATGGTGATGATTCTATGGAGAAATCTTTAGGCAGCCTGGGCTTTAGTTTAGCAGATATTACTGATGTTTTCCTCACCCATTTACACTTTGATCATGTTGGTGGTGCGGTAGTAAGAAACGAAGATAAATTATCGCCAGCCTTTAAAAATGCCACCTATTGGAGCAATAAAAAGCATTGGCAATGGGCAGTTGAGCCAAACGCAAGAGAAAAAGCTTCATTCTTGAAAGAAAATATATTACCTATTCACGAAAGCGGACAGCTTAAATTTATAGAAGAAACAGAGAATATAGAATGGCAAAAGGACATCAATATTAGTTTTGCATATGGCCATACAGATGCCATGATGTTGCCAAAAATCAGGTATAAAGGCAAAACACTAGTCTATATGGCCGATCTTCTACCCTCTGTGGGTCATTTACCTATCCCTTATGTAATGGCTTACGATATGTTTCCACTCAAAACCTTAACAGAAAAACAGGCATTTTTAGAAGAGGCAGTTGACCAGGGATATATCCTCTATCTGGAACACGATCCGGTTAACGAATGCTGCACGCTGCAAAGAACTGAGAAAGGGATTCGCGTTGGGGAAACTTTTAATCTGATTGATTTATAAATGATTCGTAGCGCAAAGCCCTCTGATTCGCAATTTGCCGTTCCACTGATCATCCAGGCAATGGGTGAATTGGCTGCAAAATTTGCAAATTCAAATGATCCTACTATCATCTTTAACTTATTTGAACACTTTTTCAAGCAAAAAGAGAATCAGTACAGTTATCAGAATACACTGGTGTTTACTGCTGATAAAGAGATTTTAGGTACTATAAATGCTTATGATGGTGGCATGCTGCTTTCACTAAGAAATAATTTCATTGATTATTTAAGTGATCATCATCCTCTTAAAAATTTCTATCCTGAACCAGAAACTCAACAAGGGGAATTTTACCTGGATACCATCAGCGTTCATCCGAAAGCACAGGGAAAAGGAATAGGCAAGGCATTAATCAAAGCTGGAATTAACTGGGGAGAACAACTTGGGCACCGTAACATTGGGTTATTGGTAGATCAAAATAATAAAAGGGCTTTGAAACTCTACGAAAAGTCGGGCTTTATTATCAAAAATGAAAAAACCTTTACGGGTGGTGAATATTACCACATGGTTTATACCATCATATAACCTGATTTTGTTTTTAAGTTTGATCAAGGTACTAATCTTAACCATCAATGATCTTGTGGTTGAGTAAAGCTTACTCAACCACGAGACCAGTAAATATTTTAAGATAAGTGTTGAACCACTTTTACTTCCGTAAATACATCCGAAAAGTGAGTAAAGGTAGCATTAGCCGTTTTGATGGCTAGATCCTCATCAGCTGGAGTTTTCGCTTCAGCATTTAATACTGCTATAAATTTTCCCCACATCTGCCCAGTTTCGGCACCATACCCGGAAAAGAATGATACCCCTTTAGTTATGCCACCCTTGGCAAGCATTTGTACAATAATACTCCCACCCATAATTGATCCTTCCATTACATATAGTGCAGCCAATGCCTCCATGGTGTTTGAAAGCTGAGGAACAGTAGTTGAGGGTAAATGGTCTATCGTAAATCCCAATTCCTCAATATCACTTTTTAGATAAGCAGCATTTCGGCGCTCCGCATAATCTGGTAATACCTGGGTATTGATATAAGGCTTTATTTCTTGCTCCAAATGACTAAAATAAGCATAGAAATGTAGCAGTAAATCTGCATAATCAGCATCACTCCTAACGGCCTTTAGTTTTTTAACCACCTTAACCTCTAATTGTTGATGGGCAACTTTTGTTGCCTCTTTAATATTTGTACTTAGCATAATTTATATTGATTATAATTTTGATTTGAGTTTGTATTAATCTTTGTACAATCTGTACGTAAGTCCGGCAAGAATTACCCTACCTGGCTGCCCGGGCATTAACCGATCGGTATAATCCAGCATATTGTCTGCTGTGAGCCTAATACTGAGATGCTGTTTTAAAATTCTCTTCTCGAAGGCAGCATTCAGTGTAAAAAAACCATTTACGAAAGTATCATAACGATCAATAAACTGATTGCCATTTCGATCCCCAAATGGGTATTTCCCCCTATAATTCACCCTGAAATTGATGCTGGCATCCCAGGGTCGATAGGTATAAAAGGCCTTGATGTTCAGCATATGCCTGGATCGGTTTTCTATCCCCCAATAATCTGCCGTGCCGGGCTGAAAAGACTGGCCCGTTGCCGGATTATGGATGTTCTGATTATATGGCCAGTTTCCAGTTTTAATGCTATCAATCACGCTGAGGTCTTTTGCAATCAAGTATTGATAACCTGCCCCGATTTCGAGATCTTTAAACAGACTAATAGATAAGGATACATCAATTCCTTTATTTACGGCTTTAGGCAGATTTTGATAAGTAAAAATATTTCTGTTGCCGCTGCCTGTGGCCACTTGTATGCTGTTAATCTGATTCCGCAGCTGATGATGAAAAACCCCGGCCTCCACTTTTATATTGGGTTTAGGTTTCCATTCCAAACTTAAATTAACGGAAGTACTCCGCTCAGCCTTTAAATTACGATCCAGCTGATTGAGCAGATATTGCCTGATCTCGCTGATTTCGCCCTCTTGCTGCAACTGATTTAGGGTTTGCCGTAACACCTCATTACCGATAACCAGATAATTGGCAGCTGGATTATAAAAAACCAGGTACCTCGATTTAAAATCTGGCGCTTTAAAACCCGTACCTGCACCTGCTTTAAAAATAAGCGTAGGGATCACCCGATATTGCAATCCTAAACTTGGGTTAATTTTATTTCCATAAGCATTGGTATAATCATAACGCAGTCCGCCGACTAAACCAATTTTAGGATTGATTTGCCAATCGCCCTGGAAAAAAGCAAAGGCGGTATAAACGGTTCCCGGGTTGGTTAATGCAGCATCATTCATGCGTTCCAAACTTCCACCCAGGCCACTTGTGAATTTTAAGTTCTCATTTAAATTGTAGGCAAACTGCTGTTCGAAACGGTGTAGATTTTGAGTGAAAACATCTTCGGTTATCCTCGCATTGCTTTGTTGCCAGTTCACACTTTGATCTGACCGGAAATTGGTAAAGTAATAGCGACTCATGCTCCTTAAACCCGAACTAAAACGATAATCGAAGGTGCTGGCCATATTGAGGTCTTGTTCGTCCTGACTATCGCCTGAAACAATACCCAATCCAAAATCCTTACTCATGAAAGATTTTCGCAAACCATAACGTCCACTAATTCCGATGGTGCACCGAGGTGTTAAACGATAGCGCACCCGCCCCTGCAGGGCATAATTATCGTAAGGTGGCGCAGTTGTACCCAGCTGGATATATTTTGGATTAGTATTATAACCATCAGTACGGTAATAATTGGCTGATATATTTGCTGATCCTCTTTGCGAGGCAAATGGTGTTTCTCCTTCTAAAGTGACATCGGCGATATTTAAACTTCCATATTGCAGTGATGCCGAAGCCTGAGGTTGTAATGCCCCATAACGGGTAATGATATTGATTGCACCACCTAAAGCTTCGCTGCCATACCAACATGATGATGCCCCTTTTATAATTTCAATCCGTTCAATATTGGAAACACTAATTCTGGAGAGATCAAAATTTCCACTATTCCGCCCTACCATAGGTTGTCCGTCAATCAGAATCATGATGTATTCACTGCTAAATCCCTGCAGCTGTACCCCTACTGATCTGGCTCCGCCACCAATATTATTTACAATGGCAATGCCTGTTTGTTCTTTTAGTACTTCATCCAAACGGCGGCTCCCCATCAACTCAATGGTTTTTCGCGTAATCACCGTTACGGGCATCGCACTCCGTTCTGCCTGCAGCAGATTATCAGGAGGCAGGTTGCTACCTGTAACGGCTACCTCATTCAGGTTTTCGGTTTTAGCGGTTAACTTAACCTGAAAGTTTGTAGTTTCTTTATTTTTTATTGCTATAGTTTGCGTGTAATTCCCATAGCCGATCATCGTAACCGTTACTCGGTATTCGCCAGCATAAATCTGATTAAAATTAAATTTGCCCTTGCCATCTGTTTCCGTGGCATGTCCATCTGGTTCCAGGCGAATAGTTGCGCCCGGCAATGTTTTACCATTTATATCTTTTACTTCTCCCGTAATGCTGCCACGATCCTGTGCAGAGATGTAGCTCGTTAACATCACTAATAGAAAAAATATAATTGATTTTTTTAACATGTATTGTTTATTATTAAATCCAAATCTCACAGTAGAAAGAATAAGCGCTAAGGCCTACTTATTTTTTAACCTTAGTCGATTTTCCTGCATCCCAAATCCTGTTGCGGTTTCTAGAGTGGTTGTTCCCGATAGCGGATTAACCTGCATCAGTGTGGTATGGCTCAGACCTGCCTTCGCTGTTGTTTTTAAGCCGTTGAGATCATTAATTGCAGCTTTCAGACATGATTCTTCAGGGTTTCCCAAATCCGGACTGGCTAGGCTACTCACAGCAATATCTACTGGCATGCCTGTAAAATAATCAGACCAACCGGCCCCGTTGCGGATCAAAAAACTACTTAGGTAAACACTGTACTGATCAATGTTAATTGCAAAGAAGCCCACGGGTTTGCCGTAAGTTTTTTCACCAATGAGTTTTACATTAAAATAGGGTTTCAAACAGCTGATGAGTAATTCGCTTGCGGATGCTGTTTTGCCAGATACAATAAAATAAACGCCCTGTATAGTAGTTAGATTTCCTTTTTTATTAAAGTGATAAGTATTACCTTTTTCGGTGTAGTCTACATCAGCCATGGTAGCATTTCGACCATTATAAACCACTGTTTTTCCTGCAGCGTCTATATAAGGTTGATACTTTAGAATTCTGGCCTGCCCTGCCTGCATTTTAGCATTGAACATTTCCGTATACATCACCTTTCCATTCAGCGAAGTGGGCACTATTAGATTAGCTATATATTCAGCCGTTTCTACATAACCACCTGTATTACTGCGAAGATCTACCACTATATATTTAGGGTTTGTAGCTGCCAGTTCTGTAAATGTCTGATCTAAAATAGCTTGACATCTGCTCAATTTTGGAAAAGCACCTAAAGCGAGATAAGCAATATTCTTATCGCCTGAGGTTAGCCCAGTACTGGTCAATAATGCCGGGGAAGAACTGATTACTCCAGCTGTAGCGCCGCCATTAATTCTGCCAGCTTCGAGGTAAGAATATTTTGCACTCCCGGTATAAATTGGAAATTCGTAGGCACTGCCTGTTGCCTTATCAATTTTAAACTGTGAAATATCAAAAAGTTCTTTCCTAAACGCAGTTAGATCTGGGCTAACGTTTGCATATTTCTGCCTTGGATTGAAATCTCCGTAATTAGGTAGTGCATCACTCCACAGATAAACCTGTTGAGCATATAAAAAGATAGAATCTAACGTAAACTGGGTACGTGTACCTGTGGTAGGCGAAATAATCTCGTCAGTTTCTGCCGATGAAGACTTCTCCTTTTTACAAGCAATCAAGCACATAAAAATCAATAAGACCAGACAGCTTACACCAAATTTTCTCTTTTTCATTGCGTTAAGGTGTGATAATAGTTGCTGTTGCCGCGGTGGTACTCCAGGTATACATAGAATATCCAAATGATGCTAGTTTATCTGCGGCTGAATATAATTCGATGCTTCGGATTGCGCCTGTGCTTATGGTAGCGGGCAGGGTAAACTTTAGTGAAGTATTACTTTGAGAAGCGATTGGTGCAATATGGGTTTTGCCACCTGTATCTCCGGCAACAGTAATAATAGCGTGCGTATAATTCCCATAATAATACCTGGCAGCAGGAGCTTGCAGTGCATAAGTAAAGGAAATCTGATCACCTTTTTTAACGCTTTTACCGGCCTGGTCGAATTGATAAACACCTTTAGTTGATGCCGGAAATGGCTTGCCAAGTGTAAATGGACCTTTAACAAGCGTATTCGTACCACTAATCAACTTTACCTGATAATTTCCAGTATCAATCTTTGCGTCTAAAGGGACTGTAAACTGGATTTTGCTCGACCATAAATTGTCAGTTGGTGAAAAATGAATCTGATATTCTTTATTTTGCTTATCAACCAAAAATAATTTGGTTTGATTGGAATCAGGAATAAAATATTCTCCAATGATCAGACCAACTTGTCCCAATCTGGTAAGTGAAATTCTACTGACTATTGGAACAGGTTGGTTAATGGCTACTTTAAGTACATATTTTTTAATACTCCCATCTTGTGCGGTAACGGAATAGGAAATACCTGTTTTCAGATTAATCTCTTGTCCTGAAGACGGGCTTATGGAAGCACCAGAAGATACCATAATCTCTGGTGTTACCTTATATTTTACATTTTGAAATGGCGGCCAATAGACAATAATACTATCACCCTTGAGCGAGGCTTTCAATTCATTGTTCAGCGCATCTTTAATAACGAAGCTTTCGATATCATTATATGGTGTATTAAGATATTCCTTTTTACAGGATGAAAACAGCAGTAGCGCAAATATGCCGGATAGGAAGAATAATTTAAATAAGTAACGATAACACATATTTTTATATTTTATGGGTAAAAAAGAAGATTAAATTAGATCTATAATCATTAAGCTTGCAACCTCCATAATCAAAAAAATCATAAAGTGAACATGCAGATCATTGAACTTAAGATTAAATGAGTCAACCTTCTGAACAGTTGGCAGGCTGATTTTGATCAGCCTGCCAGATAATGATTAGACTATAATACCGTTCCGCGATCAAAGTAATATACACCCCTATTGTTGGTAGAAGTTCCTTGACCAACTGCACTACTGAATTTAAGTGCACGTGTAGTTACGCCATCACTTACAAAAATCACGAGGTTTTGAACTGCTGCTACACCTCCTCCGGTAGCGTAAACCAACCAACCATTAGCATCTCCAGAAGTATTTGCTGCATTTGAGGTAGTAGAAATACCTAAAGAAGGAACAGTTGTTGCACTTGCAGCATCTGATGCATCAATGGCAGACAATGCTTTTGGGGTATTTAAATAACTAAGCGTATACCCACTTGCTGGTGTAATAGTGGAATTATTAAAACCAGAAAACAATAATTGGTATGCAATACTACCTACTGTATCCTGTGCACCGGTAATAATATTGGCATATACCGTACCGAATACTGCCCCTCCAAACCTTGGATTACCCCAACGGCCAACGATGGTGTCGGCAACTGATGATACGGAAGCTTTAGCACCATTCAGGTTTAAAGGAATGGCAGTATCATTCTCTTTTTTACAAGAGGTAAATGCTAAGGTAAATAAGGCAAGGGCAAAAACTGCTTTTGAGATATTTTTTATTGAATTTTTCATGTTATAATATTTATAAATTGATAATTATTGCTTTTTTTTAGTGAGAGCAGCTTAACCTGTTATTTCTTATCCTGGTAGATTGAAAATACATTTTAGCCCCGGGAACCAGATTTGTTTTTGAATCCGCTCAGAAAGAATAAAAGATTAAACTTGTTTCCATTATCAGGATTTTTTTGATGCTTGTTTTTTCATAGATTATATTTAGAGGTTAAACATGATGTTGGTTTACTGGCTGCTTCTGTACACAAAGCAGTCAATTTCTTTCTATTTAGGGCTTATTGTGATTCTAGGATAAGCAATAATTGGGCTCCAGGTACCAAAATTAAGCGCTGCACGACAGTCCAGATCTTTAATAACAGGGAAATTATCTGGTATTTTAATCGTTGCGCTAGTTCTATTAAAGCTTTGAACAATTAAGGGAATAATCCGCCCGTCAGGCAGTTCGAGGCTTACCGATTTAAGATCAATAAAGACGGTTTCCTGTATCGGATTGAGGGTAAAAGTATCTCCTTGCTTTAAAGTTTTGCTTGCAAATAATGTTATCGGTCTTCTATAGACCACATGCAATGGCTTATCAACCCTCACTATATTGCCGAGAAAACTTACATCTACCTGATAATAGCCACTATCCAATTCAGAAGGCAAACGCCCTATATTGAGAAGGTAGCCATCTAAAAACACAGGCAAAGTAGATGCTGCTCCAATCAGATCTGGTTTGAAAGTTTTATTCGTGCCCTGCTGTGTAAGGGTTACATCAAGCGTAGCCACACTGGTACTTCTTAGGTTTCCATAAAAAATTTGCGTGGCATTGGGCGATCCTTCGTTGTTTCCCATGGGCCAGGATAAGCTTAGGCTGGGTGGATTTTGCTGTATAATTTTAAGGCTATACGTGCGCACTTCACCCGCTGATGATTTTACAGAAAAAGTCTGTTTATCGTCGGCTATGTTTACCGGCTGAATCTGAGTAGTAAGCGTAGCACCCTGATCTACAGAAATTTTGGGTTCTATAACGGATAGTGAATAATAATAGGGCACGTAAACAGTAATGCTGTTTTTAATATTGTCAATCGCGCCATGAATCACAGTATCTTTCACGTTCACCACAGTGAATGCAGTAATTCTGTTCTGCTCAAGATGTTCATAGTCAACGGTTTTTTTACAGGCAAAAAAAGTGATGGCTGTGAATGCCATTAATAAATATGGATATAGTCTTTTCATAAAAATTTATTATTTAATCTCAAATTTGGTGCTGCCTGCCGGAACGATTACATATTCGAAGGTGAAGAACATGTGGGGTGTATTTCGCATCATTTTATCTGCTGTTAATACATCTTTGTAGCAACTGATCATTTTGATTTTAGCAAAATCTCCTTTAGCGGTACGCACAATAATCGTTCTTGCAGGTGTTTTTTGGCCATTAGCCATAGTGAAGGTATTGCCCAGTGCATAAGCAACATGCTGTTTATCATAACTCCCATCGCCTACCACAATGCCGCCAAAATCATATAAATACCAACCAAGTCCTTCACCGAAAGCGCCGAGATCATCGGTACCAATTAATCCCTTTGCTGTCTTAAAATCAGCAGCAGAAGGGATGGCACTTACCTCCTCAAATGATTTCGCCACAATGGTTACCCCACCAATACCGGGCCCACCCAAACCGGCATTATTCGTATTCACACCATTGTTTCCACCAATAAAACTGTTGTATAATCCACTAAAAGATATATCCCAAAAAGATGTTTTACCGAATGTTGCAGGCTGAGCTTTTTTAAAATCCAGACTAAAAAGCACTTCAGGCTTAGGTGCCGTCGGGTTGGTATCATCCGTTTCAACCTGAAAGTTTTCTACACGCTGTACCTTGTAGTAGGGTACCATATCTATAGATCTGTTGGTTGTAACGGGCTTTTCTTCAGCAATTACCGGATCATCCTTTTTGCATGCGGTAAAAAAAACAATCGTTATCAGACAGAACGAAAGCCGTTTAAATAGCCTGGTGCTTGTAATCATTGTATTCATCTTTGATTTATTTTGTTTGTAAATTCTTAGTTCCATCTTGCTGTACATAATATTTAAAGGTGTAGTATGGCGCAGGCCAGTTCAGATCGGTAACACTGGGCGGATTGCCCTTGTAGGCGTTGATTAATTGTAATTTGGCATACTTCCCATCTGGCAGCCGAATGGCATAGGTGCGGTTGGGTATTGCTTGCATGATATGTGTGTTCAGGCTATAGAAAAACCATCCGTTAGCACCGGCTGATGATGCCCAGCCAATTTTAGTGATTGTACTGGCATTAAATAGCTGATCTGTGGGTGCCTGATTAACCGTATCGTAATTTTGATCCAGCATCACAACGGCACTTTCTGCAATCCCTCCATAACCAGGATTAAACTGGTAATCTTTGTCATTCACATAAACCTCACTATTATAAGGCCCAGTAAAAGCTAAATCCCAATCTTTGGTTTTTAACCATTGAGCAGAATCAGCCCGGGTTCTGATCCATATTTGCTTCTGGTCTTTAAACCGGAAAAGAAAAGTATAAAATGCCCTTACCTCTTTTCCGGGGGTTGCACTCCCCATCGAAGCTTGCGTATCGCCGGCAAGATCTGAAATTACAGTACTGTTCCCATCTTGTAAAACCTCATTGGGTGCTAATTCATCTTTCGTACAAGAAGATATCAACAAGATAAAAACGCTAAAGAAAACTTGCAGTGCCTTACAGTTTAAGATTTGATATTTATTCATTGGTTTAAGATTTTGATCAGTTTTATGGTAATGATATGATTGTCAATAAGATTGCTATTTTTAATCATTCTAAATAACAACTCTGCAAACATCTGCATTAGTGCGCATATACCCTTTGTTCAATCCGTATTTTCTTTTGTTCCATCCGTATTTTGTTTTGTTCTATCCGTATTATTTCATCGCATTTAATCATAAAGGATTTACTTTACGCCCGGATCAAAAAACCTAAAAAACTATAATCCAGCTACTTAAAAAAAATAAGGCACTTATATCCAGACTAGCGCTGAACGGAATCGGTAACATCACGCACTTGTATTTGGCAGAATTAAAGCCTTGTTTTGTGCCACACAGAAAATAAACAGGAATGCGTTTTAAGGATAGAAGAAAAATTATAATATTGACGATGGCCTTATGGTTATCTGTTATCACTGTTACAATTGCACAGCCTAAAAGAATAGTTACCCTGAGTGGAGCAATCAGTGAAACGGTTTCTGCCCTTGGCCTCGGCAAAAATATCGTAGCGGTTGATGTAACGAGTGTTTACCCTGAAACAATAAACAAGCTACCAAAGGTGAGCAGGAACAGGGCGCTATCTGTAGAATCAATTTTATCTTTTCATCCCGATCTTATTGTGGCTCCTGATGGCGACCTTTCTAAAGCACAATTATCACAGTTTAAATCTATGGGGGTGCGGGTGGTACAGATCAGGCAGGAATATTCTGTTGCAGGTGCATTAAAATTTATCAGGCAGATTGCCGCCGCAATTGCAATGAGTTATCAGGGAGAAATGGTGGCCAGAAATGCCGAACAAGCAATTCAAAAGGCATTAAATGAATTAAAAAAAAATCAAAAGTTGCAGAAAGTACTTTTCATATATGCCCGCGGAACACGCACTATGAATGTAGCGGGCAAGGGCAGTAGCATAGATGCAATCATCCACCTTGCAGGAGGCAGAAATGCAATACAGGAATTTAATGAATTTAAGCCTTACACGACCGAAGCCTTAATTAAAAGCAATCCGGATGTGATTTTGATGTTTGATTTTGGAGTAAGCAGCCTGGGCGGCAAGGATGCTATTTTAAAGATGCCGGGCGTAAATTTCACCAATGCTGGCAAGAACAAAAAAATTATAGAAATGGATGGTCCTTTGCTCATTAACTTCAGTACCCGGTTAGCAGAAGCCATCAGGACATTAAATGCCAAAATTTATTAATATGAAAAGGCTTCTGATTTATCTTATCCTCAGTTTTGCCCTCTTGTTTTCCATTGGCTTATCTCTTTCTTTAGGTTCGATGAGTATTCCCCTCAAAGAAACCTATTTGGTGTTGCTTAAATTCATTGGTATTTCCAGCAACCCTTCTATAAATCCATTAAATGAAGGGATTATCATGATGATCAGAATGCCCAGAGTTTTAATGGGAATTCTGGTTGGAGGAGCCCTGGGCATTTCGGGAGCAGCTATACAAGGTATTTTCAGAAATCCGTTAGCCGAACCTGGTTTAATAGGCATTTCATCAGGTGCCTCATTGTTGGCCGTATTAATTATCGCTTTCGAAACACTCCTGTTTTCCGGGCTTAGTGAAATTCTGGGCCATTACCTGTTGGCCTTCGGGGCATTTGCAGGCGCAGGTATTGCCGCCCTGCTGGTGTATCATCTATCGAAAACAGATGGACAAGCCAATGTAATAACGATGTTATTGGTGGGGATTGCTATAAACGCCATGGCGGGTGCGCTTACTGGTTTAATCAGCTACCTGGCGAACGAACAACAACTCCGAAGCATTACTTTTTGGATGCTGGGCAGTCTTGGTGGGGCAACCTGGCAGAATGTTAGCTGCCTGCTCGCATTTGTAATGATCCCCATGATTTTACTTCCTTTTTTTTCAAAGGGGCTAAATGCTTTTGCCATCGGAGAAAAACAGGCAGAGATGATTGGCTTAAACCCGGGATTAACCAAATCTATGGTTGTTTTATTATGTACCATGGCTGTTGGTGCCTCCGTATCTTTTTCTGGAATTATTGGTTTTGTTGGCTTGCTGGTGCCACATTTGGTGAGACTCATTGGCGGTGTAGACCATAAATTTGTGCTTCCGGCATCTGCCCTTCTTGGTGCATTGGTGCTTACTTTTTCTGATCTGGTTGCCAGGTTAGTTATCCAGCCGATAGAACTTCCAATTGGTGTGGTTACCGCATTAATTGGTACACCAGTATTCCTTTATATTCTCATCCGTGATAAAAACAAATTAACCCATTAAGATATGATGTTAAGAATAGAGTCTGTTAGTTATCAGAAAAACCAGCGGTACCTGATTAAAGATGTTTCCTTTAGTGCCAAATCCGGGGAAATCATTACCATTCTTGGCGCAAACGGTGCTGGTAAATCTACCTTAATGAGCATGCTCTCTGGCGAACGTAAACCATCATCAGGCAGGGTTATGATTGATGGTAAAGAGATTTCAGGCTACAGTAGAAAGGAACTGGCTACAAAAAGAGCGATGCTTCTGCAACAAAACCCGATCAGTATAGGTTTTTCCGCTTATGAAGTAACGATGATGGGCAGATATGGAAAATACCGCAATCAGCCCGGACCAGCAGATAAAAGAGCAGTAGCAGAAAGCATGGAAATTTGTGGGCTAAATAATTTTGCAGAAAGGTCTATGCTAACTTTATCTGGTGGGGAACAGCAAAGGGTGCATTTGGCCCGCACATTAGCCCAGGTTTGGGATAGTCACCAAGCTTTAATCATTCTTGATGAACCCATTAACAATATGGATATGCAATATCAGCACCAGTCGCTGGCAATTGCCAAAGCCCTTGCAAAAAAGGGTTTTATTGTGATTATGGTATTGCATGATGTTAATCTTGCGGCTCAATACGCCAACAGAATCATCATGATGAAGGATGGCAGAAAATGGTGGGATGGCGCTCCGGCAGAAGTACTTACCCCACAGCATATGTTTACTGCTTTTTCGGTACATGCATTAACACATACCGATTTAAGAAGTTTAAAAACTATTGTAGTGCCTGAAGAAATTATTCTGGATGCCAGCACATTTAATACAAACTTCGCAAAAACAGCAGAAACTGAAGCCGATCCGGAAAAACTAGCAGCGCTGCGTGTAAAGGAAAACATCCATTTTAATGAACAGCTAAATAACTTAACTTATCAAATTTCAAATGGGTAAGTAGAATAGCATTCCGTCAATTTCCATTAGCTATCCGTGCAGACTGGTGCAATTTTAAATCGGTTTATCATCAAACCCTAATTTCACTAGGGAGAATTCCGTAGTATTTTTTGAAAGCGTTAGTAAAACTGGCCTGATGCTTAAAGCCAACATGTATACCAACCTCATACATATTTTTTCTTTCTTCTATAATCATTCGCTTGGCACTTTCCATTCTAAGCCTGGTGATATAATCATAGATAGTACTTCCAAAATACTTTTTAAATCCATTTCTCAGCTTAAACTCATTGAGCAATACCATTTTAGAAAGTTGCTTATGTGTTGGCGGTGCCATGTATTGCTGTTCGAGAATTTCTCTGGCTTCTTCTAACTTTGGAATATCCCGTTCAATCAGATCTTCCTTTCCGGTTTCTGCAAACTGGCTAAATTGCTCTAGCTGGTATAGAATCAACTCAGTAATCCTCGCATCGGTGAAAAGCCTTTTTAGTTCACCCTCTTGTCTGGAAGAACGGATGGCCGCTATGGTATGACGCATTTCATGCGTGGCAAACAGGTCCTCTTCTCCAAAGGAAGTGGTTTTACCCTTCTGCATTTCCTGAACAAAATGCTCGTGCAGTGGAGAATATAAATCAACCAGGTTGAGGTAATAATCTTTGGAGAGTACGATCAGGAAATAAATAAAATCAATATCAGGTTTCACCTCATAAGCCTGCTTTGATGAGGGGATATATCGAATATTGTGCCTGCTGGAACCATATCTCTTTTGCTTTTTATCCGGAACATTAACTTCTTTGGTTAATATAAACTGACTGGTAATGGCCTCTCCATTTATCTCTGTAAGTATACGGGTGGGTTTTTCAAATCGCATTTCAGAATAAATAAGAAAAAGCCCGTTTGTGGATAACTGATAATTTTGAATATCTGCAGGAGTTTCTTTAATGGATAATCCTTTTTCAGACAGTCGATGCGCGGCTATATATTTATCGGGTATCTCTTCCTTAAAGAGAAAATCCTGATGGTGTTCTATTCTGGCACTAACAATCATGGCGATAAAGCTTAGCGGTAATTGAAATTAATATCTTCAAAGATACACATAATTTATAATCATTCTAAATAATATTCTAAGGAATAATAAATCTTTAATTGTTGCGTAAAATCAAAGTTTTTAACGGTTACTCATTTTATTCATCCTGGCATCCACCCAAATATTTTGCTTATTTATTTGTATTTAATCTAAATAATCATCAATTTCGCATGAGATGGAAAAAGCCTGTATCGATATTAATGAATTAATTAACGTGTTCTCTAACAATGAAGGTGCTGTTTATCAATCTGATAAATTAAATTGCTTTTATGTAGATTTCGGCGGTAAGTTTGCCCGCTACAATTGCTTATCACTTCAAAAGTTAAAGAAAGTTGTTGAAGAGATTGACATCGAAGCTTTATTGCTAAATACGCAAAGAGCCGATTTCGAATTGGTTACTTTCAATGGTTGCGAACATATCTACTTATTAAGTGCATTAGAAATTATCTCACTTAAAGATCTGTTACAAGGAACTTTTACCATGTTTACATTAAACCACATGGTTAACGATTGCCTGCACAGGCTGGTTGTTTAGCGTTTCGGGTTGATTCTTTTTTTGGTTATTGCGACCATAACCTATAGTACCATTTCTTTATTTTATTGATTTTGCTATTTCTAAGCTAAGTAACTATAACCAAAATTTAGTATTATAGAAATCGCCTATTTCAAACTTTTCATATCCATTTTTAATCCCTAACCCCTCCCCCTATCTCTTTCCCGTTACCTATTCTTCTCTTATCAATTCTCTCCTCTAACCTTCCTTTATTTAAACTCATTATAAATACTTATCCATCAGCAATTTAGACTAATTTCATATAGTAAATAATTTACAATACTGAACAATTCTGTGTTACATTTGTATTGTTATTAAAGCACAAAAATTATGAAAGATTTAATGCGTATTAAATGTTTAATATCTCAGGATATTGAAACACTTTTAAATCAGCAGATTAAAAAAGAGGCACACTCCTCATCACTATATTTATCAATGGCATCTTGGTGTAACCAAAACGGTTACGACTTTTCAGCAGATTATTTTACTAAACAATCTGAGGAAGAAAGAGCTCACCAATTAAAATTGTTCAAGTACGTATTGGATATGGGCGGAAATGCTATTTCTCCAGAAGTAACTGGTATTAAATATGATTTCGCGGGTTTTAGAGAAGTATTTGAAGATGCTTTGGAGGCAGAAATTGCCATCACACAAAGTTTCAAAAACTTGGCGTCGAGATGTTTAAAAGAGCAAGATTTCGTTACGATGGAGTTTCTAAACTGGTTCTTGAAAGAACAACGTGAAGAAGAATATAAAGCTCGCCGTGCACTGGAATTATTCGAAGTAATTGGAGAAGAAGGAACTGGAAGATGGGAAATTGACAAGCATGTGAATGATATTACCTATTCTGAAGACTAGTTAACAACTAACAAAACATATATTTAAAGCTATCTTAATGAAAATTGAGATAGTTTTTTTTTGTTCAGAAAGACTTGTGAATTTTTCAGTTTATCCTTATTTACCGCAAACCAAGGGCACGATCTCTACGGTTTATTTAACCCAAATAAACTGTTAAGTAAAGAACTTAAAGTGTCACATCTATCTTTTGTCTACCTAACAGAAAACTAACGTCTATAATTCTCAAATTAATGGGCTAAAACTCTTCGGTCTAATACTTTTTAAAATCAGGGAATTCAATCTGCTCCATCTATCAGTTGGTATCTCACCAACAGAAAAACCATGCCTGTAATTTCACAGATAAAAAAAGTAAAATCTAAGTTGGCTGGTGGTACAATCCTAAAAGGTGACTAGTCCTGAAAATTTGATACAGGATTAATAATTAAATAAAATTACGATTTAAATAGCAGTTGGTTCATTCCGGCTGCTATTTTTTCGTTTATAAG